>NZ_LT963352.1:4522500-4817500 GCF_900236475.1 Streptomyces chartreusis NRRL 3882
CGTGACGAACAGCAGCATCAGCACACCGGTGGTGATGAACACCTCGCCGATGGCCCGGCTGGCCACCACCGCCGGGCCCGGCTTGCGCGCCCGCGCCTGCCGTCGCGCCTCGACCCGCGACAGCGGCGCCCGCCGCTCCTCCTGCGCCGAGTCCTGAGCCGATTCCTGGGCCGAGCGGGTCTCCGAAACGCCGCCATGGCGCCCGTGACGGCGCTTGGCGGCCTTTCTGCGGGCCGCGCGGCCGCCGGGGGCAGGTCCATCGTGCCGTGTGGCGGAAGAGCCCGGAGAGCCGGATGTGGGGTCACCGGCCGCGGGCGGCGGATCCGGTATCCGCAGCGCCACCGTCTCCTCGTCGGCCGGAGGCAGATACGGCTCGTCCGGGACGGGCTCGTACGACGCCGCGTACGGCTCCGGCTCTGACATGTAGGGCTGTGACGGTGACTGCGGCTGCGGTTCCGGCCGCGGGGAAGCACCGTACGCCCCTCCGCCCGACCAGTCCTCGAACGCACCCGGCACCCCGTACGACTGCTGCCCGTACGAGGTGTCGGACTCGCGCTCGGGGCGCAGCGCCGTCACGCCGTGGCCCTGCCCACCACCGGGGCGAGCCCGGCCGACCTCGCCACCGCACCCTGGTCGCCGCACTCCACCAGCCAGTTGGCCAGCATCCGGTGCCCGTGCTCGGTCAGCACCGACTCGGGGTGGAACTGCACGCCCTCGACGGGAAGTTCGCGGTGCCTCAGGCCCATCACGATGCCGTCGTGCGTCCGGGCCGTGACCTCCAGCTCGGCCGGGACCGTCGCGGGCTCGGCGGCCAGCGAGTGGTAGCGCGTCGCCGTGAAGGGCGAGGGCAGGCCGGCGAAGACACCCCGGCTCGTGTGCTCGACCAGCGAGGTCTTGCCGTGCAGCAGCTCGGGCGCACGGTCCACGACCCCGCCGTACGCCACCTGCATCGACTGCATGCCGAGGCAGACACCGAAGACCGGGACGCCCGTGGCGGCGCAGTGCCGGACCATGTCGACACAGACGCCCGCCTCCTCCGGAGTCCCCGGGCCCGGGGAGAGCAGGACACCGTCGAAGCCGTCCTGGGCGTGCGCCGTCGACACCTCGTCGTTGCGCAGGACCTCACACTCGGCGCCCAGCTGGTACAGGTACTGGACCAGGTTGAAGACGAAGCTGTCGTAGTTGTCCACGACCAGAATGCGCGCGCTCACTGGTTGTCCACCGTCACATCGTTGAAGGGCAGCAGCGGTTCCGCCCACGGGAAGACGTACTGGAAGAGGACGTAGACCACGGCCACGACCAGGGCGAGTGAGATCAACGCCTTCACCCACGTGTTGCCCGGCAGATGCCGCCAGATCCAGCCGTACATGCCGTCCCTTCCGTCGTACCACGGCACCAGACCCACGCCGTACAGCCACCAGACTAACGTCGGAGCGCCTCTGGTTTCCCTGCCTCCACAGGCTGGGTGGAGTCCAGGTGCGCCCAGACGATCAGCCGATGACTGTGTCCCCATTCCGGTTCACACGTGGTCAGCGTCAGATAGCGGCCCGAACGCGTGTACCCGGATGTACGTGGGACAGGGTCGATCACCTCGATGTCGGAGGGCACTGTTTTGTACGGTCCTTTGTCGATCCGATACGTGAACCAGGTCGTGCCGTCGGTCAGGACCACGGCGTCACCCCGCCTCAGCTCGGGAAAGTCCTTGAAGGGATCGCCGTAGGTACGGCGGTGGCCGGCGACCGCGAAGTTGCCCTTCTGGCCGAGCTGGGCGGTCTCCGCGTAGTGGCCCAGGCCCTTCTTCAGGGTGCCGGTGGCCGTGCCTTCGAGCACCGGCTTGTTCCACGTGAAACCAAGACGCGGGATGTACATGATCGCGAAGGGCTTGCCCTTGGCGTAGGGCGCGGGTCTCGGCGGGCTCGCGGGGGAGGAGCCGTCCGCCGCGGGGGGCGCGCTCGACTTCGCCCACTGCTCCTGGAGCAGTTCGATCTGGTCGTCCATGACTCCGTCGGCCTGCACGCCGGTCCAGAACAGGACGTAGACGACGAACAGCACGATCACGCTGCCGACGGTGATGCACAGTTCGCTGAGGGTCCTGACGATCACACGCACCGGCGGCTCCCCCGGCCAGGCTCTACTCCTCCACGGGCTTCGCGTAGTGCAGATCCACTGTGCCCGAGTAACCGGGAAGAGTCACCGGCCCGTTCTCCTCGACTTTCCAGCCGAGCCCGTAGACGTTGACGTAGACCATGTAGTTCTGGATCGCCGGGGACGCCGCGAGCGCCTTCTGGAGCTTGCCCGGGTCACCGACCGCCGTGATCTTGTACGGCGGTGAGTAGACGCGGCCCTGGAGGATCAGGGTGTTGCCCACGCAGCGCACCGCGCTGGTGGAGATCAGCCGCTGGTCCATGACCTTGATGCCCTTGGCCCCGCCCTGCCACAGCGCGTTCACCACGGCCTGGAGGTCCTGCTGGTGGATGACCAGGTAGTCGGGCTGCGGCTCGGGATAGCCGGGCAGCTTGGCGGTGGCGTCCGGCGGGGCGTCGTTGAGCGTGACCGTGAGCGACTCGCCCTTGAGCTTCTGCGTGCCCGCGCGCTTCTCCAGGGCGGCGAGCTTGTCGTCCTCCGCCTTGGTGCTGCCGTCGTCCCGCTCGGCGAGCGCCTCTATCTCCTTGCGCAGGGTCCCGTTGGTCTCGTCCAGCTCGCCGTTCTCCCGGCTGCGCTCCTGGATGAGGTCGGACAGCTTCAACAGCGAGGTGTCCGTGCGGATATTGGTGCCCTTGGCGGTGTTGAAGCTGGTGAAGAAGATGAGCCCCGCGAGAGCGAAGACGGCCGCCGTGAGGATCCGCACGGGCCGGAAACGGCGCGCGCGCTCAGGGGTGGATCCCGTCCCGGGGGAGTCGGCAGAATTGCTCAACGTACCCTTATCTCCTTCGGCGCCACGGAAGCACTACGCTAACGGACGCCCGGGGGAGCACTCAGAGTCCCCTCAACGCTGCCCCGAGACCGACCCAGTTCCCTGCGCGGCCACGCAGCGCATCGACAGGAGAGACCCTCGTGCCGAAGTCACGTATCCGCAAGAAGGCCGACTACACGCCGCCGCCCGCGAAGCAGGCGACCGCGATCAAGCTGAACAGCCGTGCCTGGGTCGCGCCCGTCATGTTGGCCATGTTCCTCATCGGCCTGGCCTGGATCGTCGTCTTCTACGTCACCGACGGGTCCCTGCCCATCGACTCGCTGGGCAACTGGAACATCGTGGTGGGCTTCGGCTTCATCGCCGCCGGATTCGGTGTCTCGACCCAGTGGAAGTAGGGGTCACCGGAAGGTGAACGCAGCTCTGCCCAGGGCTGTTCGCCGAGTTATCCACAGCCGTTTTCCACAGGTGGAAAAGAAAGACGATCTGTGGATAACTCGTTGGGCGTTGACGCCGGTATGACGGAAGTACCGGAACTCGAAAACTTGTTCGCCCCCTGCCTGACCTGCGGAAACACGGGTCGATGACAGGGGGCACAGGTGTTCCCGCACACTGTGCACAAGATCCGCCACCCGCTGTGGACAACGGTCGCGCTCAGCTGAGCTGGGCCGTCCTCAACAGGGTCAACAGGACGACCACGGCCAGGACCAGCGCACACGTGCCGTACTGGATCAGGGCACGTCGCTCGCGCGGCGCGTGGACCATGGCGTATCCGACGACGACACCGGCGACGAGGCCGCCGATGTGGGCCTGCCAGGAGATGTTGAAGCCCGGGCTGAAGGTGAAGATCAGGTTGATCACCAGCAGCGCGATGATGGGCCGCATGTCGTAGTTGAGCCGGCGCATCAGCACGGCCGTCGCACCGAACAGGCCGAAGATCGCGCCGGACGCACCCAGCGTCGCCGTGTTCGGGGAGGTCAGCAGATAGGCCAGGGTGCTGCCCGCGAGTCCGGAGACGAGGTAGAGCGCGAGATAGCGCACACGGCCGAGGGCCGCTTCGAGCGGGCCGCCGAGCCACCACAGGCTGAGCATGTTGAACGCGATGTGCCAGATCTCCTGGTGCGTGAACATCGACGTCACCAGGCGGTACCACTCGCCTCCCGCCACGCCCTGTGTGGGCGTGAAGGGCGCCGGCGGCCAGGCGCCGAGCAGGACGAGGTCGTTCAGGAGCGACTCGTGGACCTGGACGGCGATGAACACCGCCAGGTTGATCCCGATGAGGATCTTGGTCAGCAGGCGGGGGTCGGCGGTGACGGCTCCGCCGGCGATCGTCCGGGGCATGGCGGCCGTGGGGGCGTGGCCGGTGCCGGAACCGCTGCGGACGCACTCGGGGCACTGGAAGCCGACGGAGGCGTTGACCATGCACTCGGGGCAGATCGGGCGCTCGCAGCGGGTGCAGCGGATGCCGGTCTCGCGGTCCGGGTGGCGGTAGCACATGGGGACGCTGTGGGCGTCCTGCGGGCTGCCCGCAGCCTGGTCGTCCATGGGATCCCCTAGGTCGTGATGAGAAAAGCCCGCCCCGCTCATCTTTACGGACGAGCGGGGCGATTGGTTCCCTGCGGAGGCTTCGGCACTCGGCGGGTCTCAGCGGGTCTCGATCACGACCGACTCGATGACCACGTCGTTGACCGGGCGGTCGGTGCGCGGGTTCGTCTGGGTCGTGGCGATGGTGTCCACGACCTTCTGGCTGGCCGCGTCGGTGACCTCGCCGAAGATGGTGTGCTTGCGGTTCAGCCACGCCGTCGGGGAGACGGTGATGAAGAACTGCGAGCCGTTGGTGCCCGGGCCGGCGTTGGCCATCGCCAGCAGGTAGGGCTTGTCGAAGCGCAGGTCCGGGTGGAACTCGTCCTCGAACTGGTAGCCGGGACCGCCGGTGCCGTTGCCCAGCGGGTCACCGCCCTGGATCATGAAGCCACTGATCACCCGGTGGAAGACCGTGCCGTCGTAGAGCCTGTCCGTGGACTTCTGGCCCGTCTCCGGGTGGGTCCACTCCCGCTCGCCCTGGGCGAGCTCGACGAAGTTCTTGACCGTCTTGGGGGCGTGGTTCGGCAGAAGCCGGACTTCGATGTCGCCGTGGTTGGTCTTCAGGGTGGCGTAGAGCTGCTCAGCCACGATCTGCCTTCCGTTGTCTTTCCGTGACTCCCTGATCCTCGCATGGACGGGGCTCCGCGTCGCCCGACCTCCGTTCACCGGAGGTAAACCGGGCCGATCGCTTGCAGAAAACCAGTCGAGTAGTCCCGGGGCGGGGGCGCGCGGAGGCGATCCGTGGCATTGTCGACGACAAGCTCCTGTTGAACCCTATTCATCCGCTATTGCATGTGATCGGCTCCCGATCAGCGCTCGGTCCGCTCTTGATCGGTTTTCGACCGGAGATGGCCCGGAGCCGGCTCCCGTGACCCGGATGCCCGCCCGCGCATGCCTGGCGGTGCGCCGGGAGGCATGATCCGTAAAAGGGTGGAAAGTCGAAATACCGTACGCCACCGAGGAGGAGGAACCCGTGACCCGCATCGACAGCGTGCGCGCCGCGACCGGTTCGGCGAAGGACAGCGTGCTGCACGCCGCGGAAGTGGTGGCGCCCTACGCCGACACGGCCAAGGACAGGGCCGCGCACTACGCACACGAGGCACGCGTACGGCTAGCGCCCAAGGTGACGCAGGCCGCCGGGCAGGCTCGCGTCCAGTACGGCGCCCATGTGCAGCCGTATCTGGAGCAGGCCCGGACGCATGTGCCGCCGAAGGTCGACCAGGCCGCTCACGAGGCCGCCGTCCGGACACGCAAGGCCGCCCGGCAGGCGGCGGAGTACTCCAGGCCGAGGCTCGAGCAGGCTGTGGCCGCGGCCGTGCCCGTCACGACGGAGGCCGCCGCCCGGAGTGTGGCCGCGATGGCCGCGCTGCGCGGTCAGGTCTCGTCGAAGGAGGTCCAGAAGCTGATCCGCAGGCAGGAACGGCGGGCGAGGGCCGGCCGCGCCATGAAGGCGCTGGTCGTTGTCGGTGCCCTCGCGGGCGGTGCCTTCGCGGCCTGGAAGTGGTGGGACAAGCAGGCCAACCCGGACTGGCTGGTGGAGCCGCCCGCCGCGACGGAGGTTCCCGAGTCGGGCCGTCTGAGCTCCGTGGACGGCAGTGGTGAGTCCGTTCTGGACCCGGAGGTCGAGGCGAAGCAGGCCGAGGACGAGGCCGCCCGGCGCGACGACCGTTCCTGACGGCCACCGAGGCCCAGAACTCGGCCGACTCGGCCACGGATCCAACGGCTCGGCTGCCGACCCCATCAGCACGGCGGGGCGGGAGACTCGGGGCTCAGTCTTGAGAGCCTTGGGGGTCTCCCGTCCCGCCGTGCTGTTTCACGTGAAACATGCGTCGGCGGCCCGTGCCCGTCCTGCGCGCCATCCTCCGGACCACGCAAAAGCCCTCCGAACCACGTTTCCGCAGGTCGGAGGGCTTTCAAGAGTGGAGCCTAGGGGAGTCGAACCCCTGACATCTGCCATGCAAAGTCACGTGCAGCGACTAGCGAGTCTGGCCGAGTCTCGCCGAGCGGCTCCGAGTGCAGGTCAACGGGCATGCGACCTACCGATCACGAGTTTCGCCGAGTCCCGACGAGGGGCGCGGAGTGGGTTTTGTGGAATCGATGTGGATTCCAAGCCCGGCCGGGGTCATGAGACGGCCCGCAAGTGACGTCCGCTGGCGAGGACTTCGCGCGCGTTGTCGAGGGCCTGCTCGCCTCGGTGGGTGTACAGCCAGGTGACCTTGCCGCCCCGCTCGTGCCCGAGGATGTACTGCACGTCGACCTCGGACATGCCGCCCTCGTGCAGGCGCGACGCGAAGCGGTCACGGTAGTCCGAGACGCGCGGCCACCACTCACGGCGCCCGGTCTCCGGATTCGTCACCATGCGCGCGAGGCCGGCTTCCAGGATGGCCGGGATCCACACCCGCCGGAAGTTGTTCCTGCTCAACGCACCTTCAACGGGAATCTCAACCCCGTTGACCTTCTTCGTCGTCCCGGCGAGCGGGCCTCGGAAGACCAGTTCCTCAGGGTGCATGCCGGACTCGACAGGCGTCACGGTTGCCGCAGGGTCCAGCCGGTCAATCATCGCGAAGGCCGCAGTCTTGGCCTTCAGCGTGAGCGGGACGGTGCGGAAGCCGGCCGCCGTCTTCGGGATGCCCTGGCGGCGCAGCGTGCCGCGGTCGTCGATGACCACACCTTGACCGTGTCGGCCTCCAGGTCGAGGAAGATCCGGCGGGTGCCGGCGGTCTCGCCCCAGCGCAGGCCGGTGTTTTCGAGGAAGTCGGTGACAGGTTGCCACCATACCGGGATGTGCTTGCGGATCTCGGTGTACTGCTCCTCTGTGGGGGGCGTCAGGTCGTCGGGGTGCCGTACGGGCGGGCTCGCCGTCTTGGTGACGTCGGCGGCCGGGTTGAAGGGGATGCGCTGGTCGCGGACGGCGTGCCGGAGCATCATCTTCAGCAGTTCCAGGACCTTCGTCTGCGTGGCGTAGCCCTTCAACTCCTTGGCCACCCAGGTCTGGAGCTCCAGGTAGGTGAGGGAGTTGAGCTTGCGCTTCCCCCACTTGGGCTGGATATGGACGGTCCACGCGGACAGCTTGCGGTTGCGGGTGGTCGGCCGGGACGGCTCGTTGGCCGGCCACCACTCCTCCCACCACTTCGCCCTTCGCTGGACCGACCTCCAAGACGCCCTCGCGTCGACCGGCACCACCACATGGCCCCCGCCGGCCGCATGAGCGACTACCTCAACGCCCTCGACCAGGCCGACGAGGAACTCGCTGAAGCCGCGCGCTGGCAGGCCGCCTACAACCGGCAGTTCCTCGACCGCGACCCCAACCAGATCGGCGCCACCCGGCCCCCGCTCCGCATCGCGATCCTCGACACCATGCGCACCGTCGAAGCCGCCCTCACCGCCACCGGGGGACCAGGTCGCCGCCGCCGTCCAGCGCTCCCCCATGACCTTCGCCCCGCGGTCGTGGCTGGCCGCCGACCGGGCCGGCCGCGCCAAGCTGGCGCGCGCCGACGCCGTGGACCCGCGGCGGTGGCGCTTCGGCGGACGGCACACCGCCCCGCACACCGCCCTGTGGCTCCTCGCCCGCGTAGAGGGCGCACCCGGCCCGTTCCGGCCGCTGCCCGACCGCGAGGCACGGCTGATCGCCAACGTCGCGGCAGAGGCCTGCGAGCGGGTTGAGCGCGCCCTCGACATCGCCGGGCGTACGGCCACCATCGCCCACCCCTGCCCGGACTGCGGCGGCCAGATCGAGATCCACGGAGGTGCCGGCGTCCAGCCCGTAGCCCGCTGTACCGCGTGCGGGCGCACCTGGACCGGGCTGGACACCGCGGCCTGAGCCCAGTTGCGGCAGATGTATGGCCCCGCCGGACTATTGAACGCAAAGTACACAAGGAATTACTATCGGTCGAGTAAGGGATGTGCAGCCGCGCAGCCCGACCCCCTGCACCTCTGCCCCACCCGCTACGGGTCCTCAAGCGCCCCGGAGCAATCTGCTACCGGGGCTGGCCGAGGAGAGGGGGGCCGGGATGCATGACGGCTGGACCGGAATCGTAGTCGGGGTGATTTCAAGCGTGACGTTTATCGTCACCTTGTCCCTGCACGCGGTGTCCGGTATTGCGGAAAGGGCGGCCGAAACCGTCCGCGCGTTGAAAACCGCTAAGGCGGAAATACAGCGCCCCGCCACAGATGGTGACGACACGAGCGACAAGGCTCGATAGTCGGGGGCGGCCCCCGCAAGCATCCCGCGGGGGCCGTAGGCCCTGGTGCTCGCCTAGTAGGTCAGTGTGTCCGGACCGCCGCCGCGCCACTCGATCAGCACGGCTCAGTCCAGGACGCCCAACTCGGTGTCTGGCCGACAGAATTGGCACGCCTCGATGTTCGGGTCCGTGATGGACACGCGCGCATCGTGCTCCGTGATCCAATACGGCGTGCCCTCGATCATCGAGCAGTCACCGACGTGGATGATCGCGGGCTGAGGCCCCCGGGCCGTCCGCTTCTGCTGGACAACGAACTGCGGCCGGGGCGCGATCTGCGCCATCGGACCGAGGCCGGTACCGCCCTTGGGGAGCCGCGACCGCCGTGGCGGTGGGGCCTCAGCGCGGGCAAGGGCGGCTCGTACGGCTTCCCGCTGGAGCCGCAGGTACGTCACGATGGTCTCTTCGTCGGCGAGCTGCTGATCGAGGTACGCCAGGATCGCCCGAAGGCGGCGTGAATCTGGCGGCAACTCGTTCACGCGTTCGATTCAAACATCAAGCCCCAACCCAGTCGAGGCAGGGGCTCACAGCCGTCCAGCTACGGCCGCCACTCCCACTCCTCGCGGTATCCGGGCCGGTCCGCGTACGGCAGCGCGAGCAGGCGTGTCACTGGGGCCAGGCACTCAGCGGTCTTGATCAGCTCGCTCTCTTGCAGGTGCAGACGGCCGAACTCGTCAGCATCCGAGTGGATCACTTCGCGCATTCGGGCGCGCAGCGCCAACCGATCTTCGACGGCCGTTGCGTACAGGTCGAGGATGCGCCGCTTGGCGTCGATCTCGCGCAGCACCCGCGCCGGATTGTGCACGGCGATGAAGTCAGCGTCGGCGAGCCCTTGTTCCGTGTCCGCAGTTTCGACTCCCGCTCCCGGACGCCCGAAGTCGACGGTCCAGCCGTAGTCGCCGATACCGCTCTGTACCCACGGCCCAAGCGTTGCCGCTCGCGCGACCCGCTCGTCCTCGTCGAGCTGGGCGCGCAGCCACTGCACGAACTCGCGAGCCGCCTCCAAGGCCGCCCCGGGCGGGACCGCGATTCCTGTCGCCTCCATTGACGCTCCTTCGTCTCGGGTCGCGAGGTCTGTGCGCTTGCCCGGCCGCGGCGGGTTCGCCGCGAACCACGCGGCCACCTCATCCGCACGGAACCGGGGACGCGTACTGCCCTCACCCTCGACGGGCCTCGGGAAGTCGTCGCGCGTCGTCCGATACGAGTGCACCGTCTGACGGCTGACCCCGTGCTCCAGCGCGATCTCCGAGACGGTCATCAAGCGCGGAACCCCCTCGCTGTCAGGGCTCTTGGGCACGGCAACATCCTTCCCAAACCTCTTGACGTTGTAAAGAGGTTCCGCCGCTCTGGCACTGCACCAACAGAACGGCCCCGACCGGAGCTCTCACCCTGCCGGTCGGGGCCGGACCTACCCACAACCGTGACGAAGTAGCAGGTCCGCCATGGAGCGTACCGATCAGCCCGCGAAACAGCCCAGCCACGCCGTGACCTGCCAGAGCTGCAACGGCTCCGCCGGCCGCGTCGAAACCACCACCGACGACGGCGTCATGCGCCAGACCTGGCACTCGAAGGGCTTCGGCGCCGCCGCCTGCCCCGGCGGGATCCTCGGCTGGGCTCACTCCCGCTCGGGCACCGTCGGCAACGGCCTCGGCGAGCGCACCAGCCAGGCCACGACCGGCACCACTTCCACCCAGGGCCTCACCACCGGTCAGCTCGTCGGCCTCGGCGCCACCGGCGCGGTCATCGTCGTCATCGCCGTCCTCCTCGTCGTCCTTGCCTACAGGGAGGCTGGGCGGAAGGACCGCCGTCGGATCATCGGCGGCGCCTACGTGGGCAGCACCCTGTGCCTGACCGCAGGCGTGGCCGGCGCCCTCGCCTGGCTGCCCGGAGCGCTCAACGCAGTCGGCGACGGCGTGGTTGCCGCAGTGCAGGGGGCCGGACTCCTGTGAACCGCCTTGCCCGTACCGTCGACCGCCTCGCGGACGGCTCCAGCGTCCTCGCCCGGCGCATCGGCGCCCGCATCACCGCGTGGGTGGCCCGGGCCCGCCGCGACGACCTGACCGGCTGGCGCGCCGCTCTCGGCTGCTGGCTGCGCCTGGCCGTCCTCGTCCTGGGCCTCTACGGCCTGTGGGGCCTGGTGCGCACCTTCCCGGGCCTGCTGTGGCTGCTGTCGGCCGGGTGGACGGCGGCTGCCTGGAAGCCCGGAAGGCTGCCTCCCCCGAGAGCACCGATGAGGGACCCGCCGACGGTGCTCCGGGCCCTGATGTGGAGGCGGTCCGGCGGCTGCTCCTCGACATCATGGGGACCGGCAGTGGAGTGCACCTCCGGACGGTCCTCGCGCACCTCCAGGAGCACGGCCAGTGGGAGGGCCGAAAGGTGGCCGATCTGCGCGTGCACCTGGAGCGCCTGGACATCCCCGTCGACCGCTCCGTGAAGGTGTCTGGAGTGCCGACGTGGGGGGTGCGCCGGCGGGACCTCGAAGCCCCTTCCCCGGCCGAGCCGCAGGAAGCGTCTACCGAGCCGTCTACCGCCGCCTGACCTGCACGTCTATCAGCTCACCTACCGCCTTCTACTGGCTGATCTACCCACCATCTACCGGCCGGAGCGCTCGGCGCAGGCACGAGGTAGTACCCGCATTGAGTGACTTCGGGTCACAGATCAGGAACAGCGCCTTCACTGCACCTTCACACAGGCGCATCATGCACCACATCACGCATCACCTGGGGGGACCATGAGCACACCCACGCCGCCGCAGCCGGACTTCCCGCCACCGCTCCCACCCGAGCCGCCGAAGCCCGCGAAGTCCTGTACGAACGCGATCATCATCGGGTCAGCCGCCGCCGTGATCGCCGCGATCGTCGCCACCGGCATCGTCGTCGTGCAGTCACAGGACAAGGAAAGTGCGCCGGCCACCACCACCGCATCGAGCGCCCCAGCCGAGGACCTCGCGACCACCGCCGCCGACGAGCCGGAACCGGAGCCGACGTACAGCGAGCTGGACGCCGACAGCTTCACCATCAAGCTGCGCACCACCGACCGGCAATGCTTCGGGTCGGCGGGCTGCAACATGACCGTGGAGCCGAAGCTGAGCTACCTGGGCCTCACCGACGACATCGACCCGGACGCCGTGTACGAGATCACCTACGAGATCCGCGGCGGCGACTCCGGCCCGGTCATCGAGACGGCTGAGTTGTCGGACCGGACGAGCCTGAACTACACCCCCACCGTGCTCAGCACCGCTTCGGCGAGCACGAAGGTCTCCGTGGAGATCACCGACGTGGTTGTCCAGGGGCAGTGAGGCATCGCAGGACGCACACGACAGGCCCCCGCCGGATTCGGCGGGACCTTCGCGTGACCACAGGTCCGATCGACCAGTTGGACAGACGTGGACATGCGTTTCGGGATCGAGGGTGGCCCGGCCGATGGCGGCGAGTGACGGTGCAGCCCGGCGAGCACGGCCGGCCGCCTGGCCAGATGGAGATCAGCGGCGGCACCTACGTGCTGCGGATGTGGGGAGCTGACCCCCACCCTGATGCAGACTGGCACTACTGCTGGCTGCGCGCTCAGCCGCTGAACAAGTGAATGACGCGCCGCCGTAACTTCAGGACGGCAACGCCTCCAAGCGCCGTCAACGGGGGGCCATGAACAGATCACGCACACGCAAGGACGACATCCGCCGCCTAGCCTGGCGTTCGGCTGTGGCTTTCACAGTGGGTGCCATTCTGCTGCTGCTTTCCCTGCCGAAGAGTGATGGCGTCTTCCCACCTGGCAGCCCGGCTCACTACGAGAATTTCTGGCTCGAAGCCCTCGGTGCCTCCAGCGGGCTTCTCGGTTCCTTGGGTGGGCTCTGCGGTGGAATCGCCGCAGTCATCATGGCCATGCGGACACCCAAGCCGCCTCGCGATCCTTCACGTCGACCGGATCCTGCGCCCGACCCGGACCGCACCGACGGGCCTGAGATGTAGTTGCGTTCCGGGCGATCATGCCGCATCCTGGCCTCACGTCCGGCGTGCCCGGACACGATCACTTCACCGACGGCCCCCGCAGCCACCCGCCCGGGGGCCGTTCGCGTACCCACAGACCGCCGCGCAGGGCACACCCGATCGCTCACACCGTGCGGGTTTGCTCTGGCCGCTCACCCTGCGCGACTCACACTTCGTCACAGAACAGACACACAGCCTTCACGCTGTGCTCGTGCAGCGCATGATGGCCCCTCAGCAACAACATCCCAGGGGGGACCATGCGCATCCGTACCACCATCGGCGTGCTCACCGCCGCAGCACTGCTCACGCTCACCGCCTGCGAGGGCACTGAGGACACCGGCTCGAGCAAGCCTGACGCCGTCGCCGAGGAACCCAGCGAGCAGACGAAGCAGGACACGGCCACTGCCGAGACGGACACCGAGGCCGCCGACACGGACACCGAGGCCAGCGCCGACGCTGGGTCGGAGACCGCGACGCTGCCCGACTTCACCGGCCAAGGACTCCAGGAAGCCCAGGACGGCGCGCAAGCCGCCGGCTTCTTCATCCTCACGTCATCCGACGCGACCGGCGCCGGCCGCATGCAGGTCTTCGACCGCAACTGGACGGTTTGCTCCCAGACTCCGGAGCCCGGCGAGCACCCGACGTCGACGACGGTCAACTTCGACACCGTCAAGATCGGGGAGAGCTGCTGACGCTCCCCGCACCACGACTGGCCCGGCCGTTCTCCCCATACGGCCGGGCCTTCCTCATGTCCGGGAGGTGCCATGCCGAACCAGTACGGCCGCCCGGTCACCGAAGAGGACTACCAGCGCGTCCGCGAACTGCACGCCCTCGGCATGGGCCTCAACGCCATCGCCCGCGAGATCGACCGCGCCCAGCGCACCGTGTCCGTCATCGCCGCCGAACTCGGCCTGACCTTCGACACATCGATGACCGAGGAAGCCACCCGCGCCCGCGTCGCCCAGCTCGCCGCCCTGCGCGCCGACACCGCCCTGGACCTCCACCTGGACGCGCTCAGGCTCACCCAGCAGATGTGGGAACCGGCCGTCGTGTTCAACTTCGGCGGCAAGGACAACACCTTCGCCTCCCGCGAGGTCCAAGAGCCCCCGGCCGTCGACAAGAAGGCGCTCATGAGCGCGGCCGGGATCGCCCTGGAGAAGTCCCTGAAGCTCGTGCCGCCCGCCGACGACTCCGGCGCCGAGGACGCCCAGTCCATGCTCGGCAAGCTGATGGCCGGCCTCAAGGCGGTGTACGACGAGGCCGCCGACGAGGAGGCGGAGGGTGAGTCTCCTTGATGCGCTTCCGCTGCCCCGCAAGCAGATCCGGTCCATCGTTCAGGCCGAGGCGCGCATCAACGCGTGGGAGGGTTCAGTCCGGTCCGGGAAGACGACCGCGAGTTTCGTCGCGACGGCCCCGACCGGCGGCGAGCTGGTCATGGTGGGGCGCACCCGGGACACGCTGTACCGGTACGTGATCGCTCCGCTGATGAACCCGGACCTGTTCGGCCCGCTCGCGAAGCTGATCAAGTACACCAACGGCGCCCCGATCGCCTACATCATGGGCCGCGCCGTCCACGTGATGGGGGCGAACGACGCCAAGGCGGAGCCCAAGGTCCGCGGAATGACCTGTGCGGGGGCGTACGTCGACGAGGCGACCACCCTGCCGAAGACGTTCTTCGACCAGCTGGTGGCGCGCTGCTCGGTCAAGGGCGCGAAAATCTTCACGACGACCAACCCGGACAATCCCGCGCACTGGTTCCGCAGGGACTACCTGAAGCGGCCGGCCGAGACCCGGCTCCGCGCCTGGCACTTCACCCTGGACGACAACCCATTCCTCGACCCCGAGTACGTCGCCTCGCTCAAGAGCACGTACGTGGGCCTGTTCTACCGGCGGAACATCCTCGGGCACGGGTCCAGGCCGAAGGCGCCATCTACGAGGCCTTCGACGAGCAGCGCCACGTCGTCGCCGACATTCCGCACATCAGCCGCTGGTTGTGCGACGCGATCGACTACGGCACGACCAACCCCTACGCCGACCTGTTGATCGGCCTCGGCGCGGATCAGCGGCTGTACGTCGTGTCGGAGTACCGGTGGGACTCGCGGGCGCAGCGCCGGAAGATGACCGACGTCGAGTACAGCCAGGCCCGCAAGCGCTGGCTCGCCTCCGTGGCGCAGCCGCAGACCAACGTGCTCGGAGTGCGCCCGGAGTGGACGGTCGTCGACCCGTCCGCAGCCTCGTACATCGAGCAGCTGCACCGCGATGGCGTCTCGGGCGTCACCCCGGCCGAGAACACGGTGGTGGACGGCATCCGCACGGTCGCCTCGCTGTTCGCTGGTGACCGGCTGCGTATCCACCCGTCCGCGCGCGGGCTTATCGAGGAACTCCCCGGCTACTGCTGGGCCGACGAGAAGGCCGAGAAGGGCGAGGACGCCCCGATCAAGGTCGACGACCACAGCTGTGACGCGTTGAGGTACGGCGTCCGCACGACCGAGGCCCTGTGGCGGCCGCACATCCCGATGCTCTTGGAGGCGGCCGCCTGATTCATAGTGATCGAGGGCAACGACAACTAAAGAACACCCCCGCCCGGGCCCCCCGAATAGCTTCCCCCTCCAGGAGGATCGAGCAAGTAATTGTGAGGTGGCGGTGGGGGTGATGGCGGCTCCTGACGGGCTACCTCCCCGGCAATTCGCAGAAGTTCGGTTTCTCGACTGTCTTTAGCCCCTTCAAGAAGTTTTTTGATCTCCTCAAGGTCAATCGCTCGCCCTGACTGGAGATCGCCCCGACTGGCCGTTATCACAATCCTGCTGGCACGAGCGAGGGCTTGATACATGGGCACCCTGACCAGGGAGTTCCTGTCTAGGGCACGGAAACCATCTACCTCATGGTCACCCGATGAGATCCAGATGCCGACACCAGCCGCGTGAGCGATGGCCGAGTACAGCTCTTTCCTGAGCGTATCGGATTCACTGCCGAACTCGGCATCCACGCTCCTACCGTCTAGGAGGTCTTGGTAGGCCGCAGCAATTAGGTCCAGCCATTTCCCGCTAGCCAAGCGAATAGATTCCGCGACCTCCTGCTTCTGAAGCCAGATTCGGTAAATGTGTTCACGCTGGCGATCCCTTTCCGCCTGTGCGGCAGCTCGCTCGACTGCCTTCCGCTCACTTCTGATGGTGATGCGAGCTATCAGTATCAGGGTGACGGAAGAAAGCAATGTTCCAGCAATCGTGAGCCAGTCTCCGCCATCCATGGTTCCCCCCTGCGATGCCGTACTTGGAAGCGCTCACGGCTGCCGCGCCCCCGTCTTTCATACCCAGCCACGTTGTCGATGTGAGGTGGAATGACGTGCCGCTACCAGAAAGTGACATGCCATGGCCACCCACCGACCCATGCGTACAAAACGCGATTGCCGACTGGGACGCCTGGTACTCCAATGACCCGGATCGGCTCGGCGACCTCTACCTCCACCGCGGCATCCGCGAACTGCCCGAGAACCGGCCCAGCCAGTACCGCGGCGGAGTCATCGGCGCCATCAGCCGTTGGTTCTGGGGGCAGCCCACCGAGCCCGGCCAGAAGCGCGAGAAGCTGCACATCCCGCTCGCCGGGGACATCGCCCGCACCAGCTCGATGCTGCTGTTCTCCGAGCCTCCCACGCTGACCGGCTCCAACGATGCCACGAAGAAGCGGCTGGAGAAGCTGTCCGAGCAGCTCCACCCGACGCTGCTGGAGGGCGGCGAGGTGTGCGCGGCCCTCGGCGGCGCGTACCTGAGGCTCGTCTGGGACGAGGAGATCTCGGACCCGCCATGGCTGACCGCCGTCCCCGCGGACCAGGCCGTGCCCGAGTTCGCGCACGGGCGGCTGCGCGCCTCCACGTTCTGGAAGGTGGTGGAGGTCGACGGGAACACGGTGTGGCAGCACCTGGAGCGTCACGAGCGCGGCCGGATCCTGCACGCCCTGTACGTCGGCACTCCCGGCATGCTTGGCCGCCGCGTGCCCCTCCAGGACCACCCGGCCACCGAGCCGCTCGCACGGGAGATCACTCGCGAGGACTGGATCGAGACCGGGGCCCCGAAGCACCTGACCGCCTCGTATGCGCCCAACGTCCGCCCCGCACGCGCCTGGAGAAACATCCCGGCCGCCGCCTACTGGGGGCAGAGCGACTTCCAGGGCATCGAGCCGCTCATGGACGCCCTGGACGAGACCTGGTCCAGCTGGATGCGGGACATCATCAACGGCAAGGGCCGCATCGTCGTCCCCAACAGCATGCTCGACAGCCTCTGGCCCGGGCAGGGCGCCGCCTGGAACGAGGACCGGCGGATCTACTCCGGCCTCAACATGCTCCAGCGGCCAGGCGACCCCAACCCGCTGGAGGTCGTCCAGTTCGAGATCCGCGTCCAGCAGCACATGGACACCTGCTCCGCGCTCGTCGCCGAGGCCGCCCGGCAGGCCGGCTACTCGGCGAGCACGTTCGGGGAGCGCGGGGACGGCCAGGCGGTGACCGCGACGGAGATCAAGGCCCGCGAGCGCAGGTCGCTGATCACCCGGGCGCGGAAGGCGCTGTACTGGCAGCCCGCGATCGCCGAAGCGCTCGCCGCGCAGTTGGCGGTGGAGGCCGGGCCGTTGTTCGGTGTCCGCGGCTTGGACCTGGAGCCGCCGAAGGTCGAGTTCCAGGACTCCATCAGCGAGGGCCTGGGCGAGCTGGCCACCACGGTGGAGCTACTCAACCGGGCCGAGGCCGCATCCCGGGAGACGTCGGTGCGAATCTTGCACCCGGACTGGGACGACCATCAGGTCATGGCCGAGGTCGACAAGATCCTTGGCGAGACAGGCCGAGCTGTGTCGGATCCGATGATGAGCGGCGCAGAGGGTTTCCACGGTGCGCCTCATACGATGGAGAGAGATTCTGGTGGTGCAGCCCAATAAGGGGTTCACATGTCGCCCTCACCACCGAACACGGGTCCATCCCCCTCGGCGGGCTCATCGGATTCGCAGCGAGCAAGCCGAGTCCGGAGAATTCTTGCTGCCTCACATAGCTGGCAAACGTTGCTGGCGGCGCTGGTCGCTGGAGCAGCAGCCATATTTGTAGCGGTCTTGCCCGGCGGCGGGAGCGGAGGGGGAGGCGATTCCCCCTCACCTTCGCCCAGCGAAAAATCGCAGTCGGAGGCCTTTGTCAACATCAACACGATCACACAGACAAGCGTCCTTGACCAGGCTAAGCGAGTGATCGTGACCCTTGCCGGGGACTATGGCGGACTTCGTCAGGGTTGGGCTGTCTATGCATTCGGGCAGGAGCAGACGCCCCGGGGCGCGTCCGCCACCTCTGCGTCTTGGAAAGTGCAGCAAGCAACAGTTGATCCAGAAAAGGAAAAGTGGACCGCGAAGTTTACGATCGATAAAACTCCGGTGACTATGCACTGGTCTGCTGCTTTCGGCCCTGAAAGCACAGACGAGGAATCCTGTTGCCCTACGGAAACTCCCGGCGAACCTTCAACTAGCGCACCTTCAACTAGCGAACCTTCGGCTGGCGAATCTTCAAGGCACGAAGCAGCCGAAGCCAAAGAGAACCTTAGACTTGAGGGTCCAAGAAGCGATCTCGCAGTGGCTCCCGCGCCGACAAAGACGACGGTGATCACGCCTGCCCCTTAAATGGCTCCTGCCTGGGAGGTGGCATGCCCGTCTCCCCAGCGATGGCAGAGGGCCTCGCGGCTGAGGTTGCCCGCCTCTACGAGGACGCCGAAGCAGTGCTCCTCGAACGACTCGCCGCCGCGCTCGAGGCCGACATCGAAAACCCGAGGTGGGCAGAGCTGAAGCTCGCCGCGATCGGCAACCTTCGCACCGCCGTGGAGGACGTGGCGAACGCCCTCCAGCAGGACACCAACGGCGCCGTACGCCGCGCCCTGATCGAGGCGTACAACCGAGGCCGCCAGGCCACCGTCGCCGAACTCGGGGCCCTGGACATCGGCCGGGAGCTGGTGGCCCGCGAGACGCTGCCCAACGCGCCGGCCGTGGACCGGCTCGCCGCCTCGATGGCGGCCGACACGCGGCCCGTGTACGCGCGGATCACGCGCGCGGTCGTGGACGTGTACCGGCGGATCGTGTCCGGCCCGGCCGGGAACGTCCTCCTCGGCACCATGACCCGACGGCAGGCCAGCCAGCGTGCCCTGAACCAGTTCGCGCAGCGCGGCATCACGGGCTTTCGTGGACCGCTCCGGGCGCGGCTGGGACATGGCGTCGTACGCCGAGATGGCCGTCCGGTCCGTCACCGCCCGCGCGGCCGTGGAGGGCCACGTCGATGTGCTCGCAGAGATGGGCGTGGGCCTGGTGGTGGTGTCTGACGCTCCCGTTGAGTGCCCGCGCGCCCGGTGGGAGGGCGAGGTACTCACCCTGACTGGGCCTCCCGGCCCTCAGACCGTCCTCGCCGAGCATGCCGCGCCGCCCGAGCAGCCGCGCCGCGGGCTGCTGCGCCGCCGGCCACCGACGCCCCCGGTCGTCGTCCACGTCGCCGGGAGCCTGATCGAGGCGCGCGCCGCAGGGCTGTTTCATCCGAACTGCCGCCACAGCCTCGCTGCCTACCTGCCGGGGGTGTCCACCCGGCCGCCGCACCACGCGACACCGGGGACGACGTACGAGGACACGCAGCGGCAGCGGGCGATCGAGCGGCATATCCGCCGGTGGAAGCGCGAGCAGGCCGCCGCGATGGACGAGGGCGCGCGCAAGCGCGCTGGGGCGTACATCCGCAAGTGGCAGAAGACCGCACGGGAGCACGTGGCCGCGCACCCGGAGCTGCGCCGCAAGCCGCACCGCGAGCGGATCGGCTCGGCGCGCTGACTCGGGAACACGAAAGCCCGCCCCGTCCGCAGACGGGGCGGGCTCACCGCTCTAAGAGCGAGCAGCACGCGTCCACTTGACGAACTCGGCCACGAGGCTCAGGGAGTCTCGCCGCCTACCGTCGGACAGCAACGGCCACGCGAGCCAAGTCGGAGCCAGCAGGACAACGACCAGGATGAGCGGGACCATACCCACGGCGGCCGTCAAGCCGCGCACTGTGCCAACACCGATCACGGGAATTTCCTCAATTCCGCTTCACAAGGTGATGGACAGCGAACCGGCACGCTAACAGCACCGGCGTATAGGGCTCGTAAGCCCACGTACCACTCATGGGTCCGCCACCTTGCGGACCCATTCTCATGCTCCCGGCATCCGCCGCACGGCGACCGCCGGACGATCCCGCACGGGAGACACCATGCAGCACCCTTTCAAGCACCCGCTCGCCACGCACCACGCGCTGGAGGTACTCGGCTACCGCCGCAACGGCTCGCCGATCTACGCCATCGCGGGTGGCAACGGCGAGGGCGAAGGCGGCGCCGGAGACGGAGGCGCAGCAGGCGGCCAGGGCGGAGGCGACGGCGGCTCCGGCGGCCAGGGCGGAGGAGACTCCGGCCAGGGCTCCGTCGACGGCGGCCAGGGCGGCACAGGCTCCGGGGACGGAGACGGCACGGACTGGAAGGCCGAGGCGCGCAAGTGGGAGAAGCGCGCCAAGGACAACCACAGCGAGCTGGAGTCGCTCCGCACCGCGAACATGAGCGAGCAGGAGAAGGCCATCGCCGAGGCGGAGAAGGCAGGCCGCACGGCCGCCGCATCCGAGTACGGCCAGAAGCTCGCCGCCGCAGAGTTCCGCGCGGCCGTCGCCGCCGCAGGCATCGACCTCGGCGAAGCGGCCGAGTACATCGACATCTCGCGGTTCGTCGGCGACGACGGCGAGGTCAACGTGGCCGCCATCAAGAGCGCGGTGACGAAGTTCTCCAAGCTCGCCCCCGCCAAGGGCCCCGGCCGCTCCGGCGGCGACCTCGGCGGCGGCTCCGGCCACCAGGCGCCCACCCTCGACCAGCAGACTGCCCAGGCCAAGGCCGACGGCAACTGGCGGCTCGCCATGCAGCTGGAGAACTCCAAGCTGCCCGGCCTCGCCGCGACACAGCAGCAGTAGACACGGGCCCGGCCATCGCCGCGCCCCGACACCCGTGAAGGAGAGTGGCCATGGCCGGCATCACCGGACTCGGCACCACCTACAACCTGCCCAACTACACGGGCATCCTCCACAGCCTCACCCCGGCCGACACGCCGTTCTTCTCCGCGATCGGCGGCCTGACCGGCGGTGGGCAGACGGACTCGATCGAGTTCGAGTGGCAGACGTACGACCTGCGCGCAGCGGCGCAGAACGCGAAGCTGGAGGGCGCGGACGCGCCGACCGGTCAGGAGCGCGTGCGGGCGAACGTCTCCAACATCGTGCAGATCCACCACGAGACGGTGGAGGTCAGCTACACCAAGCTGGCCGCGACCCAGGCGAAGGCCGGCATCAACAACGCCGAACGGAACCCGGTCACCAACGAGCTCGACTGGCAGGTTGAGCAGATGCTGAAGCAGATGGTCCGCGACATCGAGTTCAGCTTCCTGCGCGGCACATACAACAAGCCGGCGGACAACACCGTTGCCCGGCAGACCCGTGGCCTGCTGGAGGCCATCGTCACGAACGTGGTCGCTGGTGGGGCTGCCACGCTGACGGAGGACATGGTCCTGGACCTGCTCGAGTCGGTGTGGGACAACGGCGGCATCCAGGAGTCGGAGACCGCGACGCTGCTGTGCGGCAGCGTCCACCCACCGGCCTGATCGACGCCGTCACCGCCTTCACCTGGGCCAACGGCGACTTCATCCGTGTCACCGCCAAGTACGAGGCCGCCTGACCATCCTTCACCCCGAGCCCCAAGCCCCGAGCCGCCCGGCTGGGGCCTTTCTCATGTCTGGAGGCCCCATGGCCATACCCCTGTCCGCTTCGAGGCTGGTGGAGATCCTCCGCGCGGAGGGTCTGACGGTCCACGAGGTCCGCTGGTGGCGCACCCACAACCGCAACAGCAAGGGGCCCTGGGGCCCGGTTAACGGCGTGATGATCCACCACACCGTCACCTCCGGCACCGCGGCCTCGGTCGACATCTGCTACGACGGCTACAGCGGCCTGCCCGGGCCGCTGTGCCACGGCGTCATCGATATGCAGGGCCACGTGCACCTCGTCGGCAACGGCCGCGCCAACCACGCCGGGAGCGGCGACGGCGACGTCCTGGCCGCCGTCGTCGACGAGCGCTCCCTGCCCGCCGACAACGAGACGGACACCGACGGCAACCGCCACTTCTACGGCTTCGAATGCATCAACCTCGGCAACGGCCGCGACCCGTGGCCCGCCGAGCAGCTGCTCGCCATCGAGAAGGTCTCGGCAGCGATCTGCCGGTACCACGGCTGGAACGAGCGCAGCGTCATCGGGCATCTGGAGTGGCAGCCCGGCAAGGTCGACCCGCGCGGCTTCACCATGACGTCGATGCGCAGCCGCATCCGCGCGCGCCTCGGCAAGAAGCCCACCCCGGGCGGCAGCTCCGGCTCGGCCGGCGTGACGTACACCGTGCGCAAGGGCGACACCCTCTGGTCGATCGCCCGCGCGCACGTCGTGACGGTCCCGGCCATCGTCGACGCCAACGACCTCGACGACCCGTCCAGCATCAGCGTCGGGCAGAAGCTCAAGATCCCGGGCGGGACGACCACCACGTACAGGGTGACCCGTGGGGACACCCTGTGGTCGATTGCCGCCAGCCGCCTCGGTGACGGCTCCCGCTGGCGCGAGATCGCCACCCTCAACCGGCTCAAGGACGCCGACGACCTGAGCATCGGCCAGACGCTCAAGCTCCCCAAGAAGTGAGGAACACGCCATGGCTGCACCCGTAGATAAGAAGGTCAGCGCGGCCACCGCCGCCGCATACGTCGGCAGCACGGGCCTGCTCGCCTCGCTGGAGGCCGTCCAGGACCACGCGGAACTGGTCGGGTGGATGCCCCCCGCGCTGGCCCCGTTTCGTCCTCGCCCTGGTCCCGGCCGCCATCACGTTCGTGTCCGGCTGGGCCGCCAAGCACAGCCCGCGCGGGGTGATCGAGTGACGGTGCCCGAGGCGTCCGTCGCGGTCGAGCTGGAGCGGCTCCGCGGCACGGTCTCCACCGGCTTCGCCGAGGTGAAGGGCTTCCTGTCCGTGCTGGTCGAGCGCTCCACCCGCAACGAACAGGACCTCAAGCAGCTACGCGAGGACACTGACAAGGCCATCGTGGCACTCACCACCACCCAGGTCGAGGCGCTCAAGACGAGACGCTGGCCGCTCCAGACCGCCAGCGTGCTCGTTGGCGTCGGCGCCCTGGTCGTCGCCATCATCGCCCTCTTCCTCCGCTGAAACGGTTGCCCCCTCTCGCCTTCGGGCGGGAGGGGGCGTTTCTGCGTGTCTGGATACGCTGCTTCCATGATCCGCGCAGTGATCTTCGACGTCGGTGAAACCATCACCCGTGATGACCGGTACTGGGCATCCTGGGCCGACTGGCTCGACGTCCCCCGGCACACCCTGTCCGCCCTCGTCGGTGCCGTCGTCGCCCAGGGACTCGACAACGCAGAAGCCCTCCGACTTATCCGGCCCGGCATCGACGTGGCTGCCGAGTACGCCGCACGTGAAGCGGCCGGACGCGGCGAGCACATCGAGGAGACGGACCTGTACGACGACGTCAGGCCCGCGCTCGCCGCACTGCGCGACCTCGGGGTCCGGGTTGTCATTGCGGGCAACCAGACCACCCTCGCGGGTGAACTCCTGCGGGCCCTGAGTCTTCCGGCCGACCTGGTGGTGACCTCCGGCGACTGGGGCGTGGCCAAGCCCTCCGCGGAGTTCTTCCAGCGGGTGATCGACGTCGCCGAGGCGGCGCCCGTCGACACGGTGTACGTCGGCGACCACCCCGCCAACGACGTGATGCCCGCGGCAGCGGCCGGACTACGTACCGCGCACATTCGGCGCGGCCCATGGGGGCACCTGTGGGCCGACGACCCGAACGTCATGGCGACCGCCGACTGGCGCATCGACAGCCTCATGGACCTGGCCGCGATCGTGAGCCAATAGGTTGCCCCGCCCAGTCGCCACCGGGCGGGGCAAGCCGGTACCCGCGGCGTGACGCCGCAGCTACCTTCGGAGTGGACGCACCGAACGGAGCCAGTATGCCCAGCGCCAGCATGCGTGAGGTAGGCCAACGCATCGCCACCATCCGCCGCGCCCGCCGGATGACACAGGCCGAACTCGCCCGAGCCGCCTTCGTCTCCCTAGCCACCGTGAAGGCCATCGAGCGCGGCGCCCGCGCCCCGAGCGACGACACACTCGACTCGCTCTCAGGAGCCCTCAGCGTCGACCCCAGCCACATAGTCACAGGCAGCACCCGCACAGACAGCCGCGTCCACGCCGCCATCCCTGCCATCTCTGCGGCGATCGCC
Source organism: Streptomyces chartreusis NRRL 3882 (assembly GCF_900236475.1). Taxonomy (GTDB): domain Bacteria; phylum Actinomycetota; class Actinomycetes; order Streptomycetales; family Streptomycetaceae; genus Streptomyces; species Streptomyces chartreusis_D. Next base: position 4,546,543 of record NZ_LT963352.1, read on the forward strand.
GCCTACGACATCCCCACCGACGCGGAGCTTTGCTCACTGCACGAACTCGCCCAGGCGGCCGACACCCTGGTGCAGTGGCGGCTTGGCGCCCAGTACGCCCGCATCGCCGAGCGCGCACCGAAACTCCTCGCCGACACCCTCACGGCGCTGCACCACACCTCGGGCGCCGACCGGCTTCGCGCCGCCCACCTGCTCGCGGTGGCCGCGCGGTCCGCTGACGCCGTCGCCTACAAGTACGGCCACCGCGACCTATCCGCCCGCCTCGTCGAGCTGATGCGGTGGGCCGCCGATCAGACGGACGACCGCATCGCCCAGGCCACAGCCGCCTACGTTCGCACCGAGACGTTCTTCGCCGCCCGCGCCCACACGCAAGGTCTCGCCGCGCTTGAGCGGGCCATTGACGCCAGCCCCAGCCCACTCGGCCGGGCCGCAACCGCCGCACGTGGGGCACTGCACATGCGGGCCGCCGTCATCGCCGGACGCGCCGGCGACGCCGACGCCGCAGCCCTGCACCTCGCCGACGCTCGCCGCCTGGGCGACACGCTCACCGAAGGCGCCTACAACGGCACTGCGTTCGGCCCGGACTCGGTGCGTGCCCACGAGGTGTCCGTGGCGATCAGCCTGGGCCGAGACCATGTTCAGCGCGCCCTCAACGTGGCGGAGGAGTGGACGCCCCCAGAGTCCCTGCCGGCCGAGCGGCAGTCCGGGTTCTGGATCGAGCTGGCCCGCGCCCAGGTCTGGGCCGCGAGCCCTGACGACGCCTTCGAGTCACTGAAGGTCGCTCGGCACATCGCGCCGCAGCACACCCGCGAGCACCCGTGGGCCCGCGAGGCCGCCGCGACGGTCCGCCGCCTGAAGAGAGCAGACGCCGAGTCACTGACTAGCTTCGCCGACTGGATCGGCGCCATCTGAGGGGATACACGCTGTATCCCTTGCACCCCTTGTAACGGACCATTATCTGTCCGTAGCCACGCAACGGACAGATGGGAGCCGTGGTGAGCACCCGCACCGAGCCGCTAGTCACGGTCCAAGGGCACGTGAGCATCGCCCGTCTGCACGGCCGGGCTTGCTGGTACTGCGGCGCCGTCAGCCGCGCCCTGTGCCCTGCAGGCCGCGCCCGGCGAGAGGCCGGCCGACTGTGGAACATCGTGTCCTGCGGATGCCACAAGGCGCCCATGTTGACTGCTGCGCGGGAGAGCTGATGAGGGCTGTGGAAGCTTCCAACACCAGGGCCCTCACGCTGTTGCCGCTCCCTAAGGTGTCCAACCTGACTGGGGTACAGACCCGCGGCGCGTCCTGCGCCTGGTGCCAGACCCCGCTCACCATCGAGACGGCCGTCGACCTCGGCGAGCGCCCCGGGCCCGGCGGGGTGACCATCTTCCCCCGCGGCTGCTGCACATGCGTCCGGTCGGTCGCGGACCGCGTGTACAAAATCCACGTCGCGAAGTGCAGCCAGTGCCTCCGCAACCAGCACTGCCCCGACCGCGACGGCCTGCGCCATCTCGCATCGGAGAGCGCGCCGTGACGTGGAAGCCGAAGCCTCCGCCGCCTACCGAGCTGACCTACGGCCAGTACTCGGGCTGGAACTGCTGCTGGTGCAACGCCTCACTCCGAGAAGGCGGTGTGAGCGCAGGCGTGTCCCGCGGCGGCGTCGAGGCCTATGGGCTCGACACGCAGGTGTATGCCTGCGGCCCCCGGTGCCCACAGCGCCCCAAGAGCCCCCGTTCGCCCCGTACCCCATGAGCACCGGGGTGGGCGGGTCCAGCGCCTCACACCAGAGGCGTCGTCCACAAGAGGAGGAAGCACGTGACCATCGCGTTGGAACGTCCCGTGGGCACCACCGACCCGATCACCCTGGTTGACCCCGAGGTGACCAACCGGCTCGCCCTTCGCATCACCACCGACCACCCCGACATCGGCGGGGCGACCGCCCGCCGCATCATCGGCCAGGCCGCCGCGTTCGTCGCCGCTTCCGGGCAGCAGCCCGGGCAGTCCCTCGCCCCGAGCAAGCTGGTCGACATCGGGTGGCACGCGTTCATCCTGCACACCCTCGACTACGCCGACTTCTGCCAGCAGGTCGTCGGCCAGTTCGTGCACCACGTACCCACCGCGAAAGCGCCCGGCGGCAGCGCCGAGACCCGACAGCGCACCCTCGCAGCCATCACGGCGGCCGGGTACACCATCGACCACGACCTGTGGGGCAGCTCGGCGGACTGCAACCAGTGCCACGCCGGATGCACCGACAGCCCCAACACGTAGCAGCGCGCCCATGCAAGACTCCAGCCGTCCGGTGTCTCCACCGGACGGCTGGCCCGAAGAGCGGAGCTTGAGGTGACGGACACAGCGATCGCCTGGGACACGTACTCGCGGCAGCGGCCCGAACGCCGGCCGGTGAACGCGGCTGGCGAGACGACCTGGTTCAACTGGACCCAGTACCCCGACCACGGGCCTGGATCTGAGCTCTTGCGCCTGCCGCCCGGGGGCCGCGCACTGGACCTCGGCTGCGGCAAGGGCGGCAACGCTGCGCACCTGGCCGCGATCGGCATGCGCTCCGTCGGTATCGACGTCTCGACCGCACAGCTGCACTCAGCCGAAGAGCGCTGGGAGTGCTTCACTGGCCTGGAACTCCACCAGGTCGACGCTGTCAGCTTCCTGCGGGAGACGGCGGAGCCCTTCGACGCGGTGTACTCGGTGTACGGGGCGCTCTGGTTCACCGACCCGGCCCGGCTGCTGCCTGCTGTACATAAGCGTCTGCGCCCTGGCGGTCGGCTGGTGTTCTCGCAGCGGCCTCCCGTCGAGGGCTGCTACGGCTGCCAGGCCTCGTACATTCCGCGTGGCCCGGACGAGGACCCGCTCGTCGTGAAGCGGTGGGACTACGAGCCCGACGCGTGGGAGCAGCTGCTGGCTGGGCACGGCTACATGGACGTACGAGCGATGGTTCTGCCAGCGCCGCCCGGGCCGCGCACGGTGGGGACGCTGATCGTCCAGGCTCGCGCGTGACTCAGACCGGCCCCGCTCGTCTGCTGCCCCCGTGGCGGATGGGCGGGGCCTCCTGGTCATCGGACGAGTTCAGCGAGGGGCACTCTCAGGGCGTCGGCGATGAGGAGCAGCTCGGTGAGGCTGGGGGCGCGCTGAGCGGTCTCGTACCGGTGGATCGTCTTGTGGTCGAGGCCGACGCGCTCGCCCAGCTGGACCTGGGAGAAGCCTGCATGTCGGCGGGTTTCGCGGATGCGGTCCCCGATGACCCTGCGGCGGGCTAATACCCAGTCGGGCAGGGGGTCGATTGGCACCCGATAAAGCTGTAACGATCATGACGCCGCGTCTTTACCCGTATGGGTAAATATCGCGAGCACGATGGGGAAGGCGTGTGTTAGGGACTGCCACCCCCCAGCGCATACGGATGACGCCCGGTGTACCTCTGTCCGCCGGAATGCGTCGTTCCTGGCTCTGACTCCGGTCAGAGCAAGCCGCCCCACCCCGCGCACGGGGTGGGGCGGTCTACGTTTGTACGAGCGCCCCCCGCCGATCCGCTCGGCGGGGGTCGCCGCCCGCGGGCCAGGCCTCCCCGCCCGAGTCCCGCAGGTGGCGACGAGCCTCTGTCTGGCGCGCGAGGGGAGTCACGCCGTCCTCGTCTGTGCTGGCAGCCTATGACGCCTGCCCGGTAGATCAAGTCCCCCGCACAGGCGATGACAAATTCATGATCACTTGGGGGTGTGGACTCTATGCGGACTTTGATCATGAAAGCGCCCTCCGGGATGTGGTCCCGGAGGGCGTCTGACCTGCAGTGGAGCCTAGGGGAGTCGAACCCCTGACATCTGCCATGCAAAGACAGCGCTCTACCAACTGAGCTAAGGCCCCGGAAGAGGAACGTCCGCCCGGAGGAACCACGTCCCGGTCGGCGTCGGAGACCAGAGTACCGGGTCACCCCCGTGATTCCGCAAAAGGATTGGGGGTCCCCGTCGCCGACCACTCTCCGTAAGATGCTCGGCGTGGTTCGCTACCGCGAACCGCCGTACTTGGGGAAGCGATGGGGAGACGCAATGGACGCCGCACAGCAGGAAGCCACCGCAAGAGCGCGGGAACTGCAGCGGAACTGGTACGGGGAGCCGTTGGGGGCGCTCTTCCGTAGGCTGATCGACGATCTTGGTCTCAACCAGGCTCGTCTCGCGGGGGTTCTGGGACTGTCCGCACCGATGCTCTCGCAGCTGATGAGCGGTCAGCGGGCGAAGATCGGCAATCCCGCTGTGGTGCAGCGGGTGCAGCTGCTTCAGGACCTGGCGGGGCAGGTCGCGGACGGCAGCGTGAGCGCGGCCGAGGCCACCGAACGCATGGAGGAGATCAAGAAGTCACAGGGGGGCTCGGTGCTCAGCAACACCACGCAGACGACGAGCAGTTCGGGGGCGCCCACGGTCAAGCGCGTCGTCCGGGAGATCCAGTCGCTGCTGCGCTCGGTCGCGGCGGCGGGCGACATCATCGACGCCGCGGAGACCCTCGCCCCGACGCACCCGGAACTGGCCGAGTTCCTCCGGGTGTACGGCGCCGGCCGCACCTCGGACGCGGTCGCGCACTACCAGTCCCACCAGAGCTGACCCCGCCTCCCGGCTGCCGAAGGGGGTTCGGCACCGGGCGTCGGGTGAGGTGAAGGGGGCCGCGTCACGGTACGGGCGGGCACGAGGGGGCGTGTGCCGTACGGGGGAACCGGTCGACGCGAGGGGGCGTGTATCGCTCATCGGGGGAGCCAAGGGGAGCCGTTTCGCCCGTCGGGGAGTCGTAACGCTCACCGAGGGGGAAGCAAGGGGGGAGACCACAGGGGGAGGAGCGACGTACAGCCATGGGTGAGGTGTTCGCCGGCCGGTACGAACTGGTCGATCCGATCGGACGCGGAGGGGTCGGCGCCGTCTGGCGCGCCTGGGACCACCGCCGCCGCCGCTATGTGGCCGCCAAGGTCCTGCTCCAGAGCGACGCGCACTCGCTGCTGCGCTTCGTCCGCGAACAGGCCCTGCGGATCGACCACCCCCATGTGCTCGCCCCCGCCAGCTGGGCCGCCGACGACGACAAGGTCCTCTTCACCATGGACCTGGTCGCCGGCGGCTCACTGGTCCACCTAGTCGGCGACTACGGCCCTCTGCCGCCGGCCTTCGTCTGCACGCTGCTCGACCAGCTGCTGGCGGGGCTGGCCGCGGTGCACGCGGAGGACGTCGTGCACCGCGACGTCAAACCCGCCAACATCCTTCTGGAAGCCACCGGTACGGGCCGGCCGCGGCTGCGGCTGTCCGACTTCGGCATCGCCATGCGGCTGGGCGAGCCCCGCCTCACGGAGACCAACCTCGTGGTGGGGACGCCCGGTTATCTCGCGCCCGAGCAGATGTTGGGCGCGGAGCCGGACTTCCCCGCCGACCTTTTCGCCGTGGGCCTGGTCGCGCTGTACCTGCTGGAGGGCGCCAAGCCGGACAGCAAGGCGCTCATCCAGTACTTCGCCGAGCACGGAACCCCCGGTGCGCCCAAGGGCATTCCGGAGCCGCTGTGGCAGGTGGTGGCCACGCTGCTCCAGCCGGACCCGCAGGCCCGGTTCCGCACGGCCACGGGGGCACGCAAGGCGCTCGCCGCCGCCGTGGAGCTCCTGCCCGAGCCGGGCCCGGACGACGAGCTGATCGAGATCTTCGACCAACTCGGCCCGCTGCCCCCGGGGTTCGGGCCGAACGGACCACTGGAGAAAGCCCGGGGTCTGCGACCGAGAGAGGACGAGCCGCCCGGCCCGGCGACGGACGAGGAGAGCTCCGGTCCGGCAGCCGACCAGCAGCGGTACGGTTCCGCAGCCGACCAGCAGCGGTACGGTCCGGCGGCCCAGGAGCCACCCCGGCAGGACGCCCAGGCCCCCTCGGGAACGGAGGCGTCGGCGTCGTGGCAGGGCTCCGCCGCGCCCGGCGACGGCGACGCCTGGTCCGACCCGGGCGCAGCGGTCGTACAGCCCGGCTCCGGCCAGGACACCGCGCCACCGGCGGCCCCCGCTCAGCCGCCCTCCATGTCGGACACCGGCAGCTTCCACCTGCCGCCGCCCCAGGCCACCGCCACCAACTCCGCCACGCCGGGCGACGCACAGGGCGATCCACCGGCCTCACACCAGCAGGCCCTCTACTCCCCCTACGACCCCACACACGCCCTGTCCCCGTCCCAGCCGCTCCCACCGGCGTACCCGAACCACGCGGGTTATCCCGGTCAGTCGCTGCCCCCCGCAACCCAGCAGCACACCAACACCTCCACGGCCCCCTACACCGCCCAGACCCCGCAGACCCCGACCCCGCAAGTCCCACCGTCCGGCCAAGGGACTCCGTCCGGCCAAGGGACTCCGTCCGGACAGGGCACTTCACGGCACCGAGCACACCGCCCGCCCCGCCGCCCCGGTCCCCCGGCCAAGGTCGCGGTCCCGCTCCTGCTCCTCGCCCTGGCCTGCTACGCCGTGGGGTTCTGGGCCCTGACCCGCATCTGAGCACGCGTGAGCACCAGCCCGGGCGGCCGCCCGGCTCCCTCACCCGGCGCCTACCCGGTGCTCCTCCGCCGAGCCACCACGGTCCACACCCCGAGCCCCACCAGCAGCGCGCTCCCCGTGCCGATGCCGCCTACCGCGACGACCCGCATCGCCGTGTCGTCACCTCCGGCCACGCCCTCGGCCGCCGCCTCCCGGTCCTGGTCCGAGACCTCGAAGACACCCTTCGGCTCGGACTCGCCCACGTAGTCGGGCCCGCCCCGCGCCGCCCCGCTCACCCGGACCCGCAATGTCATCGGGAACGGCCCGTCCCCGAAGGTGTCGGCGACGCTCTCGGCGAGGTGGGCGACGAGGTAATAGGAGCCGGCGAAGCGCACCGCAGCGACCCGGCCGACGGCGGCGTAGCGGTTGGCGTGGTCGACCGGCGGCAGGATGGGCAGGCTGCCGGACTTCTGGCCGCCGTCGTAGCCGACGCCCACGTCGGCGACGGGGCCGCGCGCCGGGTTGTACAGGGCCAGGTCCAGCGCGTCGGGCGCGTAGCCGGTGCCGCCGGAGGCCGAGCTGCCCAGGTCGGCGGTGACGTGGAGCTGCTGGCCCCAGTCGACCGGCACCTCGTAGAAGAGCGTCTCGCCGGGCCGGATGTCGTCCCGCCAGACCCCCTGGTCCAGCGGGGTCGCCCCGGCGAACCCCGCACCGCCCCGGCGGTCCTCCGCCTCCCCTTGGAGCGGCTCGGGCGAGGCGGAGTTCCACACCTCGGGTGCGCTGGTCGGCCCGGTCTTCGCCGTCCGGGGCTCCGTCATCGCGACGAGTTCCAGGTCCCAGGCGTCGGGCGAGGAGCCCTCGCCCTTCGGGTCGACGCGCTCGACGGACACGTAGTAGGCCCCGGCCTCCCGGCACAGCGGCTTGGTGGGCGAGATCTCGCGCCGGCCCCATGCCGCGATCGGGTGCGGACTGCGGGCGGCGCCGAAGCTCGCCGTGTCGACGGAACAGGGGGCGCCGTCGTCGTCCTGCACGGACACCTTGAGCCCGTCGATGACGGAGACGGTACTGCCGGGGGAGGGGACGGCCGTGACGGAGACGTACGCGTTCGAGGTGGCGTCGAGCTGGAGGCGGTAACTGACCTTGCCGCTGCTCGGGAGGGAGCTCTTGTAGGCCGTGCCGGGCGTCAGCGCCACGGCGTCAGCGGTGCTCCTCGCCCCCTCGATGTGCCGGGCGTCGTCGGCGAAGGCGTACGGACTCGGCGACTGAGCCGCCGTACCGGACGCCCCGGCGGCGGCCGGGGCGGCCTGGCCGGGCACCACGGCGGCCGTCGTACCCAGCACCACCGCCACGACGCCCAGGCGCACGAGCACCGACGGACGACGGCCGCGCCACGCGCCCGCACGCCCCCACGCCGTACGACACCGTCCCCTCACGCGCCACCCCTCCCGTCACCGGACCGCAGAACCGCCGTGCGCCCTCGAACCGTGGAACCGTGGCCCATCCTGCCCCGCCGCCGCGCCCGGCACCCCGCCGTCCGCGCAAACACACAAAACCCCGACCGCGAGGCGGCCGGGGTGTGCTCGGTATGGGATGTCGTGACTCACGAACCCGTGGGCACGGAGTCAGTCGCCTCCGTCCACAGATCCTGCTCGGCGCGATCCGCCTGGATCTGGCGGTACACGAGGAGCCCGCCGATGGCGGCCAGTGCGACCAGGAGAAGCTTCTTCACCGCGCGACCTCGTCTTTCCTTGACGTAGGGGACCTCTGGCGCCCGACTATACACACCGACCGATACCGATCGGTGACCTGAGTCGGCCCTCAACTCCCGTCCGGGGAACCGCGATAGCAGCGGAGTCCGCCACTCCAACCGGAGAGTGATCACACGCCGACCGACGGTTACTTCGACCCCTCTCGCCCCTTTCCTCACCTTTTCGCACCTCTTGCGCCCATCCGGGTGGTGTTCATCCGAACATCGACGCGCCACGGGCGTCGGTCCACCACTTCTCGGCCCCCATACACATCATGAGGAAAGTACGCAAATCGCCCGACCCGAAAGTGAGGGGTTATGGCCCGGAACAAGGTCATGAAGCTCTGGACCGCCATCGTCACCGCCTTCCTCGCCCTGTGCACGGCGCTCGGATTCGTCACCACGACCGCCGCGGCGGCGGTACCGCAGACCGAGCAGGAGCGCAACAGCGCGCTCATCCCGCAGCAGCGGACGGCACCGGCGGCGGCCGCCCCCAGGTCCTTGTCCTACGCCAGGGCCCTGCCCCCCACGATGAAACAGCGCATCCACGCCGAGGCCCACGGCAAGTCCCCCAGCTGCCGCCACCGCACGCTCGCGGATACGACGGCGTCCCCCACCGCCCACTGCCCCGTCGACGACACCGAGGCCGACCCGGCGGACCATCTCACTCCGCTCCAGCGCTGAGATCACCGGCATCTCCCGGCGATCCGCGTACAGGCCCGGCGGCTCCCAGGAGCCGCCGGGCCTTCTTCGACGAGTGATGTCAGCCCTTGGAGAGCGTGACCTGTGACTCCTGCTGTCCGGTGTCGACCGTCACCGGGTAGTCCCGGTCGTCCGCCCGGGCCCTGCTGCGTATCGTCGCGGCACCGGGCTGGAACGAGGTGCCGGGCTCCTGGCTGGTGAGGCTGACCGACCAGGGGACGGGCGCACCCGGGGTGCAGGCCACGGTCGTCTGGTAGGACGCGCCCGGCGTCCCCTTCTTCTGGATCTGGAAGACCTGCCCGTTGAGCGAAACGCTCGCGGGCTTGTTGCACGTCACGGTGCCGCCGACGGTGACCCGCCCCTCCGGCACCTCCACCGTGCCCTCGGGGTCGACGGTCATCCCCATGGCCAGTTCGGCCGGAGGCTCGGGCATGACCGCGTGCACCGCACCGCGCAGCGGCACCGTCGAGCCGTTGCAGTACTGCTCGAAGGTGGCGTCGAGCTCGCTGATGTAGCCGTAGGGGCCGAAGGCGATGTGCTCGATGGTGAAGGAACCGGAGTTGGTGTTGCACCACTTCTCGGTCCCGTTGTCGGTCCCGCTGAACACCAGTTCCGGATCCTCCGGCTGGGCGTCGGGCCACTGCTTCGCCCCGGTGTACGTGGTGCCCTCGGTCAGCTTCTGACCGTCGGGGGCGGCGACGATGAGCCGCCAGAGCGTGCCCTGCTCCGCGTCCACCGCGACGGTCAGGCTGTTCCCGTCCGTGCTGCCCTGGACGTCGAACATCTGGACCGCTCCAGCCGTGTACTCGTACGACTGACCTCCGGATATGGGCTCACCCGCGTCGCCGCTGAAGCTCAGCGTTCCCGACGCCGCGCTGTAGGCCTGCGCGGTGCCCGCCAGCGGTGCGACCGCGAGCGCGGCCATCGCCGCGACAACCCCCACCGTCCGGGCCAGGACGCGTCTGGGCATGGTGCTTCTCGTCAAGGTTCCCCCCAAGGGAATGACTCCGGGGAGGCCGGCCGGCCTCACTCAAGAAGCGCTGGGACGTCGGCAAGCGTCACAGGAGCCTCATAGGCAACGCACGCGCTTCCCGGGGTACTTCCCGATCCCCTGTCCCCCACGAAGTCGCACGACGCAAGCGGGGCAGGACGAACGAGTACAGACGCCCCCAGGCGGCCCAACAGCGCATGCGCGGTCGGGGAGCGAGAGATGTGCTGGACACGTCCCGACCGTCGACACAGGGAGTAAACCAATGCGTCTGCCTACCATCGCCGCAGCCGCCGCTTTGGCTTTGACCGGTGCCCTCTCCATCGTGGGCACGACGGCCGCCCACGCCCAACCCGAACCACCTACCCCACCCGCCGTGGTCGTCCCTCCGCCCAACGTCGTCGTCCCTCCTGGAGCCGTGGTCATCCCTCCCCCCAACGCAGTCGTCCCTGCTGGAGCCGTGGTCGTCCCTCCGCTCGGGGAGATGCCTCCCGGGCAGGACGGCTGAGGAACCCACCCGGTCGCTTGCCCGGACCGCGACATGCGCCGGGCGACAGGGGGTGGAGGATTTGCGGGGCAATAGCGGGGCAACAAGATCAACACATGTAGAAGCCCGGTAGTCCTGGAGACCTACCGGGCTTCTCACCTGGCGCTTTGCCGATGTGGGGCTAACAGGATTCGAACCTGTGGCCTCATCCTTATCAGGTCGATCATGGGACCCCTGGAACATCGGCCAACTCGTCTCCCGCCTCGACTGGCTGTCCGTCGAGGCTCGGCGGTGTACGCCGCTGTCCGGCCTTGTTGGTGTCAGGTACTGGTGTCAGCGATGAGGGACGCTCATGACAAACCCAACACAGCCTACTAAGCGGCTCCGCCGAAGTCTGCTGCTGATCCGCACCTGCGGTACAAACCTGGCCGCTCCTGGTGAACGGGGCTCGGGGGTGAGCTTGTGACAAGATCGCGGGATGCTGCGACTCACCGATTTCATTGTCGACTGCCCGGACACGATGAAGCTGGCGGCTTTCTACTCCGAGGTGACGGGCCGTCCGATCAAGAAAGGCAGCTCCGCGGACTGGGCTGGCATCCAGTTCGGCGAGATCGAGCTGGCATTCATCCGGGTGGATGACTACCGCGCTCCGCAGTGGCCCGACACCGAGCACCCCAAGCAGTTCCACCTCGACTTCGAAGTGGACGAGATCGAGTCCGAGCAGCGCCGCGTCCTCGACCTCGGCGCGACGCTGAGGCAGGACTTCATCGGCCCCAACGGCTACGGCTGGCAGGTCTACACCGACCCGATCGGCCATCCCTTCTGCCTGTGCCGCAACAAGGGCGTCATCTGGACCGACCAGGGCCCGATCTGGCCCAAGCGCGACTAATTAGCCGCCCACTTCCTCACCACCACTCGTCCCAGCTCCCATCCCGTCTGCCGTCGACCCACAAACCGTGGAGCGGGCGTGGTCCCTGGCGTCCAGGTGGAGCGCGCCACTGTACGAACGACCTGGACGCCATGGGCCGCGTCTGCTCGGCTCTGCCTGGGTCGATGGCGGGCAGGATGGGAGCTCCCCCGCGCACGCCACTACTCCGCCGGCACTCGCGAACGGCGCCCCCGCCATCACGGTCCGGCTCGCCCGGCACACCTGCGACACCCTGCTCGCCTTCCTGAAGGCACCCCACGGTGGCTCAGGCGATCCTCCGGCACAGCCAGATCAGCATGACCATGGACGTCTACACGCACGTGGTCGGCGACAGTGAGCGGGAAGCGGTCGGCATGCTCGCGGAGCTGCTGGAAGATCCGCTCATCGGCTGACCACCGCTGTTGGTGTCAACCGTAGGTGTCAAAAGACCCCCAGCCGTATCGACTGGGGGTCTTCTCGCTGGTGGGGCTAACAGGATTTGAACCTGTGGCCTCATCCTTATCAGGGATGCGCTCTAACCAACTGAGCTATAGCCCCGCCGCGCTCTGCGGTGTGTGTCCCGCGCGCTGACCCCTGAAGATTAGCGCACGACATGGGCAGTCCCAAAATCGGTTGTCGGGACAACGTCAAAGGACGTCACTCGTCCTCGGCGAGCGTCAGCTCCACACCGCCCACGAAGCCCGCGGAGAGGTTGTAGATGAACGCGCCGAGCGTCGCGAGAGCCGTAGCCAGGACGACGTCGATGACCGCGATGATCGACGTGAACATCAGGACGTTGGGCAGCGACAGGAAGGCCTGGAGGTCGAAGCCGTTCGACTCGTTGGAGCCGGTCGCCTCGGAGATCGTGCCGCCGACCGTGGAGAAGACGCCCATCGCGTCCATCACCATCCACAGCACGGCGGCCGCCACGATCGTGCAGATGCCCAGGGCGATGGAGAGCAGGAAGCTGACCTTCATCACCGACCACGGGTCGGCCTTGGCCACGCGCAGGCGGGCCTTGCGGACGCGCGGCGTGGTGCGCGCACCCGTGCGCGGACGCCGTACGGCAGCGGCGCCGGCACCGGCCGCCGCCGGCTGCGCCGGGTAGGCCTGCGGCGGGTGGTACGGCCCGGCCTGCTGCTGTGCCTGCCGTTCCCCCGGCAGGGGGGAGGCCGTCTGTCCGGCGGTGCCCTGCTCCTGCGCGGCCGGCTCGGGCTGCGGCTGGGCGCCGGACGCGGACGGGCCCGCTCCAGCGGTCTGCTGCTGGGTCTGCGGACCTCTGGTGTCCGTCACAGTTCCCCCCTGTGATCCATGCGTGTCAGGCGAGGGCGAGTCCTTGGTCGGGGACTTGATCGCCTTCAGGTTGGTCGTGTGCGGGTCCGCCGCACGCGCGGCGGAGCCACGGCCGCCGTCGTCCGTGTCCGTACCCTTCGAGGTACCGGTCGGTCCGGCGCCCGTGGCTCCGCTCACGCTGACTCACTCCTCGTGCTACTCGGGCGAGGGCACCTCACCCTCGTCCGTGCCGGTGGTCGCGGCACCTTCGGCGGTCTCGTCGACGACCACGTCGCCGTCGACCTCCTCCGCCTCGCGTCCCGCCTCGGCGTTGCGTGCGATGCCGACGACGGCATCGCGCTTGCCCAGATTGATCAGTTGGACGCCCATGGTGTCACGGCCGGTTTCCCTGATCTCGTTGACTCGCGTACGAATCACACCGCCGCCCAGCGTGATGGCGAGGATCTCGTCGGTCTCCTCGACCACCAGCGCGCCGACGAGAGATCCACGGTCCTCCACGATCTTGGCGGCCTTGATGCCGAGGCCGCCGCGACCCTGGACGCGGTACTCGTCGACGTTGGTCCGCTTCGCGTACCCGCCGTCGGTGGCAGTGAACACGAACGTACCGGGTCGAACAACATTCATCGAGAGCAGCTCGTCGCCCTCGCGGAAGCTCATGCCCTTGACGCCCGAGGTGGCGCGGCCCATGGGACGCAGGGTTTCGTCGGACGCTGTGAACCTGATCGACTGTGCCTTTTTGCTGATCAGAAGCAGATCGTCGTCCGACGAGACCAGTTCGGCTCCGATCAGTTCGTCGTCCGAACCGTCCTCCATCGAACGGAGGTTGATCGCGATCACACCGCCGGAACGCGGCGAATCGTAATCCTTCAGAGGCGTCTTCTTCACAAGTCCGGCCTTGGTGGCGAGAACGAGGTACGGAACCGCCTCGTAGTCGCGGATCGCCAGGATCTCGGCGATCGCCTCGTCCGGCTGGAAGGCGAGCAGGTTCGCGACGTGCTGGCCGCGTGCGTCCCGGCCGGCGTCGGGCAGTTCGTAGCCCTTGACGCGGTAGACGCGGCCCTTGTTGGTGAAGAACAGCAGCCAGTGGTGCGTCGTGGACACGAAGAAGTGGTCGACGATGTCGTCTTCCTTGAGCTTCGTGCCGCGGACGCCCTTGCCGCCGCGCTTCTGGGCGCGGTAGTCGTCGGTCTTGGTGCGCTTGATGTAGCCGCCCCGGGTGACCGTGACGACGATGTCCTCCTCGGCGATCAGGTCCTCGATGGACATGTCGCCCTCGTAGGGGATCAGCTTGGTCTTGCGGTCGTCGCCGTACTTCTCGACGATCGCGGCCAACTCCGCGCTGACGATGCCGCGCTGACGGACCGGGGAGGCCAGGATCTCGTTGTACTCGTTGATCTTCGCCTGGAGTTCGTCGTGCTCCTGGACGATCTTCTGGCGCTCCAGGGCGGCCAGTCGGCGCAGCTGCATCTCGAGGATGGCGTTGGCCTGGATCTCGTCGATCTCCAGGAGGCTCATCAGGCCGCCGCGCGCGATGTCGACGGTGTCGCTGCGCCGGATCAGCGCGATGACCTCGTCGATGGCGTCCAGGGCCTTCAGCAGACCGCGCAGGATGTGCGCGCGCTCCTCGGCCTTGCGCAGCCGGAAGCGCGTACGGCGGACGATGACCTCGATCTGGTGGGTCACCCAGTGGCGGATGAACGCGTCGAGCGAGAGCGTGCGCGGCACGCCGTCCACCAGCGCCAGCATGTTGGCGCCGAAGTTCGTCTGCAGGTCGGTGTGCTTGTAGAGGTTGTTCAGCACGACCTTGGCGACCGCGTCCCGCTTCAGCACGATGACCAGGCGCTGGCCGGTGCGGGAGGAGGTCTCGTCGCGGACGTCCGCGATGCCGCCGATCTTGCCGTCCTTGACCAGGTCGGCAATCTTCTGGGCGAGGTTGTCCGGGTTGACCTGGTACGGCAGTTCCGTGACCACCAGGCACTGGCGGTTCTGGATCTCCTCGACCGCGACGACCGCGCGCATGGTGATGGAGCCGCGGCCGGTGCGGTACGCCTCCTCGATGCCCTTGCGGCCGACGACGAGCGCGCCGGTCGGGAAGTCCGGGCCCTTGATGCGCTCGATCAGCGCGTCCAGGAGCTCCTCGTGGGACGCCTCGGGGTTCTCCAGGTACCACTGCGCCCCGGCGGCGACCTCGCGCAGGTTGTGCGGCGGGATGTTGGTCGCCATGCCGACCGCGATGCCGGCCGAGCCGTTGATCAGCAGGTTCGGGAAGCGGGCCGGCAGGACGGTCGGCTCCTGGGAGCGGCCGTCGTAGTTGTCCGTGAAGTCGACGGTCTCCTCGTCGATGTCACGGACCATCTCCATCGACAGCGGCGCCATCTTGCACTCGGTGTACCGCATCGCCGCCGCCGGGTCGTTGCCCGGGGAGCCGAAGTTGCCGTTGGAGTCGACGAGCGGCATGCGCATCGACCACGACTGGGCGAGGCGCACGAGGGCGTCGTAGATGGAGGAGTCGCCGTGCGGGTGGTAGTTGCCCATGACGTCGCCGACGACGCGGGCGCACTTGTAGAAGCCGCGCTCGGGGCGGTAGCCGCCGTCGTACATGGCGTACAGCACGCGGCGGTGGACGGGCTTGAGGCCGTCGCGGACGTCCGGCAGCGCACGCGAGACGATGACGGACATCGCGTAGTCGAGGTACGAGCGCTGCATCTCCGTCTCGAGCCCGACGGGCTCGACGCGCATGGCCAGGGCGTCACCCTCGGGCGTCGTCACGGGAGTGTTCTCGTCGGTCATTGCTGGTGAAGGTCCTTCCTGGTGCGGTCAGCTGAGACCGACTCAGATGTCGAGGAAGCGGACGTCCTTGGCGTTGCGCTGGATGAACGCGCGGCGGGCCTCGACGTCCTCACCCATGAGGACCGAGAACAGGTCGTCGGCCTGGGCGGCGTCGTCGAGCGTGACCTGACCGAGGACGCGGTGCTCCTGGTCCATGGTCGTGATGCGCAGCTCCTCGGCGTTCATCTCACCGAGACCCTTGAAGCGCTGGATCGAGTCCTCCTTGACGCGCTTGCCGCGCTGACGGCCGATCTCCAGCAGCGCGTCGCGCTCGCGGTCGGAGTACGCGTACTCGACCTCGTCCCGACCCCACTTGATCTTGTAGAGCGGGGGACGCGACAGGAACACGTGCCCGGCCTCGACCAGCGGCCGCATGAAGCGGAACAGGAAGGTCAGCAGCAGGGTGTTGATGTGCTGGCCGTCGACGTCGGCGTCCGCCATCAGGATGATCTTGTGGTAGCGCAGCCTCTCGATGTCGAAGTCCTCGTGGACTCCGGTACCGAAGGCGGAGATCAGCGCCTGGATCTCCTGGTTCTGCAGGATCTTGTCGATCCGCGCCTTCTCCACGTTGAGGATCTTGCCGCGGATCGGGAGGATCGCCTGGTACTCCGGGTTCCGGCCGGACTTGGCCGAGCCGCCGGCGGAGTCACCCTCGACGATGAAGATCTCGCACTTGGTGGGGTCGTTCGACTGGCAGTCGGAGAGCTTGCCCGGCAGGGACGCGGTCTCCAGCAGGCCCTTACGACGCGTCAGGTCCCGCGCCTTGCGGGCCGCCACGCGCGCGGTGGCCGCCTGGATGCCCTTGCGGATGATGTCCGCCGCCTCGTTCGGGTTGCGGTCCAGCCAGTCCGCGAGGTGCTCGTAGACGACCTTCTGGACGAAGGTCTTCACCTCGGTGTTGCCCAGCTTGGTCTTGGTCTGGCCCTCGAACTGCGGCTCGCTCAGCTTCACCGAGATGATCGCGGTCAGACCCTCGCGGATGTCGTCACCCGTGAGGTTGTCGTCCTTCTCGCGCAGCAGCTTCTTGTCGCGCGCGTACTTGTTGATCAGCGAGGTCAGCGCGGCACGGAAACCCTCTTCGTGCGTACCGCCCTCGTGGGTGTGGATGATGTTCGCGAAGGAGTACACGCCCTCGGTGTAGCTGCTGTTCCACTGCATCGCGACCTCGAGGGACAGGAGCTTCTCCTTGTCCTCCGCCTCCAGGTCGATGACGGTGGGGTGCACCACGTCTCCCTTGCGGGAGTTGAGGTACTTCACGAAGTCGACGATGCCACCCTCGTAGTGGTAGTCGACCGACTTGACCTCGGCCTTCTCGTCGGCACCCGCCTCGTCCGCACCTGACGTCGCCTTGGCCGACTCGCGCTCGTCGGTGAGCTTGATCCTCAGACCCTTGTTGAGGAACGCCATCTCCTGGAAGCGCCGCGAGAGCGTCTCGAAGGAGTAGTCGGTGGTCTCGAAGATGTCCGGGTCGGCCCAGAAGGTGACCGAGGTGCCGTGCTCCTCCGTGGCCTCGTGCTTGGCGAGCGGAGCGGTCGGGACACCCAGCTTGTAGTCCTGCGTCCAGCGGTAGCCGTCGGTCTTGACCTCGACGGCGACCTTCGTCGACAGGGCGTTCACCACGGAGACGCCGACGCCGTGCAGACCGCCGGAGACCGCGTACCCGCCGCCGCCGAACTTGCCGCCCGCGTGCAGGACTGTCAGCACGACCTCGACGGCCGGCTTGCCCTCGGACGGCACGATGCCCACCGGGATGCCGCGGCCGTTGTCGACGACCCGCACGCCGCCGTCGGCCAGGATCGTCACGTCGATCGTGTCCGCGTAACCCGCCAGCGCCTCGTCGACGGAGTTGTCGACGACCTCCTGCACCAGGTGGTGCAGGCCGCGCTCACCGGTCGAACCGATGTACATACCCGGTCGCTTGCGGACCGCGTCCAGACCCTCGAGGACGGTGATGGCACTGGCGTCGTACGAAGCAGTGACTGAGGCCTCGGCGACTCCAGCCATGGCCTCGACGGACGGGTTGTTCTCGTTGGGGTTGCCGGAATCGGCCACGAAGCGCCCTTTCTGGCACAGCACGAGCCAGGCTCGTCGGCGGGTTGCCGGAGCGGCTGCGGCATGTTGCGTTGGTAAGCCTTGATCAGCGTTGCTCAGCTTTTCCCGGACGGTCCCCACGATTGGGGCGGGATTGCCTCCAGTCTACCGGTAGCACTGACACTGATGGGGGTTTGCCGGTACCTGAGTCCGCATGTGCCGCCCTCAACCGGTCTTCCCCGACTCCCGATATGCGGATGGGGGCTCCAAGAGGCTCACGGAGCCACTCAGCGCTTCCGGCCGTCAACCCTTGGCTACTTCGGAGTCAGGTCGCGATTCGCAACCGTGTGCGGGGGTGCGAAGAGAGGGGCGCCGGCGCTCCGGGCAGGCCACCGACGGCCACTTTTGTGATGTCGGTCACTTGCTGTCGATCGGTGGGAAACAGGCGTCGACGGGGCCCTCACGGGGCCTGCGGACAGCCTCGGGGAGGAGGCTCTCGTCAGCCGTAGGTGTCGCCGGGGCCGGTGCTCCCGGGGGCGCGCAACGGGCCGTAGCGGCGGTTGGGCGCCCCGGGGCCCTGCACCTTGATCAGCTTCACCGTGCCGTGGCCCAGGTCCTCGTTGAGGCGCGCGACCAGGGTCGGGGCGAGCAGCCGGAGGTTCGTCGCCCAGGCCGTCGAGTCGCAGCGCACGGACAGGACGTGCTCGTCCTCGTCGTACCTCTCCGGAACACAGTGCTTGGCCACGTCCTCGCCGACGATCTGCGGCCAGCGGCCCATCACCCCGCCCACCGCGGCCGGGGCCTCCCAGCCGCGCTCGCTGATCAGCCTGTTGATCGCGGAGCCGAGCGCCATGGGGTCGCGGCCGTCGGCGCGCGCGCCGGAGCGCAGTCCGCCGCGGCGCGCCTGCTTCTTCTGCTGCGCCGCGTCGCCGCGCGCGCGTGCGGCTTCCTTGGCGGCGCGGAGCGCCACGCGCGCGAGGTCGACGCCGGACGGCTCGGGGGTCCGGGGCCCGGGGGCCTTCCCGGACGGGCTCTCCGCTGCGTTCCCCCGTGCGCTGTCCGGTGTGTTCTCCGGTGTGTTCTGCGTCATACGCGCTCCACCGTCCCCTCGGACACGGCGAACCGCACCCCGGACAGCACATGCGGGACGTCGTCGTCGACCGCGGCGGTCACCAGGACCTGCTCGCCGGGCGCGACCAGCTCGGCGAGGCGCTCACGGCGGCGGGTGTCCAGCTCGGCGAAGACGTCGTCGAGCACCAGCACCGGCTCGTTGCCCTCGGCTCTGAGCAGGTCGTACGAGGCCAGGCGCAGGGCCAGGGCGTAGGACCAGGACTCGCCGTGGGAGGCGTAGCCCTTGGCGGGCAGCTGGCCGAGCTTGAGCAGCAGGTCGTCCCGGTGCGGGCCGACCAGGGTGACGCCGCGCTCGATCTCCTGCTTGCGGGCCTCGGCGAGCGCGGCCATCAGTTGCTCGAACAGGTCCTCACGGGTGTGCGCCTCGCCCGGGGCGGACGGCTTGTACTCCAGGGCGATCGGGCCGCCGCCGGGGGCGAGCTGCTCGTACGCCTTGTCGGCGAGCGGCTGGACGGCGGCGATCAGGTCCAGGCGCTGGGCGAGCAACTCGGCACCCGCGCGGGCGAGATGCTGGTCCCAGATGTCGAGCGTGGACATGTCCATGCTGCGGCCGCCGTGCCGACGGGCGAGCGCGGCCGACTTCAGGAGGGTGTTGCGCTGCTTGAGGACCCGGTCGTAGTCGGAGCGGACTCCGGCCATACGCGGGGAACGGGCGGTGATCAGCTCGTCGAGGAAGCGGCGCCGCTCACCGGGGTCGCCCTTGACCAGGGCGAGATCCTCGGGGGCGAACAGCACGGTCCGCACGATCCCCAGCACGTCACGCGGCTTGACCTGCGAGGACCTGTTGATCCGGGCCCGGTTGGCGCGCCCCGGGTTCAGCTCCAGCTCGACCAGTTGCTGCCGGTCGCCCTGCCGCACCTGGGCCCGGATGATCGCGCGCTCGGCGCCCATGCGGACCAGGGGGGCGTCGGAGGAGACGCGGTGGCTGCCGAGGGTGGCGAGATAGCCGACGGCCTCGACGAGGTTGGTCTTGCCCTGCCCGTTCGGGCCGACGAAGGCCGTCACCCCCGGGTCGAGCGGGACCTCGACCCGGGGGTACGAGCGGAAGTCGGCCAGCGACAGATGCGTGACGTGCATGGTCGTTTCGCCGACCTCCCCAACCGTCGGGTGTTGCTTACTTGGTCTCGACCGCGTGGCCGCCGAACTGGTTCCGCAGCGCCGCGATCATCTTCATCTGGGGCGAGTCCTCCTGACGGGAGGCGAACCGCGCGAACAGCGACGCGGTGATCGCCGGCAGCGGCACCGCGTGGTCGATCGCGGCTTCCACAGTCCAGCGTCCCTCGCCGGAGTCCTGTGCATAACCCCGGAGCTTGTCCAGGTGCTCGTCCTCGTCGAGCGCGTTGACCGCGAGGTCGAGCAGCCAGGAGCGGATGACCGTGCCCTCCTGCCAGGAGCGGAAGACCTCCCTGACGTCGGTCACGGAGTCGACCTTCTCCAGCAGCTCCCAGCCCTCGGCGTAGGCCTGCATCATCGCGTACTCGATGCCGTTGTGGACCATCTTCGCGAAGTGGCCCGCGCCGACCTTGCCCGCGTGCACCGAGCCGAAGTCGCCCTCCGGCTTGAGGGCGTCGAAGACCGGCCGCACCTTGGCGACGTTCTCCGCGTCGCCGCCGTACATCAGCGCGTAACCGTTCTCCAGGCCCCAGACGCCGCCGGAGACACCACAGTCGACGAAGCCGATGCCCTTGGCCGCCAGCTCCTCCGCGTGCTTCTCGTCGTCGGTCCAGCGGGAGTTGCCGCCGTCCACGACGACGTCGCCGGGCTCCAGCAGTTCGGCCAGCTCGTCGATGGTGGACTGCGTGGGCTCGCCTGCCGGGACCATCACCCAGATCACGCGCGGGCCGCTGAGCTTGCCCACGAGCTCCGGCAGGCTGTGGACATCGGCGAGGTCCGGGTTGCGGTCGTATCCGAAGACGGTGTGGCCCGCGCGGCGTATCCGCTCGCGCATGTTGCCGCCCATCTTGCCGAGGCCGACGAGACCGAGCTCCATCAGTTGTGTTCCTTAGGTTTGCAGGTGTCCGACGTGGCGTTGCGGCACTTTCGTACCCGCGTCCGAGCCTAAACCCGGACGCTCGCGCACATCTGTGGGCATACGCGCTCAGTCGTAGCCCCTCACCTGCGGCTTTACCGGCGGCTTCGTCCTCAGCCTGTGGACAACCGCCGCCGAAACGGTGTGCCTCAGCCGCTGAGCCGCACCGGCATGATCAGGTACTTGTAGGCCTCGTCCGCCTCGGCGTCCAGCGCCGGCTTGCCGCTGAGCAGCGCCGGCTTGGTGGACGTCGTGAAGGACAGCTGCGCGACCGGGGAGTCGATGGCGCTCAGGCCGTCCAGCAGGAACGTCGGGTTGAAGGCGATCGAGATGTCGTCGCCCTCCAGCTGGGCGTCGACCCTTTCCACAGCCTGTGCGTCGTCGCTGGAGCCGGCCTCCAGGATGAGCACGCCCTGCTCGAAGCTGAGCCGCACCGGGGTGTTCCGCTCGGCGACCAGGGCCACTCGCTTGACGGCCTCCACGAAGGGGGCGGTCTCGATCACGGCGACGCTGTTGAACTCCGTCGGGAACAGCGTGCGGTACTTCGGGAGGTCGCCCTCCAGCAGGCGGGTCGTCGTACGGCGGCCGGCGCCCTCGAAGCCGATCAGGCCCTCGCCGGAGCCCGAGCCGGACAGCGCCAGGGTGACCTGGTCGCCGCTCGTCAGGGCCTTGGCGGTGTCCAGCAGCGTCTTGGCGGGCACCAGGGCGACCGCGGAGGCCTCCGGGTTCTCCGGCTTCCACAGGAACTCGCGGACCGCGAAGCGGTAGCGGTCGGTGGACGCCAGCGTGACGGTGTCGCCCTCGATCTCGATGCGGACGCCCGTGAGGACGGGCAGCGTGTCGTCACGTCCGGCGGCGATCGCCACCTGGGCGGCGGCGGAGGCGAAGACCTCGCCGGGGACCGTGCCCGTCGCGTTCGGCATCTGCGGCAGCGCCGGGTACTCCTCCACAGGCAGGGTGTGGAGTGTGAACCGGGAGGAGCCGCAGACCACGGTCGCCCGTACACCGTCTGTGGAAATCTCCACCGGCCGGTTGGGGAGGGCACGGCAGATGTCGGCGAGGAGGCGGCCGGAGACCAGCACCGTGCCCTCCTCCTCGACCTCGGCCTCCACGGAAACACGCGCGGAGACCTCGTAGTCGAAGCTGGACAGGCTCAGCTGGCCGTCCTCGGCCTTCAGCAGCAGGCCGGCGAGGACAGGCGCCGGCGGACGGGCCGGGAGGCTGCGTGCCGCCCAGGCCACTGCCTCCGCGAGTACGTCGCGTTCCACCCGGATCTTCACTGTTGCCGCCTCCTGCTGTTGCCGGCGCTTCTCGCTCTGCCTGGCCCTCGTCGTCTGTGTCGGTGTCGACGGCCCCCGGGATGGGGAGGACACCGGGGACCAGTCTGACGCACCGCACTGACAGTAGGTGCCTCTCGGGGTCAAGTCGTGACGAGGGGCGGTCGGGCGCCGGAGGGCGAGTTGTGCACAGGGCCCGCTTCGAAACGAATTCCCAGCTCTCTCTAGTCGGGAGTAGTAGTAGGGCCTGTGGATACCGTGGATAACCACGTTTGCCCAGCTCAGAGCAGGAATTTTGTCCACCGGTCCTGTGGGTGACGGCGGTGGACAACCAGGGGTCTCTGTGGAGAACAGAAAGTTCTGCACACCCCGTGCACAGGGTGAGGCGAGTTCTCCCCAGTGCCGTCCCCAGCTTTACCCACCTTTCCCACAGCCCAACCCGGCACCTTCGTGTGACGCCTTTCACTCGACCCGGTGAGGAGGCGCGTCGCGTTGCCGAACAGTGGACAGCGATGTGGAGAAGCTGGGGATCGCTGGGGACAACCGGCCTCAACCTGTGGGTTGCCGGTGGACAACTCGATGCACAGCCTGTGGATGCCCGCGCTGTCCACAGTCTGTGGAGATCGTTCGTCCACGAATCCACATGCCACTGAGCTGGTCTGATGGTCCTTCAACAGAGGCCCCTGTGGACACAGTCTGGACAACTTCCCGGTCCCCAGGGTGTGGACGGGAAAAAGTCGCCGAATCTGTGGAGAGTGGCCGTAACCCGGCAGGTATTCGAACAGCCGGCGACCGCGACCTGACGAAGGCCGACCGCGACATGAGGAAGGGCGCCCCCGGAAAACCTGCTCCGGGGGCGCCCTGGGCGTCGTACGACCCGGCTGTGTCAGCCGTTCTTGATGCGGTTGGTCAGCTCGGTGACCTGGTTGTAGATCGAGCGGCGCTCGGCCATCAGATTGCGGATCTTGCGGTCGGCGTGCATGACCGTCGTGTGGTCGCGGCCGCCGAACAGCGCGCCGATCTTCGGCAGCGACAGGTCCGTGAGCTCACGGCACAGGTACATGGCGATCTGCCGGGCGGTGACGAGGGCGCGGCCGCGCGAGGTGCCGCACAGGTCCTCGACGGTCAAGCCGAAGTAGTCCGCCGTCGCGCCCATGATCGCCGTGGACGTGATCTCGGGGGCCGAGTCCTCGCCGCCGGGGATCAGGTCCTTGAGGACGATCTCCGTCAGGCCCAGGTCGACCGGCTGCCGGTTGAGCGAGGCGAACGCCGTGACCCGGATCAGCGCGCCCTCCAGCTCGCGGATGTTGCGCGAGATCCGGGACGCGATGAACTCCAGCACCTCGGGCGGCGCGTTCAGCTGCTCCTGCACCGCCTTCTTGCGGAGGATCGCGATACGCGTCTCCAGCTCGGGCGGCTGGACGTCGGTGATCAGACCCCACTCGAAACGGTTCCGCAGCCGGTCCTCCAGCGTCACCAGCTGCTTGGGCGGCCGGTCGGAGGACAGCACGATCTGCTTGTTGGCGTTGTGGAGCGTGTTGAAGGTGTGGAAGAACTCCTCCTGCGTCGACTCCTTGTCCGCCAGGAACTGGATGTCGTCGACGAGCAGGATGTCCATCTCGCGGTACCGCTTGCGGAAGCTGTCGCCCTTGCCGTCGCGGATGGAGTTGATGAACTCGTTGGTGAACTCCTCCGAGCTCACGTACCGCACCCGCGTGCCCGGGTAGAGGCTGCGCGCGTAGTGCCCGATCGCGTGCAGCAGGTGCGTCTTGCCGAGCCCGGACTCCCCGTAGATGAACAGAGGGTTGTACGCCTTCGCCGGTGCCTCGGCGACAGCGACGGCCGCCGCGTGCGCGAAGCGGTTGGAGGCGCCGATGACGAACGTGTCGAAGAGGTACTTCGGGTTCAGCCGCGCGGTGGGCTCACCCGGGCCGGTCGCCGGAGCGGGCTGCGCGGCCAGCGGGCCGGGCGCGCCGGTCGTGGGCAGGTTCGGGCCGACGGGTCCGCCGCGGTGCACGTGGCCCGAGCCGGCCGGCGGCTCGGGCAGCTCCCGGCGGACCGGGTCGCGCTGGTCGTAGTCGGGGCGTGACGTGTCGTAGTCGGAGCGCGACGCCTCGTTGGAGGGGCGCTCCATGGGCTGCGGGCGGTAGTCCTGGGACTGGGAGCCGTAGGCGTCCTGGGGGGACGAGCCGTACGAGTCCTGCGAACCGCGGGACCCATAGGACCCGCCGTGTCCATGTGAGCCGTAGGAGTCCTGCGACGACCCATGGGATCCGTAGGAATCCTGGGTTCCGTACGAGTCCTGCGAGCCGTAGGCGTCCTGGCTCGGTGACGCGTACGGGTCACGCTCGGGGAAGCCGAGGCGCTGCTGCTGCCAGCTGTAGTCGTCCTGCGACGGGCGCGGCCAGGAGCCGGGCTCGGGGCGCTGGTACTCGGACGGGTACGCGGGACGGGGGGAGGGGAGCTGGTCTCCGCGCGTAGGCGGGAGATGGTCGCCTGCCGTTCCCGGCAACTGGTCGGCGCGGTGGCGGCCGTACCCCTCATAACCGTCGCGGTCCTGGCGCGCGGCCGGAACCTCGGGCTCCTCGTAACGCCCCTGGGGACGGGCCGGGGGCGCCGTGGTGGCCGGGGGCTCGCCCGCGGAGTCGTCGACGGTGATCGCGATCCGGATCGGGCGGCCGCACTCGCGGCTCAGGGTCTCGCTGACGACGGGCGCCAGCCGACCCTCGAGGACGCCTTTCGCGAATTCGTTCGGTACGGCGAGCAGGGCGGTGTCCGCGACCAGCGCGAGCGGCTGGCAGCGCCGGATCCAGTGCTCGTCCTTCGCCTCGACGCCCTGGCCGCGGCCCTCCCCGAGGAGCTGCTCCAATACGCGTGGCCACACTGCGGCAAGATCGGCAGGTACGTCAGCCACAGGGCACGCTCTCTCACAGGTCCCACGAACGTGTGGTTCTGGGACGGCTCGGGATGTAAATCGGGTGGGGCAGGGATAAGGGAACGAATCGGAGTTCCGTCACGGTAGTCAGGGCGGCCGCTGCGGTTCAAGTTGTTGTCCCCAGCCTGTGGACAAGTGTCTCCGGGCGGCTGCTGGTTTGACCGGATGGCGTAGCCGCGCGTACCGTAACCAGGTCGAGTTGTCGATGGCTGCTGCCGCCTGCCTCCGATGGGCACAGGTCACTGGGGTGATCGGTAAGCGGTGCACTCGGGCGTAACTGCGAGCTACTCGTGGGCGCACGGTGACAGCCAGGACGGCACCCCGCAACTACCGATTTCTTCTGGAGCCCCCGAGTGAGCAAGCGCACCTTCCAGCCGAACAACCGTCGTCGCGCGAAGACCCACGGCTTCCGGCTGCGTATGCGCACCCGTGCCGGCCGCGCGATTCTCGCGTCCCGCCGTAGCAAGGGTCGCGCCCGTCTGTCCGCCTGATCCCGGTCAGGTCATGACGTCGTGCTGCCCACCGAGAACCGGCTGAGGCGGCGCGAGGACTTCGCGACCGCGGTACGGCGAGGACGCCGGGCAGGACGCCCGTACCTCGTCGTCCACCTTCGTAGCGGTGCCACGGACCCGCATGCGCCTGGGGAGAGCGCTCCCCCGACGCGTGCGGGTTTCGTCGTGAGCAAAGCCGTGGGCGGTGCGGTCGTACGCAACAAAGTGAAGCGCAGGCTTCGCCACCTGATGCGCGACCGAGTCGCCCAGCTGCCCCCCGGTAGCCTGGTAGTGGTACGAGCGCTGCCCGGTGCGGGCGACGCCGACCATGCACAGCTGGCCCGAGACCTGGACGCCGCCCTCCAGCGGCTGCTGGGAGGGGGCGCGCGATGAAGTACCCGCTGCTTGCTCTGATCAAGCTCTACCAGTGGACGATCAGTCCGCTGCTGGGCCCGGTCTGCAAGTACTACCCGTCGTGCTCCCACTACGGCTTCACGGCCATCGACCGGCACGGTGCCATCAAGGGAACGGCACTCACGGCCTGGCGCATCCTGCGGTGCAATCCGTGGTCGCTGGGTGGTGTGGACCATGTCCCGCCGCGCAAGCGCCCGCGGTGGCACGAAATGCTGCGTAACGCGTGGCGTGCACGCAAGGGCGGGCCCTCCGCCGCCGTCCCGGCCACCGAGGGACAGACTTCTCCCACAAGTCCGTCCAGTCCTTCGAGCCCGGCCGCAGAGACACCGTCCCATGCCCAAGGAGCATGATTAGTGGACACGATTGCCAGCCTCTTCAGCTTCATCACCACACCCGTCTCCTGGGTCATCGTCCAGTTCCACTCGGTGTACGGCGCCATCTTCGGCCCCGACACCGGCTGGGCCTGGGGCCTGTCGATCGTGTCCCTGGTGATCCTGATCCGTATCTGCCTGATCCCGCTCTTCGTGAAGCAGATCAAGGCGACCCGGGCCATGCAGACGCTCCAGCCCGAGATGAAGAAGATCCAGGAGCGCTACAAGAACGACAAGCAGCGTCAGTCCGAAGAGATGATGAAGCTGTACAAGGAGACGGGCACCAACCCGCTCTCCTCGTGCCTTCCCATCCTGGCGCAGTCCCCGTTCTTCTTCGCCCTGTACCACGTGCTCAACAGCATCGCGTCGAACGACACCATCGGCGTGATCAACACCAGCCTCCTGGAGAGCGCGCAGAAGGCGCACATCGTCGGTGCCCCGCTGGCGGTGAAGTTCACCGACAGCGCGTCGAAGGTGGAAGCACTCGGTGCCTCCCTCACCGACGTCCGCGTGGTCACCGCCATCATGATCGTCCTGATGTCGGCGTCGCAGTTCTTCACGCAGCGCCAGCTGATGACGAAGAACGTCGACACCACGGTGAAGACGCCGTTCATGCAGCAGCAGAAGATGCTGATGTACGTCTTCCCGGTCATGTTCGCCGTCTTCGGAATCAACTTCCCGGTCGGTGTCCTCGTCTACTGGCTGACCACCAACGTGTGGACCATGGGCCAGCAGATGTACGTCATCCACAACAACCCGACCCCGGGGTCCAAGGCCCAGGCCGCGTACCTGGAGCGCCTGCACAAGCACGTCACCACGCACGGCAAGGTCAGCCGGCGCCGTGACAAGGTCATCGTGAAGGCCATCGTCGCCAAGGGACGCGACCGCAACGAGTTCGAGCGCAAGTTCATCAACGGCCTCAGCAAGGCCGGCCTCGCCGCTCAGACCGACGGCACCGTGATCAAGAGCGACACCGCTGCCGCCGTCGAGGCCGAGGACGGTACGCCGACCACCGGCACCCCGAAGCGTCAGCAGCCCAAGCGGCAGACCAAGGCACAGCGCCAGTCCGCTGCCGCCAAGGCAGCCGAGGAGTCCGAGCCGAAGACGTCGCTCACCAAGTCCGACGAGCCCGAGGACGCCAAGCCCGCCGCCGCTGCCAAGAAGTCCGGCGCGAAGTCCGGGAGCGGTACCCGCAGCAAGGCCCAGTCCGGACAGCGCAAGGGTCCGCAGCGGCCCAAGTCCCCGTCCAAGAAGTAAGAAGGAGTCCATCCCGTGACGGAAGGCACCACCTCCGCCGCTGCCGAGGGTGCAGACACCCTGACCCGCCTGGAGCAGGAGGGCGAGATCGCGGCGGACTACCTGGAGGGTCTGCTCGACATCGCCGACCTCGACGGCGACATCGACATGGACGTCGAGGCCGACCGTGCCTCTGTCTCGATCATCAGCGACACGGGCAGCCGCGACCTCCAGAAGCTGGTCGGCCGTGACGGTGAGGTGCTGGAGGCGCTCCAGGAGCTCACCCGCCTGGCCGTGCACCGTGAGACCGGTGACCGCAGCCGGCTGATGCTCGACATCGCGGGATACCGCGCCCGGAAGCGTTCCGAGCTGTCCGAGCTGGGCGCCAAGGCCGCCGCCGAGGCCAAGAGCAGCGGTGAGGCCGTGAAGCTGAAGCCGATGACGCCCTTCGAGCGCAAGGTCGTGCACGACGCGGTCAAGGCCGCGGGCCTGCGCAGCGAGTCCGAGGGCGAGGAGCCGCAGCGGTTCGTCGTCGTGCTTCCCGCCTGATCGGCCCCTACGTTTCCCGGCCCCGTCTGTTGCGCAGGCGGGGCCGAACTTTGTCAGCCTGATAGTTCTGGTGGTTCTGGTGTCGGCGCTGGGTGCGCTGACGCGGTACGGAAGGACGGTCCCCCGTGACGGAGGCAGCGGAGCTTCCCCCCGCGCCCGAGCAGGCGCGCGAGGTGTTCGGTGATCGCTTCGCGGATGCGGTGCGGTACGCCGAGCTGCTCGCTGAGACGGGCGTGCAGCGTGGTCTCATCGGCCCGCGTGAAGTGCCCCGCCTGTGGGAGCGGCACCTGCTGAACTGCGCGGTGCTCTCGGAGGTCGTGCCCGAGGGTGTGACGGTGTGCGATGTCGGCTCAGGTGCGGGTCTCCCCGGCATTCCGCTGGCGCTGGTCAGGGAGGACCTGAAGATCACGCTGCTGGAACCGCTGCTGCGGCGTACCACCTTCCTCACCGAGGTCGTGGAACTGCTCGGCCTCGATCATGTGACCGTCGTGCGCGGCCGGGCCGAGGAGGTCATGGGCAAGATCCAGCCCGTCCACGTCGTGACGGCCCGGGCCGTCGCACCCCTCGACCGCCTCGCCACGTGGGGCATCCCGCTGCTGCGGCCGTACGGGGAGATGCTCGCGCTCAAGGGCGACGCCGCCGAGGAGGAGCTGAAGAGCGCATCGGCGGCCCTGAGCAAGCTGGGTGCGGTGGAGACGTCCATCCTGCATGTCGGTGAGGGCGTGGTGGACCCGATGTCCACGGTCGTCCGGGTCGAGGTCGGGGAGAGCCCCGGCGGCGTGCGCTTCGCGGCGAAGCGCGCCAAGGCGGCTCGCACGGGGCGGGCCCGTCGGCGACGCTGATCCGTCCTGAGGACGAGACGTACTCCACACAAGCTGCCAAACCTACGCATGCCGGAGTGTCGCGACAGTTCGGCCACGGCTGCTGTGCATCGTGTTTCACGTGAAACGTCGCTCACTGCTGCACGGCATCATCAGTCGTGGCCGCGCTGCGGCCGAACCCCGCGACCGTAAGCCTCTCGGGTCACTCGATGAGGGAACTGAGTTGTCCACAGAGGTGGATTTCTCCACAGAACGGAAGGCCTCACTGGTTCACGACCCCGAAGACATGGGAGGCTCTGTTCATTGCGAGCCTGAAGTCGAGGAGAGTGAATCCTTGCGGTCCGACGCCAACATCGCGGGACCGATGACCGATCCGGTCCCCGGTCCCCGTACCGAGTCGATGGGGGCGGATGTTTCACGTGAAACACCGCCTCCGATGGACGACACTCCCATCGGTCGTGCTGCCCAACTGGCGGTGGAGGCTCTAGGCCGCGCCGGCGAGGGCCTGCCACGGCCCGAGCAGACCCGAATCATGGTGGTCGCCAACCAGAAGGGCGGTGTGGGCAAGACGACGACGACCGTCAACCTTGCCGCGTCGCTGGCCCTGCACGGTGGCCGGGTTCTGGTGGTCGACCTCGATCCACAGGGCAATGCGTCCACCGCGCTGGGCATCGACCATCACGCCGAAGTCCCGTCCATCTACGACGTGTTGGTGGAGAGTAAGCCGCTTTCCGAGGTCGTCCAGCCGGTCCCCGATGTCGAGGGCCTCTTCTGTGCCCCTGCCACGATCGATCTCGCCGGTGCGGAGATCGAGCTGGTGTCCCTGGTGGCACGGGAGAGCCGGCTGCAGCGCGCCATCCAGGCGTACGAACAGCCGCTGGACTACATCCTCATCGACTGTCCGCCGTCCCTAGGCCTGTTGACCGTCAATGCGTTGGTGGCGGGCCAGGAGGTTCTGATCCCGATCCAGTGCGAGTACTACGCGCTGGAAGGCCTGGGTCAGTTGTTGCGCAACGTGGATCTGGTGCGGGGGCACCTCAACCCCGCCCTCCATGTGTCGACCATCCTGCTCACCATGTACGACGGCCGGACACGACTCGCCTCCCAGGTCGCGGACGAGGTGCGCACCCACTTCGGCGATGAGGTGCTGCGGACGAGCATTCCCAGGTCCGTCCGTATCTCCGAGGCGCCGAGTTATGGGCAGACGGTCCTGACTTACGATCCTGGATCGAGTGGTGCCCTCTCTTATCTTGAGGCGGCACGAGAGATCGCGCTGAAGGGCGTCGGCATCAGCTATGACGCGACGCACGCCCATATCGGCGCACAGCAGAACGACCCGAGCATGGTGGAGGGCATTCAGTGAGCGAGCGACGGAGGGGGCTGGGCCGTGGTCTCGGCGCACTGATCCCTGCGGCCCCGACGGAGAAGTCGGTAGCCCAGGCTGCGGCGGGGGGCGCCGCTTCCACGTCCCCCGCGGCAGTGCCCGTGCTGCCGAACGACCGTGGGGTGGCCGCGGCGAAGGTGGCGACGCTGCCGAATGTTTCACGTGAAACAGAGGAGCCGGCGCAGCCCAGTGCTCCCGCCACGCCTGCGGCGCCCATGGGTGCGCACTTCGCCGAAATCCCCCTCGACTCCATTACGCCGAACCCACGGCAGCCGCGTGAGGTCTTCGACGAGGACGCGCTGGCCGAGCTCATCACCTCCATCAAGGAAGTGGGGCTCCTGCAGCCGGTCGTCGTACGGCAGGTGGGTCCCGCCCACTACGAGCTCATCATGGGCGAGCGCCGCTGGAGGGCCTGCCGCGAGGCCGGGCTGGAGGCGATCCCGGCGATCGTGCGCGCCACGGACGACGAGAAGCTCCTCCTGGACGCTCTGCTGGAGAACCTGCATCGTGCCCAGCTGAACCCGCTGGAAGAGGCAGCTGCCTACGACCAGTTGCTGCGGGACTTCAACTGCACGCACGACCAGCTGGCGGACCGCATCGGCCGATCCCGCCCGCAGGTCTCCAACACCCTGCGGCTGCTGAAGCTCTCGCCGGCGGTGCAGCGCCGGGTGGCCGCCGGAGTGCTCTCCGCCGGTCACGCACGGGCCCTGCTGTCCGTTGAGGACTCGGAGGAGCAGGACAGGCTGGCGCACCGCATCGTGGCCGAGGGGCTGTCGGTGCGAGCCGTCGAGGAGATCGTGACCCTGATGGGGTCGCGTCCTCAGAAGGCCCAGCGGCCCAAGGGCCCGCGTGCCGGTGCTCGTGTCTCTCCCGCCCTGTCCGAGCTCGCCACGCGGCTCTCGGACCGCTTCGAGACGCGGGTGAAGGTCGACCTGGGCCAGAAGAAGGGCAAGATCACCGTCGAGTTCGCCTCCATGGAGGACCTTGAGCGGATCCTCGGCTCACTCGCTCCTGGGGAGGGGCCGGTTCTGCAGAAGAGCCTGCTGGAGGGCGACTCCGAAGAGAGCGAGTCCTGAGCCTCCGGCAGGAGCCGCTTTTATGGATGACAGAGCGGGCCATGTCCGGTGTGTGCCGGAACGTGGCCCGCTCTTTCCTTTCTGGCGGTATCGATGGAATCGCATCGTGGATACGATGCGTTCGGATACGGCGCAACCACCCGGCAGCACCTCTGAGAGGAAGGCAGGGGCCATGCGAACGATGAGCCGCTCTGGACTGGTGAGCGCCGGTTTGGGGCTGGGAGCGGTCGGTGGGTTCATCGGCAGTCTCCTCAGGGAACGGAGCGCTCTGACAGCCGCCCGCGACGCGGCAGGCGAAGGAAGCGAGGATCAGCCTTCATGGGGCGCCGGCTCGTACCGCTCACGTTGGACAACCTTCAGGACCTTCCCAAGCGCTGTCGGTCGTGTGTCTTCTGGGAGCTCGACCCGGTCAGCGGTGAGGCCGCGGTAAAGGCGGGCAAGTCCGCTCTGGAGAAGGAAGCCTGGATCTCGGCCGTTCTGCTGGACTGGGGTTCCTGCGGCCGGGTCGTGTACGTCGACGACGTACCGGTGGGCTTCGTGCTCTACGCCCCTCCCGCCTATGTCCCGCGCTCCACGGCCTTCCCCACGAGTCCCGTCTCCCCCGACGCGGTGCAGCTGATGACCGCGTTCATCGTGCCGGGGTACCAGGGGCAGGGACTCGGCCGGGTGATGGTCCAGACGGTCGCCAAGGATCTGCTGCGGCGCGGGTTCAAAGCGATCGAGGCGTTCGGGGACGCGCGCTGGAAGGAACCGGCCTGTGTGCTGCCCGCCGACCACCTCCTGGCGGTGGGCTTCAAGACGGTCCGGCAACACCCCACGTATCCCCGGCTGAGGCTGGAACTGCGGTCGACGCTCTCCTGGAAGGAAGACGTCGAGATGGCCCTCGACCGGCTCCTGGGAGCCGTACAGAAGGAGCCGGCGCTGCGGCCGCTGTAGGGCAGGCAGTCAAACGAATGGGCCAACCCTTCCGGGTTGGCCCATTCGTGTTTCACGTGAAACATGCGCCGTCGCTCAGACGGCTTCGCCGGTTCACTCGGCGATGAACTCCTCGAGGTCGCGAACGATCGCGGCCTTCGGCTTGGCGCCCACGATGGTCTTGGCGACCTCACCACCCTGGTAGACGTTCAGGGTCGGGATGGACATGACGCCGTACTTGGCGGCCGTACCCGGGTTCTCGTCGATGTTCAGCTTGACGACCTCGATCTTGTCGCCGTACTCGGAGGCGATCGCCTCAAGGGACGGCGCGATCTGGCGGCACGGACCGCACCAGGCGGCCCAGAAGTCCACCAGGACGGGCTTGTCGCTCTTGAGGACGTCCTGCTCGAAGGAGTCGTCGGTCACATTCTTCAGGGTGCCGGCCACGGCGGGCTCCTTAACTGGTTGGTGCGTGGGGCGGGTAGGGAGAGAGGTCAGACAGCGGTCTTCTCGGGCTCGGGCTGCTCCTCGTCCGCGAGGGCGGCGAGGTAGCGCTCGGCGTCGAGAGCAGCGGAGCAGCCGGTCCCCGCCGCGGTGATCGCCTGGCGGTAGGTGTGGTCGACCACGTCGCCGGCACCGAAGACACCGGTCAGGTTGGTGCGCGTCGACGGCGCGGCCACCTTCAGGTAGCCCTCGTCGTCCAGGTCGAGCTGACCCTTGAAGAGCTCGGTGCGAGGGTCGTGACCGATGGCGATGAAGAGACCGGTCACCGGCAGGTCCGAAAGCTCGCCGGTCTTGAGGTTGCGCAGCTTCAGGCCCGAGAGCTTCGGGTCACCCTGGATCTCGGCGACCTCGCTGTCCCACACGAACGAGATCTTCGGGTCGGCGAAGGCGCGCTCCTGCATGGCCTTGGAGGCACGCAGGGTGTCGCGGCGGTGGACGACGGTCACGGACTTGGCGAACCGCGAGAGGAAGGTGGCCTCCTCCATGGCGGTGTCGCCACCACCGATCACGGCGATGTCCTGGTCCTTGAAGAAGAACCCGTCACAGGTGGCGCACCAGGACACCCCACGGCCGGAGAGGGCGTCCTCGTTCGGCAGACCGAGCTTGCGGTGCTGCGAGCCGGTGGCGACGATGACGGCCTTGGCCCGGTGGACGGTACCGGCCGTGTCCGTGACGGTCTTGATCTCACCGGTCAGGTCGACGGCGACGATGTCGTCCGGGACGAGCTCGGCGCCGAAGCGCTCCGCCTGGGCCCGCATGTTGTCCATGAGCTCGGGGCCCATGATGCCGTCCTGGAAGCCCGGGAAGTTCTCGACGTCGGTGGTGTTCATGAGCGCACCGCCGGCGGTGACGGCACCCTCGAACACCAGTGGCTTCAGCGACGCGCGCGCGGTGTAGAGCGCCGCCGTATAGCCGGCGGGCCCGGAGCCGATGATGATCACGTTACGGACGTCGCTCACGGCTTGATTCCTCGTCTCTGGACTGCGTCGTTCGACCGGTGGGAGCTTCTCTCGGAGCTCTCACCCCACCCAACGGATCCTAAGGGGCGCGCATTCCCGGTGTGTCCGGGCACACGGAGAAGCGGCCCTGTGCCGGGTACCGCGCAGGGCGCAGACGAAGACGTGCCTCAGGCGGACGGGTACGAGCGCTGAAGAAGGACCTTGCCCTCGGCGGTCGCCGGCGCATGATCCGCACAGGTCGCGTCGACGATGTAGGCAGTGACCCGAGTCGGGTCGGATGTGTCGGGGAGCAGCACCAGCATGGCCTTCTTCCCCTGATACCTGCCGTTCTCGACCGCCAGGGCCGTGTCCTTGCGTCCGATGCCGTCGCGGACGCAGCCGGGCACGGTGGGCTCCCGGAAGACCTGGGGATGGTCGGTGCCGGGGGCGGTCGCCGCGCCGAAGGGGGTGCGGGAACCCCCCTCCTTCTTGCTCTGCTTCTGGGCCAGGAGATCGGTGACCTGCTTCTCGAGCTTCCCCTCGGAGAAGGTGTCCGCCGGCGCGCTCTGCTGTCCGCCCGCCGTGTCATGCCGGGGCTTGCCGTCGCCGAGTGACGACAGCAGGACGGAGCCCAGTCCCAGGGCGGCGACGGTGAAGACGGTCCCCAGAACGGCGATCCTGCGGCGGCCGTTCCGCGTGCGGCCCTTGCGACCCGGGCCGGTGGTGGACGACCGGGGGCGCCCGGCGGGTCGGTCGGCGGGCGTCGATGTTTCACGTGAAACATGCGCACCACTGTCGTCCTCGGACATAGGACGGGGAGTGCTCACGGGCGTCTGGCTCTCCGCGGCCTCCGGCACCATGGCGTTCAGCAGGGCCTCGGCGGCGAGGGCGGCATCGATGCGGCCCGCGACATCGGCGGGCATGCGCGGCGGGCCCGGCAGCGTGCCGAGCAGCCCGCGGATCTCCTCCAGGGAGGCATAGACGTCCGCGCAGAGCTCGCACCCGTCCAGATGCCGGCGTACGTCGGTGCTCCGGGACGGTGCGAGGAGGCCCTCGGCGAGGTCGGAGATCTCCGCGACGTCCGGGTGCCCGGCCATGTCTGTCGTCGACGTCACGCTCGTCCACCTCCGCCCTTCACTGCCGCTGGGTCGCTCGGTCCTGTGTCCGGTGGTTCCGCTCGGCGCGGTCCCGCTGCGGGTGGGACGGCTGGCCCCTGCGTCCGGTTCCGTTCCCCGCCGGGCTTCTTGCTCTCACCGGGGTTGTCCGGCCGTAGGTGGGTGAGCAGCGGCAGGAGTCTGGCTCTGCCGCGCGCACATCGGCTCTTCACCGTGCCGGTCGGAACGTCGAGGATGCGGGCCGCCTCCGCGACCGGGTAGCCCTGCATGTCCACCAGGACGAGCGCCGCTCGCTGGTCGGCCGGCAGGGTCCCCAGGGCTTCGATGAGCTGCCGGTGGAGATCGTTGCGCTCCGCGGGCGCCGAAGCCGACTCGTGCGGCTCCAGCAGCTGCTCCAGGCGCTCGGTGTCGTCGACGGGAGAGGTCTTCCGGGAGGCGACCTTGCGGGCGCGGTCCAGGCAGGCGTTCACCGTGATCCTGTGCAGCCACGTCGTGACGGCCGACTGGCCCCGGAAGGTGTGGGCGGCCCGGTAGGCGGAGACGAGGGCGTCCTGCACCGCGTCAGCGGCCTCCTCGCGGTCTCCCAGCGTCCGCAGGGCTACGGCCCAGAGCCGATCGCGGTGCCGCCGCACGATCTCACCGAAGGCGTCGGGGTCGCCCGCGACGTGCCGGGCGAGGAGGTCCTGATCACTTGCACCGCTGGACTCGGCGCGGTCCGCCATCGAACCCCCTTCCCCTCTGTCGGCTCTCAGCCCGTGAACTTCACTTCGGTGATGGCCTGCTTGTAGCCCGGGTTGCTGAAGTTGGCGGGGTCGTCGCCGGAGTACGGCAGGGCCGTCAGCCACACCAGGAGGTACCGGCTCTTCACCGGCTTGTCGACGGTCACCTTCGCGGAGGTGGTGCTCGTCGTCGCCTTGCCCAGCTTCGTCATGGAACTCAGCGGCGTGGTCGAGCCGAGGGAGTCGGTCGCGTACAGCTCGACCGTGGTGTGGTCGCCGCCGTAGCGCAGCGAGAGGGCCGCCGCCGAGACCTCCTTCTCGGATCCGAGGTCGTAGACGATGCCGACACCTGGCTTTATCACCATCTTCGGGCCGTCCAGGTAGCTGTTGGTGCGCCAGCCCGTGGACGTGTTGCCGTCGTAGGTCTTGGTCACGTCAGCGGGGTGCTGGGCGTCACCCTTGGCGACGTACTCCTCGGCGCCCTTGATGGCGATCGGCGTGAGTGCCGGGGACTTCTTGTTCTTGTCGCCGTCCTCGTTGTTCTGCGTCTGGCCCGGGTCGTCCTTCTTGCCGCCCTGGTCCATCAGCGCGTCCGCCAGCTGCCAGCTGCCGAGGCCCAGCGCGGCGATCAGGAGCCCGGACACGGCCCACTTCAGTGCCTTGCCCGTGCGGCTCTGCAACGGGGGCGGCGGGGTCGGGACCGGCTGGGTGGCACCGGGGCGCGGGGCCTGGCGGCCGTACGTGCCCTGCTGGTACGACGTGCGCTGGTACTCGGGCGGGGCGGTGAACGCCGGCTCCGGCGGGCGGATACGGGGCATCTCGCCGATCGCCTTCACCAGCTCCTCCGGCGTGGTGCACGGCGACTCGTGCCGGGAGGCGGTGGCGCCGTCGTTGACGAGCGCGCGCATGGAGAGTTCGGAGAGGCCGCGGTGCACACCGGCACGCACCTGGTCGGGCGCGATCAGGCCGATGTCCTTCGGCAGGCCGGACAGCCCGTAGGCATCGCTCTCGTACGGCCAGCGCTGGGTGAGCGCCGCGTACAGCAGGGCGCCGATGGCCTCGGTGTCGGTGCGCTGCGGGGTGTCGGACGCGACGCCCCGCAGCGCGGCGTTCACCGCGAGCCCGCGGATGCGCCACTGGCCGGTCGAGGTACGCAGGACGGCGTTGGGGTTCAGCCGCAGATGGGCGAGACCTTCGCGATGGGCGGCGGCCATGGCGGAGGCGATCTGGCTGACCATCTGGTAGGCGTCGTACGGCTCCAGCGGCCCGGAGGCGAGGAGCGTGGTCAGTTCCGTCGCGTCCGGAAGCCACTCGTGGACGACGTAGACGAGGTCGTTCTCCTCCACCGCGTCCAGCACCTGGACGAAGCGCGGGTCGCCCAACAGGGCGGAGGAGCGGGCGGCGGCCAGGACGGACCGGGCCCGTGAGTGGTCAGCGGGCAGGATGTGCACGCCGACGGCACGACGGAGCTTCTCGTCCACGGCACGCCAACTGCTGAAACCGTCCAGACGGGTGACGCACTCCTCGAGGCGGTAGCGTCTGGCGAGTTTGTGACCACTGTGCAGTTCGGGCGGCGAGGTCTTCGCTGGACCGTCGGTCCGGGTGCTCTCCTGTACCTCGTCGCTGTCCGTGTCCCGCTCCCGGTTCTTGGCCACCCCGTCGGCCGTGGACTGGTCCGCCTGTGCGGTCAGCGACGTCTCGTCGCTGTTGTCTGCCACGTCGACGGCAGCCGTACTCCGTTCCGCCACCGTCGTTCCTGCCTCCCCATCCATTGCGCGCCGCCCGGCATCCGTTGCGCGCCGTCCGACGCCGAAACCAATTGTGCCCACAGTCCGCCGCTATGCACGACACGCGGTGGCTGACGATGGTTGTGCGCCCACCTCCCGACTCAGCGTCCCAGGCGTCCGCGGACCATGCCGACCAGCGAGTTGAGCTCCTCGATGCGCATGCGGCGGGCGGCGACAAAGAAGATCACGAGCAGGACCGCGCCTCCGGCCAGCACGGCGGCGAGCGACCCCACGACGCCCTGGCCGAGCGTGCGGCCGATGCCGTAGCAGGCCGCGCCGCTGAGCAGGGCGGCCGGGACCGACGCGATGCACAGCCGGGCGTAAGTCCGCAGGACACGGGAGCCGTCGAGGTCCCCGCCCAGCCGCTTGCGCAGCCGGCGCCAGGCGACCCCGACGCCGATCGCGTAGGCCAGGCCGTAGGAGGCGGCCATGCCGACCACGGCCCAGCGCGACGGGATGACGAAGTAGCAGATCGCCGAGGCGCCCGCGTTGACCGCGGCCACGATGACCGTGTTGTAGAAGGGAGTTCGAGTGTCCTCGTAGGCGTAGAAGGCCCGCAGGACGACGTACTGCACGGAGTACGGGATCAGGCCGAGACCGAACGCCATCAGCATGAAGCCCATGTTGGTGGCTTCGCTGGTGCCGGAGGAGCCGAACATCAGGGTGCACATGGGGATGCCGAGCGAGAGGAAACCGAACGCGATCGGCACGATGGCGACCGCCGTGTTGCGCAGGCCCTGTGAGATGTCGTCGCGGACGGCACCGCCGTCGCCCTCGGCCGCCGAGCGCGACAGGCGCGGCAGCAGGGCGGCCATGAGGGAGACCGTGATGATGGCCTGCGGCAGGCCCCAGATCAGCTGGGCGTTGGCGTAGGCGGCGAAGCCGGTGCCGTCGACCGGCGAGGCCTTGCCCGCCGCGGTGGACAGCTGGATGACGATCATGGCGCCCGCCTGGTTGGCCAGGACGAACAGGACCGTCCACTTGGCGAGCGTGACGGCCTTGCCGAGGCCCTGGCCCCTCCAGTCGAAGCGCAGCCGCAGCCGGAAGCCCGTCTCGCGCAGGTAGGGGATCATCGCCAGGGCCTGGACCATGAGGCCGAGCAGCACACCGATGCCGAGGAGGCGCTGGCCCTCCGGCGGGATGGTGGTGACCTTCATCCCCGAGTCGGCGGCGGTGCCGTAGACGTAGATGAACATGCCCAGCGTCACGATGATGACGATGTTGTTCAGGACCGGGGTCCACATCATCGCGCCGAACTTCCCGCGGGCGTTGAGGATCTGCCCCATCACCACGTGGACGCCCATGAAGAAGATCGAGGGCAGGAAGTACTGGACGAAGGTGATGCCGACCTGGTTCGCCGCCGGGTCGCTGGCGACCGGGTCGGACAGCATGCGGATCAGCAGCGGCGCGCCGAAGATCGAAAGCGCGGTGAGCGCGCCGAGCGTCACCATGACGAGCGTCAGCAGGCGGTTGGCATACGCCTCGCCGCCGTCGTCGTCCTCCTTCATGGAGCGGACGAGCTGCGGCACGAAGACGGAGTTGAGACCGCCGCCGACGGTGAGGATGTAGATCATCGTCGGCAGCTGGTAGGCGACCTGGAAGGTGTCACCGAGGAGGCCGACGCCGAGGGCCGACACGATCAGAGCGGAGCGGATGAAGCCGGTGAGGCGGGAGACCATCGTGCCCGCCGCCATCACGGCACTGGACTTCATCAGACCCGCGGCGCGGCCGCCCTTCTTCGGAGCGGGCGGGGCAGCGGCCTCCGGGGCAGGGGTGTCATCCACCGACGGCGTCGCCGCCGTCTCGCCGGGAGCCGGGTACTGACCTGCCGCGTACTGCCCCTGCGCCATCTGGCCCGGGGCCGCTGACGGGCCGGGGACCGACGGCGACTCGTAGGACGGGTGGCCGCTGGCCTGCTGCTGGTCCCGGAAGAGATGCGCGAACGCGTCCGGCTCCTGGCGCGGCTCGCCCGCCTGGGAGACGAGGTCGTCCACGCCCACGAACTGGGTGGTCCGGGCGTCGTCGCCGTACGGCAGGTGCCTGCTCGGGCCCTCCGGCTCCGGCGCGGGCGTCCTGGCCCACACCTGCGGGTCGGGCGCGTACGGCGACTGCGGAGGCTGGGCGTACAGCTGCTGCGGCGGCTGGTACGTGCCCGGAGGGGGAGGGGGGTGCGCGGCGCGGTCGTAGCGCGCCTCGGCGACCGGGTCCTGGGCGCTGAGGTCCTGTGCCCGGTAGGGGTCCTGGGTGTAGGCGTCCTGGAGGTACATGTCCGCGGGCGGTTGCGGCGGCACCTGACCGTGCTCGGGCGGCGGGCCCTCGGGCCCACCCGACTCGGGGTAGCCCGAGCTGCCCACGCCACGGCCGTGGTCACCGTCGTACGGCGCGTTCATGGTTACCCCACCTCATCGTCCCGGGCCCACCGGCCACGACATCTCAACGGTCCACTCTCTCACCCGTGCCGGACGGGTCGGCGCTTTCCGCTGCGGTGTCCGGGGCCGGGTCACTCGCCTGCTGGGCGTCTGCCCGTGAGCCGGCCTCGGACTCCTCCTTGAGACGGTCGCCGGGGGCCTCCGGGTTCTGCGGAGCGCCGACCGGGCTG
The DNA here is from genome assembly GCF_900236475.1 of Streptomyces chartreusis NRRL 3882. Classification (GTDB taxonomy): domain Bacteria; phylum Actinomycetota; class Actinomycetes; order Streptomycetales; family Streptomycetaceae; genus Streptomyces; species Streptomyces chartreusis_D. The sequence continues at coordinate 4,586,284 of NZ_LT963352.1, forward strand.
TCGGCATCGTCCTCCGCCTCCGCAGTGGCGTCTTCGGCGGCCTCGCGGGCGGCGGCGCGCTTGCGCTGGGTGTACATACGGAAGCCGGCGAGGACCAGGAGCAGGACGCCGCCGCCGATGACCAGCATCACGGTGGGGGTGACCTCGGTGACCTTCACGTCGAACGTGACGGGTTCGCCGTACTTCTGGCCGTCCTCCGTGTACAGCTGGGCCTCCACCTTCGCCCGGCCGTTCGCGTTGGCGGACGTGGTGAACTTCACCGACTGGCTGTGCCCGCCGTTCACGGCGACCGGCTGCTCCTCGTAGGCTTTGCCGTCGATCTTGAGTCGCGTCGGGTTCTGCGACGTGAGCCGCAGCTCCAGGTGCTCGACGCCCTGGACCAGGTTGTTCTGGACGGTGACCGGGATCGTGGCGCTGCGGCCTGAGAGCTTGGTCTCCGACTTCTCGATCAGCTTGACCCCGTCGATCAGCCCGTCGAGGTAGGACTCGACGTCGTCGCGGTATCCCACCGCGGCGACGCCCCGGCCCCGCCACGACGTGGACATCTCGCGGTTCATGGCCCGCCCGAAGGGGGTGACCACCCGGGACTCGTCGGTGAGGATCACCTTGAAGTTGTCGAGCTTGGCCCGCGTCCTCGCGATCTGCTCGAAGGCGGCCCGCGGCAGCTCCTGCTTGCGCAGCGAAGAGGGGTACGCGGAGCCGGGCGGCACCTTCCTGTTGGCCGACGGGTCCGGCTTGGCCTTGGCGGCGGCCGCGAGGTCCTGCGACTCGGACCAGTTCCCGCCCTGGAGGGCTCCCAGCGCCTCGGCCATCGCCTGCGCCTGGCTCACGGAGGGCGTGCGCTGCGGGGCGACGACGACGCTGCGCTGCTTGCCGGTCTGGAGGCCGAGCGTCAGGCTCTGGGCCAGGAAGCGCTGCACGGCGAGCGTGGACGCGGAGGCCTTCGTCAGGTTGCCCTGGAACGCCGTCGACATCCGGGAGTCCGCGACGACCGCCGTGGTGCCACCACCGATGGGCCGGGCCGCGGAGGGCGTGTACGACAGGTCGTCCTGGAGGCTGTCGCTGCGGGCGATCACCTTGTCGGCGCCCGCGGAGGTCGCGACCTTCATGATCGACGGGTCGACGGCGCCGTCCACGGGCCATGCGAAGTCCTTGGACGGTTTCACGTGGAGGACCGTCTGCACCGTGTTGTCGACGGCGTCGGTGGCCTCCTTGAGGTGGCTCAGCGAGCCCGTGACGGCCGTGCCATTGTGGGCGAGGGAGGCCAGGTCCGGATCACCGAACGGCAGGGCGACGACCTCCTTGCCCGCCACCGCCTGCTGGAGCTCGGAGAGCCACTGCTTGGCGACCTCCTGACTCCTGCCGGGGGCGGTGGCGCCGTCCTCGCCCCTGACCTCGTAGTTCCGCGTCATCGCGTCGACGGACGCCAACAGGTCCGGGTCGATCACCCAGGTGATGTCGAGGTCCTTGCCCAGCGACACCATCTGGTCGAGGCGGCCGCCCGGGGAGATCTCCTCGGCGAGGTCGTCGTTGCTGAAGACCGGCGTCTGCTGCTCGTTCGACCCCGTCTCGGCCGTCATGTGGACGTCGGATACGAGCGGCCACAGGAACGTGGTCTTCGTCTTGGTGCCGGCCTCCTCCGGCTGCCACGGCAGGAACGTGCGCTGGACGCCGAGAACCTGGTCCCAGGGCTGGGCGGCGGTCTCACCGGAGAGCGCGACGGCCAGCTGGTAGACACCGTCCTGGCCGAGGTCCAGCTCGTCGGCCGGCACGGAGATGTTGAAGGGCTCCGCAACGCCGGGGGTGAGCTTGGAGAACTTCTCGCTGTACTTGCCGCCGACTGCCTCGCCCGTGGGGCCCTGGACGTCGTCGCTCTTCTTGGCGAGGCTGTCGATGGCGGAGCGCGTGTCGAGCGAAGGCCCCACCCGCAGGTCGACGTGGGCGCCGGTGACTGGCTGCTTGCCGTTGTTGGTCACCGTGCCCGTCACGGTCACCGTGTCCCCCTCGGTGGGGGCGCTGGGGCTGAGCGAATCGACAGCGACGGACACCGAGCCCGTGCCGGGGGCAGCCTGCGGGGACTCCTGCCCGGCCGCGTCCGCCGGCATCGCGGCGGGCAACTGGAGAAGTCCGGCCAGCAGGGGCGCACCGGCGAGCAGTGCCCCGGTGCGCCGTAGCCACCGGCGGGCAGGTGAGGCACTGGTCCCCTGGAAGTCTGCCGCCTCGGCCACGCGCTCGCCCGTCCCTCGTCGTCGTCAGTGGTCGTCGGAATGTGCGTCCACGCATGGTAACGATGCGCGCTGAGGGGAAGTGCCGCGGTCCGTTCCACAAGATCGCGGCCCGGCGCCGAGCTGTCCGGTATGTCGCTGTATGACGGAGAGCGGTGGTCTCCGTCTCAAGGGCTTCTCTTGTGCGCGTATTGACGGACGTGTCTGCATGCGTAATGGGGGGAGCTCCGGGGTGCCCGGGCCACGTACCCTCTTCTGTTGTGCCGAACGCCAACGAAGAAAAGCCCAGTGCCCTGAGCCAGGTGCAGCACCGCGCGGTCAGTGAACTGCTGCGGATCGCTCCTGTCGCCGACGACCTCGCCCGCCGCTTCCAGGAGGCCGGGTTCTCACTTGCCCTGGTCGGCGGCTCGGTCCGGGACGCGCTGCTGGGCCGGCTCGGCAACGATCTGGACTTCACGACCGACGCCCGTCCCCAGGACGTACTCAAGATCGTGCGCCCATGGGCGGACGCCGTCTGGGAGGTCGGGATCGCCTTCGGCACGGTCGGGGCGCAGAAGGATGCCCGCGTCGGAGACGCTGATCGACGCTTTCAGATCGAGGTGACCACCTACCGGTCGGAGGCTTACGACCGGACCTCGCGCAAGCCCGAGGTGTCGTACGGCGACTCCATCGAGGAAGATCTCGTCCGCCGTGACTTCACGGTGAACGCGATGGCCGTCGCACTGCCGGAGAAGGAGTTCATCGATCCGCACGGCGGGCTTCAGGATTTGGCGTCGCGTGTGCTGCGTACTCCTGGTACCCCGGAGGAGTCCTTCTCTGACGATCCGCTGCGGATGATGCGGGCGGCGCGCTTCGCGGCTCAGCTCGACTTCGAGGTCGCCCCCGAGGTCGTCGCGGCGATGAACGCGATGGCCGGGCGTATCGAGATCGTCTCGGCCGAGCGGGTGCGGGACGAGCTGAACAAGCTGATCCTGTCGCCGCACCCCCGCAAGGGCCTGTCGCTGCTCGTCGAGACGGGCCTCGCCGACCGCGTGCTGCCCGAGCTGCCGGCCTTGCGTCTGGAGCGTGACGAGCACCACCGGCACAAGGACGTCTACGACCACACGCTGATCGTCCTGGAGCAGGCGATGGCACTGGAGGACGACGGTCCCGACCTGACCCTCCGCCTGGCCGCCCTGCTGCACGACATCGGCAAGCCCCGCACGCGTCGCTTCGAGAAGGACGGCCGGGTCTCGTTCCACCACCATGAGGTGGTCGGGGCGAAGATGACCAAGAAGCGCATGACGGCGTTGAAGTACTCCAACGAGCTGGTGAAGGACGTCTCACGTCTGGTCGAGCTCCACCTGCGCTTCCACGGCTACGGCACCGGCGAGTGGACGGACTCGGCGGTCCGCCGCTACGTCCGTGACGCCGGCCCGCTCCTCGACCGCCTCCACAAGCTGACCCGCTCGGACTGCACCACGCGCAACAAGCGCAAGGCGGCGGCCCTGTCGCGTGCGTACGACGGTCTGGAGGAGCGGATCGCCAAGCTTCAGGAGCAGGAGGAGCTGGACTCGATCCGCCCCGACCTCGACGGCAACCAGATCATGGAGATCCTCGGCGTCGGTCCCGGTCCGGTCATCGGCCGCGCGTACAAGCACATGCTGGAGCTGCGCCTGGAGAACGGGCCGATGGAGTACGACTCCGCGGTGGCCGCACTCAAGGAGTGGTGGGCCGACCAGGAGGGCTGAGGCTGTGAACGGGGTCATGTTTCACGTGAAACATGACCCCGGAGACGGACCGAGGGGCGGTGTTTCACGTGAAACACCGCCCCTCGCCGTGTCTGCCTTACTTCTTGTCCTTCAGGCAGAGCAGGAAGTCCTTGCCGTCACCGCTCTCGGTGTACGTGTACTGGAAGTCCTTGGCTTCGGCCTCGCACTTGCTCGACGCCAGGGTCTGCGTGAGGTACGAGCCCTCGATCTTGGCGAGCACCTCGTACTGAGCCTTCGCATCGCTGCACTCGACGACTTCGAGGTCCGGGTTGTTGTCGTTGGTGCTGCCGCGGTGCATGCAGTCGCCCACGGACGCCGTATTGGCGTCGTCCCGGCTGGTTATGTAGCCGCCGATGGCTATGCCCGCCACCGCGATGACGATGGCGATGTTCTTGATGGTCTTGAAGCTGAGCTTGCGGCCGGTCGGCTGAGGCGGAACCGGAGCGTACGGAGCCGCACCCTGGGGCGGGAAGCCAGGCTGGCCGGGCTGCTGGGGGTAGCCGCCCTGCGGCGGGTACGGGGCCTGGGGCTGACCCGCGGGCTGGCCCTGTGCGAACGGGTTGCCCTGGGGCGGCGGAGTAGTCACTTGGGGGTCCCCCTAGAACATGGTTGAGTGACGCGAACATGTCGCGAGATAAGACCCACGTAAGGTAGCGGTCCCACTGACACCGCAGTAGCCGGATGTGGCTCTGTGTCATTGATGTGACACTTACTGGCGGCCAAACCGGCCCATAGTCACAGCTACTGCCGCGTAGATAACGGCGATCGTGATCACCAGCGGCACGGATCGACCGTCCGGTGGCAGCATCAGGGCGGCGACGGCGGCGGCGCCGACGAAGGAGACGTTGAAGAGGACGTCGTAGACCGAGAAGATCCGGCCACGGAATCCGTCCTCGACGGAGGACTGGACGATCGTGTCCGTGGCGATCTTCGCCCCCTGGGTGGTCAGACCCAGGACGAAGGCCGCGGCCAGCAGAGGCGCAGCGGCGAACGGCAGCCCGAGAGCGGGCTCCAGCAGCGCGGCGGCCCCCGCGCACACGACGATCCAGCGGCCCGGCCCGAGTCGGCCCGCGGTCCAGGGCGTCACTACGGCCGCCGCGAAGAATCCGGCGCCGGAGACAGCCAACGCCAGGCCCAGCAGGGCGAGTCCGTCGTCCGTGGTCGTGGTGAGCGCGTACCGGCAGAGCATCAGCAGCATCACCAGCAGGGCGCCGTAGCAGAAGCGCATCAGCGCCATGGCCGCGAGCGCCCAGGCCGCTTCCCGGCGCTGTTGCGCGGCCAGGTGACGTACGCCCGCCACCAGGTCGCGAGCAGTGCTCGTGAGAGCCGTCGCGATGCGCTCACCCGCCCATGTCCGGTCCGGACCGAGGAGTTCCCGCGCCATGCTGAGCGATCCCAGGGCAGCGCACAGATACAGCACGGCTCCCACGAGCACCACGGCGGCGTCGGAGTCCGCCACCACCAGGCGGACGACGAAGGCGAGACCGCCGCCCGCGGTCGCCGCCAGTGTTCCGGCGGTCGGGGAGAGGGAGTTGGCGATGACGAGGCGCTCGGCGTCGACCACGCGGGGCAGGGCGGCGGACAGGCCGGCCAGGACGAAACGGTTGACAGCGGTGACGCACAGGGCGGAGACGTAGAAGAGCCAGTCCGGAGCGGGGCTGAGTATCAGCAGGGCCGTGGCGCAAGCCAGCAACGCGCGCAGCAGGCTGCCGTACAGGAGGACCTGGCGGCGCCGCCAACGGTCCAGCAGGACACCGGCGAAAGGGCCGACGAGGGAGTACGGGAGCAGCAGCACCGCCATGGCGGAGGCGACCGCGGCCGCCGAGGTCTGCTTCTCGGGCGAGAAGACCACGTACGCGGCGAGCGCGACCTGGTAGACACCGTCGGCGCCCTGGGAGAGCAGTCGCACGCCGAGCAGGCGCCTGAAGCCCTGGAAGCGCAACAGGACACGCAGGTCACGGACTACGGCCATGGGGCACAGCCTCACATACGGAGAGGGTCCCCGGGTCGTACGACCCGGGGACCCTCACAGCCCTGGCAGGAGCGACTGGTTGCGGCGCCTCAGCGCTCGACCTCACCCTTGATGAACTTCTCGACGTTCTCACGGGCCTCGTCGTCGAAGTACTGAACGGGCGGGGACTTCATGAAGTAGCTCGACGCGGAGAGCACGGGGCCGCCGATGCCGCGGTCCTTGGCGATCTTCGCGGCGCGCAGGGCGTCGATGATGACGCCGGCGGAGTTCGGGGAGTCCCAGACCTCCAGCTTGTACTCCAGGTTCAGCGGGACGTCACCGAAGGCGCGGCCCTCGAGGCGGACGTAGGCCCACTTGCGGTCGTCCAGCCAGGCGACGTAGTCGGACGGGCCGATGTGGACGTTGTCCGCACCCAGGTCGCGATCGCGGATCTGCGAGGTGACGGCCTGCGTCTTGGAGATCTTCTTCGACTCGAGGCGGTCGCGCTCGAGCATGTTCTTGAAGTCCATGTTGCCGCCGACGTTCAGCTGCATCGTGCGGTCCAGGATGACGCCCCGGTCCTCGAACAGCTTTGCCATGACGCGGTGCGTGATGGTGGCGCCGACCTGGGACTTGATGTCGTCGCCGACGATCGGGACGCCCGCCTCGGTGAACTTGTCGGCCCACTCCTTGGTGCCGGCGATGAAGACCGGAAGGGCGTTGACGAAGGCGACCTTGGCGTCGATGGCGCACTGGGCGTAGAACTTCGCCGCGTCCTCGGAGCCCACGGGCAGGTAGCAGACGAGGACGTCGACCTGCTTGTCCTTCAGGACCTGGACGACGTCGACCGGCTCCTCGGCGGACTCCTCGATGGTCTCGCGGTAGTACTTGCCGAGGCCGTCGAGCGTGTGGCCGCGCTGGACCGTCACACCGGTGCGGGGCACGTCGCAGATCTTGATGGTGTTGTTCTCGGAGGCGCCGATGGCGTCCGCCAGGTCGAGGCCGACCTTCTTGGCGTCCACGTCGAACGCGGCGACGAACTCGACGTCGCGGACGTGGTAGTCGCCGAACTGGACGTGCATCAGGCCCGGCACCTTGGACGCCGGGTCGGCGTCCTTGTAGTACTCGACTCCCTGCACCAGCGATGCGGCGCAGTTGCCCACACCGACGATGGCTACGCGAACCGAACCCATTCCGGTTGCTCCCTGTGTGTACGAGTGAGGCCCTGGGCGGGCTCTCACGTGGCGGTGTCGCCGGGCGTATCCGGACGGGGGTCGTCCCCCGGCCGGGGCAGGCCGCCCGACGCTCCAGATGTGGTGTCACGCGAACCGGGCTCCCCCGAGGCGGGACCCTTCAGGTCCCGACCCGCCCGCTCGCTCTCGATGAGCTCGTTCAGCCAGCGCACTTCGCGCTCCACGGACTCCATCCCGTGGCGCTGGAGCTCAAGCGTGTAGTCGTCGAGGCGCTCCCGGGTCCGGGCCAGGGAGAGGCGCATCTTCTCCAGGCGCTCCTCCAACCGGCTGCGGCGGCCTTCCAGAACGCGCATGCGGACGTCGCGTGAGGTTTGCCCGAAGAAAGCGAAACGGGCGGCGAATGTCTCGTCCTCGTACGCGTCGGGCCCGGTCTGTGAGAGCAGCTGCTCGAAGTGCTCCTTACCCTCCGCCGTCAACCGGTAGACGATCTTGGCGCGGCGGCCGGTGAGGGGAGCGGCCTCGGTGTCGTTCCCCGGCTCCTCGATCAACCAGCCGTTGGCGACCAGCGTCTTGAGACAGGGATACAGCGTCCCGTAGCTGAACGCACGGAACACACCCAGTGACGTGTTGAGCCGTTTGCGCAGCTCATAGCCGTGCATCGGAGATTCGCGGAGCAGGCCGAGTACGGCGAACTCGAGGATCCCGGAACGCCGGCTCATCGTCGCCTCCTCTCTGCCGCGGTACCGATGCCTCGGGTCGATGTGTCGGCCCGATGTGTCGCGCTGATGTATCGACTCGATACATCACGACGATAGAACGGCCTTCCGGATGCGACAAGAGGGGGTGTGGTGAACGGGATCACATCACCGATTCATCGGACGCGAGTTGCCTGATTTGAGGGGAACTTCTGGCCTCGGCAGGTTTTGACGGTGCGTAGTCTGTGCGCCATGCACATCACCGGGAACCAAGTGGCGCCTGAGGGCGTCGTCGTCTTCGGTGTAGTACGGGTGCATGCGGGACCGATGAATGCGGAGCCGACCGCATCCGTACTTCGGGGGGACCGGAAACCAGCCGCCGTTTCCAGGCGCGCAAGGGTGCGCCTGCCCGAGGAGTAGTCGTTCGATGAGCGAGCACCGTCGCAAACCGCCGCAGCCGCAGGGAGGCGGACGTGCCGCGGCCCGACGCGGCCAGTCCGGCTCGGCCTCCGGCCGCCGCGCGGCCCCGCGAGGCGCCACCGGGTCTCCGTCCGACTCCTATGGGTCGGACTCCTACAGCTCGGGGGGTGAGGAGCGCCCGTACGGCGGTCGTGCCGAGGCCCGGCGTGCGGCGCAGAGAAGCACGGGAGGCGGCCGACGCAGAGCGGCCGAACCGGCCCGTGGCGGCCGGCGCGCCGCCCCCGGAGGGTCGGCCGGGCCCGGGCGAGGCAGGGGGCGGGCGGCTGCCGTCTCCGACAAGAAGCGGCTGATCGACTATCCGCGGGCCGGTAAGTACGGCTGGCAGCGCTGGCTGCCGTCCTGGAAGCTCGTCTCCGGTCTGTGCATCGGCTTCTTCGGCAGCCTGGTGGCCGTGGCGGGCATCGGGTACGCCATGGTGGGCGTCCCCAACGAGGAGAACGCGGCGGCCCTGTCGCAGAACAACGTCTACTACTGGGCCGACGGCAGCCAGATGGTCGCGGCGGGCAGCGGCCAGAACCGGCAGAACGTCACGATCGAGCGCATCCCCAAGGCCATGCAGTGGGCGGTGATCTCGGCCGAGAACAAGAGCTTCTACCAGGACTCCGGCGTCGACCCCATGGGTATCGCCCGGGCCCTGGCGAACATGGCCCGGGGCGGTGACACGCAGGGTGGTTCGACGATCACCCAGCAGTTCGTCAAGAACACCTACCTGAGCCAGGAACAGACGATCACCCGGAAGTTCAAGGAGATGTTCATCTCCATCAAGGTGGGCACGAAGCTCTCCAAGCCGGAGATCCTCCAGGGCTACCTGAACACCTCGTACTACGGCCGTGGTGCCTACGGCATCCAGGCCGCCGCCCAGGCCTACTACGGCAAGGAAGCGAAGGACCTCAAGCCGAGCGAGTGCGCCTTCCTCGCCGCCCTGCTCAAGGGCCCGACGTACTACGACCCCGCGGGCAACGAGAGCATCGACGAGTCGGCGAACGCGGACGCCAACCGCAAGCGCTCTGAGACGCGCTGGCGCTGGATCCTCGAGCAGATGCACAACGACAAGAGGATCACGGACGCCGAGTACCAGGAGGCGATCAAGAAGTACCCGATGCCCCAGGGCCGCAAGGCGACCAAGGGCATGAGCGGCCAGATCGGCTACCTGGCGGACACGGCCAAGAAGTACGTCCTGAACCACTCCAACATCACGGAGAAGCAGTTCGACCAGGGCGGCTACCAGATCAGGACCACCTTCGAGAAGGCCAAGGTCGAGGCGCTGGCCAAGGCCGTGAAGAAGGTCGAGAAGGAAAAGCTGAACCCGGAGAAGCGTGAGCTGGACAAGCACGTCCAGTTCGGCGCGGCGTCGGTGAAGCCCAAGGACGGCGCGATCGTCGCGCTCTACGGTGGTGCGGGTTACGAGAACGGCCACTTCAACAACAACGCGGACACCTCGGGTGTCCCGGTCGGTTCGACGTGGAAGCCGTTCGTGCTCGCCGCCGCCATGGAGCACGGCACCTACCGGAGCGACGGTCCCCTCTCGCCGTTGAGCAAGTACAACGGCAACGACCACCTCAAGGTCCGGAACAACGACGGCTCCTACGTCCTGAAGAAGGACAACACACCGTTCTTCCAGGAGAACGAGAGCGACCACCCCTGGGGCTACATCACCTTGCGCAAGGCGATGGAGCAGTCCGTCAACACCCCGTTCGTCCAGCTCGGCATGGACGTCGGGATGAGGAACGTGCGGGACGTGGCCGAGAAGTCCGGCATCCTGGACGCCAGTTTCGCCACCCTCAACCCGTCGTTCGCGCTCGGTACGTCGACTCCCAGCGCGATCCGCATGGCCGATGCCTACGCGACGTTCGCCGCCGCCGGCAAGCAGGCCTCCCCGTACTCCGTGACCAGCGTCAAGTTCAACGGGCAGGAAGTCGAAGGCTTCGACAAGCCGCGCATCACGCAGGCGATGCCCGAGAACGTGGCCAACAACGTCACGGACGTCCTGGAGAACGTCATCCAGAACGGTACGGGTAAGAACGCCCTGGCCCTGGGCCGTACGGCGGCGGGTAAGACCGGTACCACGGACGAGAACAAGTCGGCCTGGTTCGTCGGCTACACCCAGCAGCTGTCCACCTCGGTCGCGATGTTCCGTGAGGATCCCAAGAGCGCCAAGCTGCTCTCCATGAACGGCACGGCGGGTGAGGAGTCCATCCACGGTGGTGACACTCCCACCCAGGTGTGGACCGAGTACATGAAGGCCGCGCTGAAGGGGGAGCCCGATCCCGGCTTCCCGGAGGCCGAAAGGATCGGCGAGATCCAGCACGAGGTGGGCGCCCCGTCGCCGACCCCGACCCCGAGCGTGGAGCCCAGCGAAACCGCGACCGAGTCGCCGAGCGCCACGCCCAGCGAGAGCCCGACGCCGTCTCCCTCGCCGAGCGACACCTGTGGATTCTTCGGGTGTGAGAACGACGGCGGTACGGAGAACGGCGGCGGCACAGGCGGAGACGTGACGCCCTCGCCCTCGCCGAGCGATACGAGCGAGAACGGCGGCAACACCAGAGGCAACGGCAACGGAGGCATCTTCGGAGGCCCCGCCGGATAGCCGGCCGATCGCCTTTGGGTGTTTCACGTGAAACGCGAAGATGTTTCACGTGAAACACGGGCCGCCGCACCTACCCGGTGCGGCGGCCCTCGGCGTATTGATAGACGCGTACGGCAGGATGTGCGGCATGCCCAGTGCAGAATCGACGCGAGCGAGCGTCCACGAGCCGGACCCGGTGCGGCCGACCCAGGAGGACGAGGTCGCCGCGGCCGGCAGCGAGCTGATCGGCGGCCCGCTCGGGCGGCGTGCCCTGCTCGGGGCGTCCTGGTGGACTCCCGTGCGGGTGATCGCGCTGGTGGCGATCGGCATGTTCGCCCTCGGCCTGGTCCAGAAGGCGCCCTGCTACAACGGCGCCTGGTTCTTCGGTGCCAGCTCCCAGTACACGCACGCGTGCTACTCGGACATCCCGCACCTCTACCAGGGGCGTGGCTTCGCCGACGGGCTCGTGCCGTACTTCGACAAGCTCCCCGGCGACATGCAGTACCTGGAGTACCCGGTGCTCACCGGTGTCTTCATGGAGGTCGCCTCCTGGCTCACGCCAGGCAGCGGCACCATCCAGGACCAGGAGCAGTGGTACTGGATGGTCAACGCCGGAATGCTGATGGTGTGCGCGTCGGTCATCGCCGTCTGCGTGACCCGCACGCATGCCCGGCGCCCCTGGGACGGCCTGCTGGTCGCCCTGGCACCTGCCTTCGCGCTGACGGCGACCATCAACTGGGACCTGCTGGCGGTCGCCCTGACGGCCGCGGCGATGCTGATGTGGTCGCGCGGACGCTCCCTCGCCTTCGGCGTCCTGCTGGGACTCGCCACGGCCGCGAAGCTCTACCCCTTCCTGATCCTCGGGCCGCTGCTGGTGCTGTGCTGGCGCGCGGGCAAGTGGCGTGAGTTCGGGGCCGCCCTGGGCGGGGCGATCGTCGCCTGGGTCGTCGTGAACGGGCCGGTGATGCTCTTCGCGTTCGAGGGCTGGTCGAAGTTCTACACGTTCAGCCAGGAACGAGGCGTCGACTTCGGCTCCTTCTGGCTGATCATGGCCCAGAACTCGGACAACCCCCTTAGCATCGACACCGTCAACACGCTCGCCACGCTGCTGATGCTGGTGTGCTGCGCGGGTGTCGCGGTGCTGGCGCTGACCGCGCCGCGCCGCCCGCGGTTCGCCCAGCTCGCCTTCCTGATCGTCGCGGCGTTCATCCTCACCAACAAGGTCTACTCGCCGCAGTACGTCCTGTGGCTGGTGCCCCTGGCCGCCCTGGCCCGGCCGAAGTGGCGGGACTTCCTGATCTGGCAGGCCTGCGAGGTGGCGTACTTCCTGGGGATCTGGATGTACCTCGCGTACACGACCAGCGGAGACGCCCACAAGGGACTGCCCACCGACGGCTACCACTGGGCCATCGGCCTGCACCTGCTGGGCACGCTGTATCTCTGCGTCATGATCGTGCGAGACATCTTCATGCCGGAGCGGGACCCGGTCCGACGGTCCGGGGACGACGACCCCTCGGGCGGAGTGCTCGACGGCGCGGAGGACGTCTTCGCCCTGGGCCCCGCGGCCCGTCCCGCCCGGCACGCGGCCGCTCAGTTCGACGGTCCGCAGGTCGAGTGGGGCAGGCAGGGCGCGACAGGCGGTTCGCTCTGAGCGAACGATGCGAAAGGCCGTACACGGGAAACCGTGTACGGCCTTCTTGCTGCGCTGGTCCTGGGAGTGCGTGCGCGCCGGTCAGCGGTCCACGATCCGGTCGAACTGCGTGGTGGTGTGCCGCAGATGGGCCACCAGCTCCTCGCCCACCTTCGGCTCCGGCGCGTCCGCGGGCACGAACAGGATCGAGACCTGCATGTGCGGCGGCTCGGCGAACCAGCGCTGCTTGCCGCCCCAGACGAACGGAGAAAGGTTCCGGTTGACCGTCGCGAGGCCGGCCCGGGCGACGCCCTTGGCGCGCGGCATGACGCCATGCAGCGCCTTGGGGGCCTCCAGGCCCACCCCGTGCGACGTACCGCCCGCCACGACCACCAGGAAGCCGTCGGAGGCCGCCTTCTGCTGCCGGTAGCCGAAGCGCTCGCCCTTGGCCACGCGCGTGACGTCCAGGACCGCGCCGCGGTACTCGGTGGCCTCGTGGTCCCCCAGCCACAGCCGCGTGCCGATGCGGGCACGGAACCGGGTCTGCGGGAACTGCTGCTGGAGCCGGATGAGTTCCTCGGCCTTGAGGTGGCTGACGAACATGGTGTGCAGAGGCAGCCGGGCGGCGCGCAGCCGGTCCATCCAGCCGATGACCTCCTCGACCGCGTCCGAGCCGTCGGTGCGGTCCAGCGGCAGGTGGATCGCGAAGCCTTCCAGCCGGATGTTCTCGATGGCGGCGTGCAGCTGGGGCAGATCCTGCTCGCCGATGCCGTGCCGCTTCATCGAGGACATCACCTCGATCACCACACGGGCACCGACCAGGCCGTACACGCCGTCTATCGACGAGACCGAGCGGATGACCCGGTCCGGCAGGGGCACGGGCTCCTCGCCGCGCCGGTACGGCGTCAGCACCAGCAGGTCACCGCTGAACCAGTCCTTGATCCGGGCGGCCTCGTACGTCGTGCCGACGGCGAGGACGTCCGAGCCCAGCCGTGTGGCCTCCTCCGCCAGCCGCTCGTGCCCGAAGCCGTAGCCGTTGCCCTTGCAGACCGGCACGAGGCCGGGGAACTGCTCCTGCACGTGCTTGTGGTGCGCCCGCCAGCGCGCGGTGTCGACGTAGAGCGTGAGCGCCATGGCCGGACCTGGAACCTTTCTCGCGGTTGCCGTGAATCAGTGGTTGCCGTTGTCAGAGGGTGCCGTATCAGAGGTATAGAAGCACTGAACGTGACATCAGCGGCGCGACATGTAGATGTCGAGCGCCTTGTGCAGCAGCTTGTTCAGCGGGAAGTCCCACTCGCCGAGGTACTCGGCGGCCTGTCCGCCGGTGCCCACCTTGAACTGGATCAGGCCGAAGAGGTGGTCGGTCTCGTCCAGCGAGTCGGAGATGCCGCGCAGGTCGTAGACGGTGGCGCCGAGCGCGTAGGCGTCGCGCAGCATCCGCCACTGCATCGCGTTGGAGGGCCGGACTTCACGGCCGATGTTGTCGGAGGCGCCGTAGGAGTACCAGACGTGCCCGCCGACGATCAGCATCGTCGCCGCCGACAGGTTCACGCCGTTGTGCCGGGCGAAGTACAGCCGCATGCGGTTGGGGTCCTCGGTGTTGAGGGCCGTCCACATGCGCTGGAAGTACGACAGCGGGCGCGGCCGGAAGTGGTCGCGCACGGCCGTGATCTCGTACAGCCGCTGCCATTCCTCAAGGTCCTGGTAGCCGCCCTGGACGACCTCGACGCCGGCCTTCTCGGCCTTCTTGATGTTGCGGCGCCACAGCTGGTTGAAGTTCTTGTGGACCTCTTCCAGGGAGCGGTTGGCCAGCGGCACCTGGAAGACGTAGCGGGGCTGGACGTCGCCGAAGCCGGCGCCGCCGTCCTCGCCCTGCTGCCACCCCATGCGGCGCAGTTTGTCGGCGACCTCGAAGGCGCGCGGCTCGATGTGGTCGGCCTCGATGTCGCGCAGCCTCTTCACGTCAGGGTTCTGGATGCCCTGCTTGATGGAGGTGGCCTCCCAGCGCCGGATGACCACCGGCGGGCCCATCTTCACCGAGAAGGCGCCCTGCTGCTTCAGGTGCGCCAGCATCGGCTCGATCCACTCCTGGAGATTCGGCGCGAACCAGTTGATGACCGGGCCCTCGGGCAGATAGGCGAGGTAGCGCTTGATCTTGGGAAGCTGCCGGTAGAGGACCAGACCGGCACCGACCAGCTCGCCCGTCCTGTCGTCGAACCATCCGAGGTTCTCGGAGCGCCACTCCGCCTTGACATCAGCCCAGGCCGGGACCTGCATGTGGCTCGCCGACGGCAGGCTCTGGATGTAGGCCAGATGCTGCTCTCGACTGATGGTCCTCAGGGTCAGGCTCATTTCGGGGCGCTCCTCGGGCTGGTGTGTCCCCATGGGGTCAGGGGCTCCGGCTCTCGCGCGAAGCCTACTGCGCCTTGGATGCGCGCCGGTTGGGCGTACGGAACCTTCGCCCCGGCCGTGGGCGGCCGGGGCGTCACCCGGTGTTCAGAAGGGGATGTCCCTGGCGTCAGTCGATGAGACCGCCGAAGAGACCGCCGTGCGCCATGCCCAGGAAGAACCCGACGCCTGCGGCACCGAGGCCGAGGATCAGGCCGAAGCGCTCCCTGGTCGTCTCCGAGACCCACTGGCCGTACGCGCCGGTGAGAATGCCCACCAGGCCGGTCCAGGAGCTGAGCAGGTGCAGGTCCTCGTCGACGAGTGCCGTGATGAACGACGTGATGCCCAGGACCAGGGTCACCGCGAGCAGGGCGTCCTGGAGTGGGTGGGGCTTGCCGTCCGTGGCGAAGAGGCCGCCGGCGGTGTTGGGTCGCAATGCCTGTGCCATAGGGCACCTCCTGCGAAAGTCGGCGCATCGTAGCGCCATACACACCCGATGTGTACAGATTGGCTGCCCTCGCGGCCGGATTTCAACCGCAAGCCACTGTGCGGGTAGTCTGTACCGTCCGCACCGGTGTCTGCCCATGTCACGACAGGGGCTTCTCGACAGAACCCCCGACTGTCAGTGGTGGCCGATACCGTTGCTACGCATCACAACCCTCCTGCCACGGAACGACCGTGGCCGCTGAGTCCAAAGGAGGTGGGTTCCACATGCGTCACTACGAGGTGATGGTCATCCTCGACCCCGACGTCGAGGAGCGCGCTGTCTCCCCGCTGATCGAGAACTTCCTCTCTGTCGTCCGTGACGGCGGCGGAAAGGTCGAGAAGGTCGACACCTGGGGCCGTCGTCGTCTCGCGTACGAGATCAAGAAGAAGCCCGAGGGCATCTACTCGGTCATCGACCTTCAGGCTGAGCCTGCGGTCGTCAAGGAGCTCGACCGCCAGATGAACCTGAACGAGTCGGTCCTCCGGACCAAGGTCCTCCGTCCCGAGACCCACTGAGCTCTCCCGCTCAGCTGATTCCGGGATTCGAGTAGCAAGCAGCCAGAGCAAACCCGCCGAGAGGTTCCCCCATGGCAGGCGAGACCGTCATCACGGTGGTCGGCAATCTTGTCGACGACCCCGAGCTGCGCTTCACCCCCTCCGGTGCGGCCGTCGCGAAGTTCCGTGTCGCGTCCACTCCCCGCACCTTCGACCGCCAGACGAACGAGTGGAAGGACGGCGAGAGCCTCTTCCTGACCTGCTCGGTCTGGCGTCAGGCGGCGGAGAACGTCGCCGAGTCGCTCCAGCGAGGCATGCGCGTCATCGTGCAGGGCCGGCTGAAGCAGCGGTCCTACGAGGACCGTGAGGGCGTCAAGCGCACGGTCTACGAGCTGGACGTCGAGGAAGTCGGCGCCAGCCTGCGCAATGCCACGGCCAAGGTCACCAAGACCACCGGCCGCGGTGGCCAGGGCGGCTACGGCGGCGGTGGCGGTGGCGGCCAGGGTGGCGGCGGCTGGGGCGGCGGCCCCGGCGGCGGCCAGCAGGGCGGCGGCGCTCCCGCTGACGACCCGTGGGCGACCGGCGCTCCCGCCGGTGGCAACCAGGGCGGTGGCGGCGGCTGGGGCGGTGGCTCCGGCGGCGGCCAGCAGGGCGGCGGCTACTCGGACGAGCCCCCCTTCTAGGGCGGGTTCGCACCCCAACTTCTTGATCACACAGGAGATACACCATGGCGAAGCCGCCTGTGCGCAAGCCGAAGAAGAAGGTCTGCGCATTCTGCAAGGACAAGGTCACGTACGTGGACTACAAGGACACGAACATGCTGCGGAAGTTCATTTCCGACCGCGGCAAGATCCGTGCCCGCCGCGTGACCGGCAACTGCACGCAGCACCAGCGTGACGTCGCCACGGCCGTCAAGAACAGCCGTGAGATGGCGCTGCTGCCCTACACGTCCACCGCGCGATAAGGGAAGGGTGACCGACACATGAAGATCATCCTCACCCACGAGGTCTCCGGCCTCGGTGCCGCGGGCGACGTCGTCGACGTCAAGGACGGTTACGCTCGCAACTACCTGATCCCGCGGAAGTTCGCTATCCGCTGGACCAAGGGTGGCGAGAAGGACGTCGAGCAGATCCGTCGTGCTCGCAAGATCCACGAGATCCAGACCATCGAGCAGGCCAACCAGGTGAAGGCCCAGCTCGAGGGCGTCAAGGTCCGCCTGGCTGTCCGCTCCGGCGACGCCGGTCGTCTCTTCGGTTCCGTCACCCCGGCCGACATCGCTTCCGCGATCAAGGCTTCCGGTGGCCCCGAGGTCGACAAGCGCCGCATCGAGCTGGGCTCGCCGATCAAGACGCTGGGCGCTCACGAGACGTCCGTGCGTCTGCACCCCGAGGTTGCCGCCAAGGTCAACATCGAGGTCGTCGCGGCCTGAGTGCCGCGCTCGCTGAAGCAGTGAGCGATGGGGTCGCACCTTTCACGGGTGCGGCCCCATCGTCGTTTCGGCCCCATCGTCGATGTGGCCCGTCGTCGTTTCACGTGAAACACCGTGTTTCACGTGAAACAGCAGTGAGGGCCGAGTCCGGCGGTCAGCGGGTCGCGCCCGTCACGATCCAGCGGCCCGAGCGGGTCCGGAGCCACAGCGTCAGCATCCGCACGGTCATCATCAGCGTCATGGTGGCCCAGAGGGCGGTGAGTCCACCGCCCAGTACTGGCACCAGCAGGGCGACCGGGGTGAAGACCGCCAGAGTGAGCAGCATGGCCCAGGCCAGGTAGGGGCCGTCACCGGCGCCCATCAAGACTCCGTCCAGGACGAAGACGATGCCGGAGATCGGCTGCGAGAGGGCGACGATGAGCAGGGCGGGCAGCGCCACGTCCTTGACCGTCGCGTCACTGGTGAACAGGGGCAGGAATGCCGGTCGGGTGATGACGACCAGGATGCCGAGAACGACCCCGACGGCGATCCCCCACTCGACCATGCGACGGCACGCGTCGCGGGCACCTTGCGCGTCACCGGCTCCGAGGTAGCGACCGATGATCGCCTGTCCCGCGATGGCGATGGCGTCGAGGGCGAAGGCGAGCAGGCTCCACAGGGACAGGATGATCTGATGTGCGGCGATGTCGGCATCCCCGAGACGGGCGGCGACCGCCGTGGCGATCATCAGGATCGCTCGCAGGGAGAGGGTGCGAACCAACAGGGGCACACCGGCCTGTGCGGAGGCCCTGATGCCTGCGGCGTCCGGGCGCAGCGAGGCACCGTACCGGCGCGCCCCGCGCAGAACCACGGCGAGGTAGACCAGGGCCATGCCCCACTGGGCGATGACGGTGCCCCAGGCGGAGCCGGCGATCCCCAGGTCGGCGCCGTAGACGAGCCCCGCGTTGAGGGCGCCATTGGCGACGAAGCCGGCGATGGCCACATAGAGAGGCGTTTTGGTGTCCTGGAGGCCGCGCAGCACGCCGGTCGCGGCGAGGACGACGAGCATGGCCGGTATGCCGAGCGTGGAGATGCGCAGGTACGTGGTCGCATAGGGAGCCGCCGCGTCGGAAGCGCCGAAGAGGTCCACGACAGAGGATGCCGTCGGCAGGACGACGGCGACGACGGCAGCGCCGAGGAGCAGGGCCAGCCAGATACCGTCCATGCCCTGGCGAATGGCGGCCTGGAGATCACCCGCGCCGACGCGGCGGGCGACCGCCGCTGTCGTGGCGTAGGCGAGGAAGACGAAGACACTGACGGCGGTCATCAGCAGGGCCGAGGCGACGCCGAGGCCGGCGAGTTGGGCCGTGCCCAGATGGCCCACGATGGCGGTGTCGGCCATGAGGAAGAGGGGCTCGGCGACGAGGGAGCCGAAGGCCGGCACGGCGAGAGCGACGATCTCTCGGTCGTGCTGTCTCCGGCCGGTTCTGCGGCGCGCGGGGGCCTGTGTCATGTGCACCAATCTAATCGTCCACAGGTAAGAGATGCAACGGCCTTGTGGCCCTTACTTTCCGTCCAGGGGTGCGCACTGCTGTACACCGTTCGAAGCGATCTTGCGCCGGTCGGGGAAGTTTTTCTTCTGCACAGCCGGTGGACGGCAAATCCGCAGGTCACAGCAGCCTTTCCCGGGCAGCTCGCTGCTTGTTCACAGGCCTGTCCACCGGGTCGTGCACAGGTTTTGAGGAGTTCTCCACAGCATCTGGGCCGTCGTCCACATGGCCTGTGGATAACCAGATTGGCTGACGGTGCCGACAGGCCTAACGTGGTCCGGCGCCCGCTCCGTCTGCCGGTTTTCAAAATGTCACAAAACCGGCGTTGGTCAACCGGAGTTGGGCGTCTCATTTGTCAGTGCCGTGCCGTAGAAAAGAGGGGCACGGCGAGGTCTGCTGCGGCGGACGGGAGGAGGTGGCTCGGTGAGCATTTCCGAGCCCTTGGACGACCCGTGGGCCGACAGCGGTCCCAGTGATCGTCTGCCCGCCTCCCGCCGACGTGGCGACGGAGCCCGTGGCCGCGACGAACAACACGAGCGCGGCAGGGACAACGGGGCCTGGGACGGCGGCGCCGCCCCGACGTTCGAGCGGGTACCGCCGCAGGACATCGAGGCCGAGCAGTCCGTCCTCGGCGGCATGCTGCTCTCCAAGGACGCCATCGCCGACGTCGTCGAGATCCTCAAGGGCCACGACTTCTACAAGCCGGCCCACGAGACGATCTACCAGGCCGTCCTCGACGTCTACGCCAAGGGCGAGCCGGCCGACCCCATCACGATCGCCGCCGAGCTCACCAAGCGCGGCGAGATCAACAAGGTCGGCGGGGCCTCGTATCTGCACACCCTCGTCCAGACGGTGCCCACGGCCGCCAACGCGGCCTACTACGCGGAGATCGTCCACGAGCGGGCCGTGCTGCGCCGCCTGGTCGAGGCGGGTACGCGCATCACGCAGATGGGATACGCGGCCGACGACGACGTCGACGAGATCGTCAACCGCGCCCAGGCGGAGGTCTACGCGGTCACCGAGCAGCGCACCAGCGAGGACTACCTGCCGCTCGGCGACATCATGGAGGGCGCGCTCGACGAGATCGAGGCGATCGGCTCGCGCAGCGGTGAGATGACCGGCGTGCCCACGGGGTTCACGGACTTCGACTCGCTCACCAACGGGTTGCACCCGGGCCAGATGATCGTCATCGCCGCGCGTCCCGCCATGGGTAAGTCGACGCTCGCGCTGGACTTCGCGCGGGCCGCCTCGATCAAGAACAACCTGCCGAGCGTGATCTTCTCGCTCGAAATGGGACGCAACGAGATCGCGATGCGTCTGCTGTCCGCCGAGGCGCGAGTCGCCCTGCACCACATGCGGTCCGGCACGATGACGGACGAGGACTGGACGCGCCTGGCCCGGCGGATGCCGGACGTCTCGGCCGCCCCGCTCTACATCGACGACTCCCCGAACCTGTCGATGATGGAGATCCGCGCCAAGTGCCGCCGCCTCAAGCAGCGCAACGATCTCCGGCTGGTGGTCATCGACTACCTCCAGCTGATGCAGTCCGGCGGTTCCAAGCGGGCCGAGAGCCGTCAGCAGGAGGTCTCGGACATGTCCCGTAACCTCAAGCTGCTGGCCAAGGAGCTGGAGATCCCGGTCATTGCGCTCTCCCAGCTGAACCGTGGTCCCGAGCAGCGCACGGACAAGAAGCCGATGGTCTCCGACCTGCGTGAGTCGGGTTCCATCGAGCAGGACGCCGACATGGTCATCCTGCTGCACCGCGAGGACGCCTACGAGAAGGAGTCACCGCGCGCGGGCGAGGCCGACCTGATCGTGGCCAAGCACCGAAACGGTCCGACGGCGACGATCACGGTCGCCTTCCAGGGTCACTACTCGCGGTTCGTGGACATGGCGCAGACCTGATCCGGTGCCGACGCAGACCTGAATCGGTGGCGACGGCGAAATGAGGTCGACTCGGTCGTGCCCGGCCAGGTGGACTTGGCCCATGACGACACCTCAGGAAGAGCTGCTTCCAGCAACGAGTCGTGCGCTGCTGCACCGGATCGCCGTGGCACAGGCCGAGGGGCGGGCGCCGTCGCTGGTCGCGTCCGTCGTCCGGGACGGCCGGGCGGTGTGGCACGGTGCCCGCACATCGGTGGACGGGCAAGTGCCCGACGAGAACGTCCAGTACCGCATCGGCTCGATCACCAAGACCTTCACCGCCGTTCTCGTGATGCGCCTGCGGGACGAGGGGCTGCTCGGGCTCGGGGATCCACTGGAGAAGTTCGTGCCGGGTACCGGCGCGGGGGAGGCGACCATCGCCGAACTGCTCGCGCACACGGGCGGGCTGGCGGCCGAATCGCCCGGCCCATGGTGGGAACGCACGCCCGGATCCCTGCGGCCGGAACTGTCCGACGTGCTCGGTGAGCAGCCCCTTCTGCACCCCGTCGGCCGACGGCACCATTACTCGAACCCCGGCTACACGTTGCTGGGCGCACTCGTGGAGGAGCTGCGGGGGATCTCCTGGGAGGAGGCACTACGGCGTGAAGTGCTCGAACCACTGGGGCTCGACCGGACAACCGTGCGACCGCAGGCCCCGCACGCGGGTGGCTGGGCCGTGCATCCCTGGGCCGATGTTCTGCTGCCCGAGCCCGCCGAGGACCTCGGTCGTATGGCACCCGCCGGTCAACTCTGGTCGACCACGGCAGACCTGGCCCGTTTCGCGGCCTTCCTGGTGAAGGGCGACGAGAGGGTGCTGAGTGCAGAGTCCGTGTGCGAGATGCGGACTCCGGCGGCGCCGGCGGAAGCGGTGGACGTGATGTCCGGTGACGCCTACGGCCTCGGCATGCAGATCCAGCGTCGGCACGGTCGGCTGCTCGTGGGGCACAGCGGATCCCTGCCGGGCTTCCTGGCGAGTGTGAGCATCAGCGTCGAGGACGACGTAGCGGCGGTCGTCCTGGCCAACTGCACCTCAGGCCCACTGGTCTCCGGCGTCGCCGCCGATCTCGTCCGTATCGTCGCAGAGGCGGAGCCACGCATCCCCGACGCCTGGATTCCGATGCGTGCGGTCGATCCGTCGGTGCTGGAGCTGACGGGGCAGTGGTACTGGGGGACGTACGCCTTCGCCCTGCGGCTCACGGCCGACGGGCTCGCCTCGCTGGAGCCGCTTTCCGGCAACGGGCGGCGCTCGCGGTTCCGTCCGAACGGCGACGGCACCTGGACCGGGCTGGAGGGCTACTACGCCGGGGAGCTGCTGAAGGCCGTACGGCGCCCCGACGGGTCCGTGAGCCATCTGGACCTCGGCTCGTTCGTGTTCACGCGGCAGCCGTACGACGAGGCGGCCCCGGTGCCCGGTGGGGTCGACCCTGAGGGGTGGCGCGGCATCGGATAGGCGGTGACATGACTGGGCGCCCTGTTTCACGTGAAACAGGGCGCCCACGCGCATCCGGTCACAGCGGGAGCTTGAAGCCCGTGTGGGAGGCCGTGAAGCCGAGTCGCTCGTAGAAGCGGTGGGCGTCGGTGCGGGTCTTGTCGGAGGTCAGCTGGACCAACTGGCAGCCCTGATGCCGGGATTCGTCGATCGCCCACTCGATGAGCCGTGTTCCCAGGCCGCTGCCGCGCTCCTCGGCGTGGACGCGTACGCCCTCGATGATCGACCTGGTCGCACCGCGACGGGACAGCCCCGGAACGATCGTGAGCTGGAGCGTGCCGACGACGCGGCCTTCCCGGACCGCCACGACCAGGCGCTGATTCCGGTCGGCGCTGAGCCGTTCCAGCGCGGCCAGGTACGGGGTGAGGTCGTCGGGTGACTCGCGCTGTGCGCCCAGGGGGTCGTCCGCGAGCATGGCGACGATCGCCGGCACGTCGTCCGCGACGGCAGCACGTATCTCAAGATCTCCCATGACCGCACCCTACGCAGAGACGCCCGGTGCGGAGTCCGGCTTATGCGGGCACCGGAGTCTTCAGAGTCTCCACGACCCGGACCAGCGGGGCCAGTTCGGGATTCTTCGCCGCCTCGTCGAGGGCCTCGCGCAGCGCGGCGTCGTTGGTCGGCCGGGCCTCTTCGAGCAGCTTGAGGCCCGCCTCGGTGACGTTCGTGTAGATGCCCCGGCGGTCGGTGGGGCAGAGGTAGCGCTCCAGGAGTCCGCGGTCCTCGAGCCGGGTGACCAGACGCGTGGTGGCGCTCTGGCTGAGGACGACGGCGTCGGCGACCTGCTTCATCTGGAGATGCCCTCCGTCCCCGTCGTGCTGCCGGCTGAGCACGTCAAGCAGGGAGTACTCGCGCACGCTCAGGTCGTGCTTGGCCTGCAGGGCGCGCTCGATGTGGGCCTCGATCCTCCCGTGCAGGAGGGAGAGGGCGCACCAGCTCTGGGCGAGAGCGGTGAGCGCGGGGTCCGTCGCTGTCATTGGCGTTTCCTCCGTCCCGGAGCGGCTGACCTCCAGGATAGAGCAGGAGCGCAATTGACGGCGGTTGCATATATCCCGCGTCTGCAATTATTGTGGGCGCACGCAAAGCGCTCCTGCAATCGTCTGGGAAGGTGTACCCCTCCATGCCTC
Source organism: Streptomyces chartreusis NRRL 3882 (assembly GCF_900236475.1). Classification (GTDB taxonomy): domain Bacteria; phylum Actinomycetota; class Actinomycetes; order Streptomycetales; family Streptomycetaceae; genus Streptomyces; species Streptomyces chartreusis_D. The sequence continues at coordinate 4,609,641 of NZ_LT963352.1, forward strand.
TCGCGCTTCTGGCCCTCGCGATCGGGGCCTTCGGAATCGGAACGACCGAGTTCGTGATCATGGGCTTGCTGCCCGAGGTCGCGGGCGACTACGGGGTCTCCATTCCCACCGCCGGGTACCTGGTGACCGGCTACGCGCTCGGGGTCATGTTCGGCGCCCCGCTGATGACCGTGGTGGGCACCAGGATCTCCCGCAAGCGGATGCTGATGTTGCTGATGGGCCTGTTCATCGCCGGCAACCTGATCTCGGCACTCGCTCCCGCCTTCTCCGTCATGCTGATCGGCCGGATCGTCGCCTCGCTGGCCCACGGCGCCTTCTTCGGCATCGGCTCGGTCGTCGCGGCCGACCTCGTCGCCCCGGACAAGAAGGCCGGAGCCATCGCGATGATGTTCACCGGTCTGACCGTCGCCAACGTCGTCGGCGTCCCGCTGGGCACCCTCGTCGGGCAGTCCGTCGGCTGGCGGGTGACCTTCGGTATCGTCGCCGCCCTCGGGGCCGTCGGCCTGGCCGGCATCGCCCGGCTCGTCCCCGACATGCCCAAGCCGGAGGGAGTGCGCCTGCGGCACGAGCTCGCCGCCTTCAAGAACGTGCAGGTACTGCTCGCGATGGCGATGACCGTACTCGGCTTCGGCGGCGTCTTCGCGGCCATCACCTACATCGCTCCGATGATGACGCACACCGCGGGCTTCGCCGACGGCTCCGTCACCTGGCTGCTGGTCCTCTTCGGCCTCGGCATGGTCGGTGGCAACCTCGTGGGCGGCAAGTTCGCCGACCGCGCCCTGATGCCCATGCTGTACGTGTCCCTCGGTGCCCTGGCCGTCGTCCTGGCGCTGTTCACCCTCACCGCGCACGACAAGCTGCTGTCGGCCGTCACGATCGCCCTGATCGGCGCGCTGGGCTTCGCCACCGTCCCGCCGCTCCAGAAGCGGGTCCTTGACCAGGCGCACGGTGCCCCCACGCTGGCCTCCGCCGTGAACATCGGCGCCTTCAACCTCGGCAACGCTCTGTCCGCCTGGCTCGGCGGCCTCGTGATCGCGGCGGGCTTCGGCTACACCGCCCCCAACTGGGTCGGTGCCGCCCTGGCCGGGGGAGCCCTGGTCCTGGCCTTCCTCTCGGCCGCACTGGAACGCCGTACCGGTGCTCCCAGCACCGTCGTCACGGGATCCGCGCCGACCGAGCAGCGGACCGCCGCCCATCACTGAGCCACCGGGTCGGCCAGGCTCACCGCCTTCTCCGACCCGGACCAGCATGATCAGCGAATTTTCCTAGGAGAACTCCCCCATGAGCACCACCACCGCGGTCGCGCCGCTGACCACCCAGGACGCCGACGTCCTCGTCACCGCCGCCCGGCGTGCCGCCGAGGCAGCAGGTGTCACCGTCAGCGTCACCGTCCTGGACGCCGGCGGCCATCTGCTCGCCTTCCGGCGTGACGACCGTGCCGTGCTGATCTCCGGCGAGACCAGCACCCGCAAGGCCTACACGGCTCTCCAACTGAACGCGCCCACCGCCGACCTCGTCGACGCCGTGCAGCCCGGAGGCCTCTTCCACACTCTGCCCACCGCGCTCGACCGGCCGCTGTTGTTCATCGCCGGCGGCGTGCCGGTGCACCGTGACGGCCGGCTGATCGGGGCGATCGGTGTCGGCGGCGGTGCGCCGGAGCAGGATCACGCCTTCGCCACGACCGCCCTGAAGGCCCTCGCCTGACCGGGCCCTTCAGCGAGGCGACGCCGGTTCCCCGAAACTCAGGGGGGCCGGCGTCGTCGTATCGGGGGCTCGTCAGCCCGCCGCGACCGTGACCGGGGCGAACCGACGGCTCCAGTCCCCGGGCAGCTCGGTGATCCCGTAGGTCATCACCGAGTTGAAGGCGGCGGACGCCAAGCCCCGCTCCTTCGCCCACGCGAGCAGCTCTGTGTGCCGTACGTCGATGTCGGTGCGCAGGGGACGGTCGATGTGGGCGGCGAGGGAGGCGATGAGGGCCTGGGCGACCGACGTGTCACGTGCGATGAGCGGACCGATGACATGGGTGTCCATGTTGGGCCAGGCGGCCGCGTATCCGATGATCCCCCCGTCCTCCTCCGCCACGCGCAACTGGTCGGCGAAGGCCGGCAGTCGGGTGACGATGTGGGTGCGGTCGGTCCCGAACGCCTGCTCGTCGAGCCGGAGGATCGCAGACAGGTCCTCGGCGGTCGCGGCACGGGTGGCGACCGCCGGCTGCGGCCCGCCAGGAGTGAAACGCCCGCACACCATCTCCGCCCGCCCGGTGACCTTGAAGCCGAGTTCCTCGTAGAGGGGTCGGCCGTACGGCGTCGCATGCAGGGTGAGGGGCGTGGGGCCCATCGCGGAGATGACGTGGCGCATCAGCCGACGTCCCACGCCGTGCCGGGTGTGCCGTTCGGCGACGAGGACCATGCCGATCGCCGCGAGGGCGGGGCGCTCCTGCGGTCCGTACTCGGTAACGACACAGGCGCTCACGAGGCCGCCGTCGGGGTCGTCGATGCCGTAGCCCTTCCCGGCCGTGAGGAGGAAGCCCCACTTGTGCTCCTCCCGTGGCCACCCCCGGTCCTCGGACAAGTCGGCGCAGGCGGCGAGATCGCGGAGCGTCAGACGGCGGATGGGCAAAGAGGCAAGGGAAGGAGTCGGCACGCAGGTCAGGCTGTCCGACCGAAGCCCCTGACGTCCACCTCTTTCCCTGGACACATACGAGCTTTTGGCCAGTTGTAGCCGACTGAACAGAGCACGGACAGACGCCGGACGTTTCACGTGAAACACCGGCGCGGCGCCCGGTATTGACCGCGCTCTGGCAGTTCGCGCCGTGCCCTCATTCGTGACGGGGCAAGGGGGGACTTGTGTGCGCAGCGGTGGCCGGTAGGGTCGACTCCGGTTCATGTCCGGGGCGGCTGACCCGTTCTGAGTGGGCCGCGTACAGGGCAATGCAGCCTAACGGGACGGAGAGATCGAAAACCCGCGTTTCCGGATATGCGACTGAGCCGCCCAGGCGAGTGGGAAGCTCGGGTGGGAGTACTGCGGCCAATGTCACACTCTTGCCTTACTTGTCCGTACAGAGCTGGAACACGGGTTGAATGTGGCCGCATTGGCCGCGACACCGGATGGGAACGCCGTCCGTCCACGGGGGAAAGCAGGCACCTTCCGACTGGGGAAGTGCGCAGACCGACCGAAAGATGCTCGAGGCGAGGCACACCATGGACGCTCCGACCACCACGTCGGCCGACAACGGCACTTCTGGCGGCGGGGGCGACTGGTTCACGCCCCGCAACAAGCCGACGTCGACGCCGGACAACGAGCCCGGGACGGCGGAGGGCCGTCGACCTGCGGTGATACGCCCAGTGGGTCGGCAGACGGCCGACCCGGAAGCGCCGACAGACGGCGCGGCGGCCCCGCCCGCCTCGACGACAGACAGCGCGAACACCGGTGTACCGGACCAGGAGCGCGGATCCCCTGAGGCGATAGCCGGGCCCGCCTCCATGCCCCCACCCACCGCCTCCTCGCCCGCGGCCTCGTCACCACGACCCGCGCCCACGCCGGTCACACCGGCCCCGGCGCCCTTCGCCTCCGCCACGGCTCCTCCCGCCGAGCCGCGTGTCCCCGCCCAGCGGCCCGCACCTGTGTCGTCCCCAGGGCCGGCCCGCTCAGCCCCGGACACGGAAGCGTCCCCCGACGCCGTCCTCATCCGCCGCGCGATGGCAGAGATCACGCCCGTGGCCGACAAGGTCACCTCGTACTTCTACGCCCTGCTCTTCGTCCGCCACCCCGACCTGCGCTCGCTCTTCCCGGCCGCGATGGACACCCAGCGGGACCGGCTGCTCAGGGCGCTGCTCACGGCCGCCGAGCACATCGACAACACCGATGTCCTGGTCGACTACCTCCAGAACCTCGGCCGGGGCCACCGGAAGTACGGAACGCGGGCCGAGCACTACCCGGCCGTCGGCGAATGCCTGATCGGCGCGCTCAGCAAGTACGCCGCCGGGGTCTGGGACGCGGAGATGGAAGCGGCCTGGGTGCGGACGTACACCACGATCTCCCAGGTCATGATCGACGCGGCGGCCGCCGACGAACTGCGTGCTCCGGCCTGGTGGTACGCCGAGATCGTCACCCACGACCTCAGGACCCCGGACGTCGCGGTCGTCACCGTCCGCCCCGACCAGCCCTACCCCTTCCTCGCCGGGCAGTACACGAGCCTGGAGACCCCGTGGTGGCCCCGGATTTGGCGGCACTACTCCTTCGCCTCGGCACCCCGCTCCGACGGCCTGCTGTCGTTCCACGTGAAGGCCGTCCCGGCGGGCTGGGTCTCCAACGCCCTGGTGCACCGCGCCCGCCCCGGTGACATCGTCAGGCTCGGCCCGCCCGCCGGTTCCATGACCGTGGACCACACCACCGACAGCGGACTGCTCTGCCTGGGCGGCGGCACCGGTATAGCGCCCATCAAGGCGCTGGTCGAGGACGTCGCCGAGCACGGGGAACGCCGGCCGGTCGAGGTCTTCTACGGCGCCCGTACCGACCATGATCTGTACGACATCGACACCATGCTCCGCCTCCAGCAGAGCCACCCCTGGCTCTCGGTCCGCGCGATCATCGACCAGCAGGCGCACCAGCAGCTTCCGGACGCGGTACGTGCCTTCGGGCCGTGGAACGAGTACGACGCCTATCTGTCGGGCCCGCCGGGGATGATCCGCAGTGGTGTGGACGCCCTGCGGGACATCGGCATCCCGTCGGAGCGCATACGGCACGACTCCGTGGAGGAACTGGTCGCGGCCGGTTCCTGATCCGCCGCCGGTATCAGCCCAGGTCGGGGGCGTGCATGGCGCGCACGCCCTCGATGTTGCCGTCCAGGTAGTGCCGCAGCGAGAGCGGCACGAGGTGAACGGAGGCGATGCCCACCCGGGTGAAGGGCACACGCACGATCTCGTACTCGCCGACGGGTTCGTCCACCTCGGGGCCGTGGCGGAGGGAGGGATCCATGGACTCCAGGCGGCAGACGAAGAAGTGCTGCACTTTCACACCCGTCGCGCCGCCGTCCTCCCCGATGTGCTCCACGGTGTCCACGAAGCAGGGCACGACGTCGGTGATCTTCGCGCCGAGCTCCTCGTACACCTCGCGGTGCAGGGCATCGACAACGGTCGGGTCGTCGGGCTCGACCCCGCCGCCGGGAGTGAGCCAGTAGGGATCCATGCCCGGCTTGGTGCGCTTGATCAGGATCAGGTCGTCCCCGTCCAGCAGAACGGCACGGGCGGTGCGCTTGACCACGGGTCGGACGGTCATGGGTGAAATGTGGCCCGGCTGGTTCCACGTGAAACATCGCGAAAAGTCACCGGTCGAGCTCCCAGAGTGAGGCGCTGTCCGGGCAGCCGGCATGCGCGCCCGCGCAACCCGTCACCCGCGCCCGGGGGCCTCCTCAGCACCAGTCGGCCGCCGCCCGCTGCAACCACTCGTGGGCCCGGGCGATGTGGGGCATCGCGAGCGTCCCGGTGCGCACCACCAGGAAGTACGTGCGCAGCGGCGGCACCGCCGGCTCATGCAGGGCGACGACGTCACCCCGCTCCAACGCGGCCACGCACAGATAGCGGGGCAGCACCGCCAGGCCCGCGCCCGCGATCGCGCACGCCAGAACCGCACGCAGGTCGGGGACGACGACAGTGCCCGGGGCGGCTGGGCGCGAGTCGAAGACGGAGGCCCAGTAGCGGGAGACGAACGGCAGCGACTCGTGCACCTCGACGACGGGCACCTGCTCCAGGGCCGGTTCCGGCTTGCGGTCGGGCTGCCCGGCACCGATCTGTTCGGCCCAGCGCGGGGCGGCGACGAGGACGTGCTCCTCGTCGCAGAGCGCAGTCGCCGTGAGCAGGGCACCGCGCGGACGGGCCGTGCTGATGGCCAGATCATGGTGCCCGGCGGAAAGCCCTTCCAGCGTTTCCTCGACATTCCCGAAGGAGGCGCGCAGAGCGAAGCCCTGGCCGTCCTCTCCGGTCAGCTCCGTGAGGGCGGGCAGGGCTCGTTCGGCGGTGAACTCCGGGGGTCCGGCGAGGTGCAGCGTCCGTAAGGAGGAGTCGTCGTCGAGGCCGGTCTCGGCTATCTCCACCAAGGCGTCCAGATGCGGGGCGGCCTTGTGGGCGAGTTCGTCGCCGATGCTGGTCGGAGTCACGCCGCGGGCCTGCCGCAGGAACAGGGGGCGGCCCAGCTGCCGTTCCAGCGTGCGAATCTGCGAGGTGACGGCCGGCTGGGAGAGGCCGAGCAGGGCGGCGGCGCGGGTGAAGGAGCCGGCCCGGTGCACGGTCACGAAGGTCCGCAGCAAGGCCAGATCCACCGTGCGCCCTCCCCTCTTCGGCCCCGCTCCCGGCCCCCGACCGCGCCCAACTATAAATAAGTCGATAGGTCTCTGTCGCTACTGTGATTGGACACTGACAGAGAGTCAACTAGCCTTGGTCGCGCGGTTCTTGCGCGCGGAACCGGGGGACGGTCCGAGCCACGAGGGGGGAGGCTCGGACCGTCCGTGGGGGATGGTCAGGCTGCCGACGCGTCCAGCGCGCGCAGCACATCGGCCACCAGGTCCTCGGGGTCCTCAGCGCCGACCGACAGGCGGATGAAGCCCTCAGGCACCGCGTCGCCGCCCCAGCGTCCACGCCGTTCGGCCGTGGACCGCACTCCGCCGAAGCTCGTCGCGTCGTCCACGAGCCGCAGGGCGTCGAGAAAACGCTCGGCACGCGCGCGCGTGGGCAGCGAGAACGACACCACGCAGCCGTAGCGCCGCATCTGCCGCGCGGCGATCTTGTGGGCGGGGTCGTCGGGAAGTCCGGGGTAGCGCAGCCCGGTCACCTCGGGCCGCTCGCGCAGCGCCTCGGCGACCGCCAGGGCCGTCGCGCTCTGCCGGTCGACCCGCATCTGGAGCGTCGCGATCGAACGGTGCGCCAGCCAGGCCTCCATCGGCCCGGGAATCGCACCGACGATCTTGCGCCACCGGCGTACGGCGGCCATGGCCTCGGGGTTCCGGCCGACGACGTAGCCCAGGAGGATGTCGCCGTGACCGGTGAGCTGCTTGGTGCCGCTGGCCACCGCGAAGTCGGCGCCGAGCTCCAGAGGGCGCTGGCCGAGCGGCGTCGCCAGGGTGTTGTCGACGGCCACCAGGGCGCCACGCGCGTGCGCCGCCTTTGCGAGCCGCCTGATGTCGCACACGTCGAGGCCGGGGTTCGACGGAGTCTCGATCCACAGCAGCTTCGCGCCGTCGAGGACGCCGAGCTGGGCGTCACCGCCGGTAGGCGCGGTGCGCACCTCGATGCCGTACGCCTCCAGCTGGGCGCGCACCAGGGGCAGTGCCTGGTAGCCGTCGTCGGGCAGGACGCACACGTCTCCGGCGCGCAGCTGGGAGAAGAGCACCGCCGAGATCGCGGCCATACCGGAGGCGAACACGAGCGTCTCGACGCCGTCCTGGCCGGGTGCTTCCAGCTCGCCGACGGCGCGTTCCAGCAGCGTCCAGGTCGGGTTCTCGTCGCGGCCGTAGGCGTAGGGGCCGGTGGGCTCGCCCGGCAGGTGGTAGTGGGCGGCGAAGACCGGTCCGGGCAGGGTCGGCTCGTACTTGGCCGGCTCGGGCAGCCCGGCCCGCACCGCGCGCGTGCCGTCACCGGCGCCGGCGGTCACCTGGTCCAGGTCGCGCGCCACTCGGCCCGTGGCATCCGCCCGCCCGGCGTCGCCTGCCACCCGATGCGCGTCACCCGTCGCGGAATCGCTCATGCAGCCTGTCCCTCCACGTCCTCACGTACCGCGGCGAGCAGACCGGCGCTCGCCGCCTCCACCATCTCAAGGCACTCCTCGAAGCCCTCGGCTCCCCCGTAGTAGGGGTCCGGTACGTCGAGGTCATCGCCTGCGGCGGGGTCGTACGAACGCAGCAGACGCACCTTCTGCGCGTCCTGTTCCGTGGGCGCGAGGCGGCGCAGCGCCCTGAGGTGGCCGGAGTCGAGGGCGACGACCAGGTCGAGGCGGGAGAACCACGACGGCTGGAACTGCCGGGCCGTGTGGCCGCCGGCGTAGCCGTTCTCCTCCAGGACGGCCACCGTGCGCGGGTCGGCGCCGTCGCCCTCGTGCCAGCCGCCCGTGCCGGCACTGTCGACCTCCACCAGGCCGTCGAGACCGGCCTCCGCCACGCGCGCGCGGAAGACGATCTCGGCCATCGGGGAACGGCAGATGTTGCCCGTGCAGACGAAGCAGACGCGGTACGTCATGCGCGCTCAGTCCTTGTCGGGCAGGACGACGTGCAGCGCCCAGGAGACGACGGAGATGATCAGGCCGCCCAGGACGGCCGTCCAGAAGCCCTCGACGTGGAAGCTGAGATCGAGCTGGTCGGCCAGCCACGAGGTGAGCAGCAGCATCAGCGCGTTGACGACCAGGGTGAACAGGCCGAGCGTCAGAATCAGCAGCGGGAGGCTGAGGAGCTTGACGACCGGCTTGACCAGGAAGTTCACCAGGCCGAAGATCAGCGCGACGATTATCAGGGTGCCGGCCTTCTTGCCCGTGCTGTCACCGGTCAGGGTGATCTTGTCGAGCAGCCATACGGCGACCGCCAGGGCACCCGCGTTGGCGATCGTCTTGACTACGAAATTCATCATGTGTCTGATCGTGGCAGACCTGATCGGACATGGGGACACGAGGCAGGGGCGGACAAGACGATGAAGGCATTCCGGCTGGACGAACTGGAGGCGGAGCGCGCCGCCAACGAGGGCGCCTACCTGCAGTTTCTGCGGGAGCAGAACATGTCGGTCGGCCTGTACGCCCTCGATGCGGGCGACCAGGATCCACAGAAGCCGCACAATCAGGACGAGGTCTACTTCGTTGTGAGCGGCCGTGCCGCGATCACCGTCGGACTGGAGACGACGCAGGTGGCGCGCGGGAGCGTGATCTACGTCCCGGCCGGTGTCGCGCACAAGTTCCACCACATCACCGAGGACCTGAGGGTGCTGGTGGTCTTCTCTCCGCCCGAGAGCTGACGAGCCGCCTCAGGGTTCCCTAGGGGATCGGTCAGGGGAGGACAAGGGATGCGAGGCACCCGCAGGGCCCCCTCCCGGACCTAGCATCGAGTGCAGGACATCAGGATCCGAAGAGAGCGACAGGACCCGGCACTCGAACGGGTGGAGAGGTAAGGACGAGGGCGATGCGAGAGATCTTCACGGGACTGCCGTGGTGGGTGAAGTGGATCGCGGTGCCGGTCATCGCCCTGGTCGTGTTCGGCGGGCTGATCGCCAGCGTGGTCGGTTTCGTCATCGGACTGCTCTTCAAGGTGCTGGTCTTCGTGGCCCTGGTGGGCGGACTGATCTACGTCGTACGGAAGTTCACGGCGAGCTCCTCGTCGCGCAGCGACTGGTGAGACCGGTGGGAAACCGGTGGGGGTAGCGGGAAACACCGGGAGCCGCCGGTTCGCTCGGCCGGGGGAAGTTTCCGTTCCGGGCCGTCTGCGTGCGGTGGCAGACGAATAGAGTCCGGAACTCGACGCGGGGACATCCCCGCGAGCGGCGTACACCCCCACCCGTGTCCATCGGCACGGTCTGCCCCCTCGCGCTTCGGGAGTGACCCTTGGCCCCGGCTGACACCGCACCTGTCCACCTGCACACCGTCCCCGCGCAACCGCGTTCGACGCCCTGCTCCGAGCAACCGCCTCCCGCCACGCCGCCCCCTCCGGCGACCCTCATCGGGTCCGTGCAGCGCGCGATGCGCCTGCTGGAGACCGTCGCCGCGCACGAGTACGGCGCCCCCGCCAAGCAACTGGCCCGGGAGACCGGGCTGGCCCTGCCCACGACCTACCACCTGCTGCGCACGCTCGTGCACGAGGGCTATCTGAGCCGGGACAAGGGCCTGTTCTTTCTCGGTGACGCCGCCGAGCGGCTGAGCAGCAGCGGGGCACGGCAGAAACGTCGCAGCACGATCGTCGACGCACTCGCGCACTGGCGGGACGTGCTCGGCGTCCCCGTGTACTACGCGGTGTACCGCGAGGGCGAGATCGAGGTCATGTGCGTCTCCGACACCCCGGGCAATCCCGCGGTCGAGGAGTGGGCCGACTTCCGGGAGACCGGGCACGCGCACGCCATCGGGCAGTGCCTGCTGTCCCAACTGGACGAGGAGGCCCGCCGGGACCACCTCGACCGCTATCCCGTGCAGGCCCTCACGCCGTACACCGTGCGGGACAACCACAGCCTGCTGCGCCGCCTGGAACGGGTGCGGCGGATGGAACCGGTGATCGAGCGTCAGGAGTACGCCCTGGGCGCCGTCTGCGCGGCGATCCCGCTCACCCTCGGCACCACGGCCGCCACGATGGCCATCTCCCTGCCCGCCCACCAGGAGCACCGGCTGCTCCCGGCGGCCCGGCAGTTGCAGAGCGAGGTCGGGAGTCTGCTCGGGTCGCTCGCGCTCTCTATCAGTATGTGAAAACTCACTCCTTGTGATCTGCTGTGTACGTTCAGCAAGATTCCACCAAGTGTCAGAGGTTCGTTCCCGGCCAGTCCACGGCGAATGACGGGGTTAGCGATGCGCGAGTCCGTACAGGCAGAGGTCATGATGAGCTTTCTCGTGTCCGAGGAGCTCTCCTTCCGCATTCCGGTGGAGCTGCGCTATGAGACCAGTGATCCCTATGCCGTCAGGCTGACCTTCCACCTGCCCGGTGATGCCCCGGTGACGTGGGCTTTCGGCCGGGAGTTGCTGATCGACGGGGTCGGCCGGCCGTGCGGGGAGGGCGATGTGCGGGTCACGCCCGTCGACCCGGACTCGCTGGGCGAGGTGCTGATCCGGCTTCAGGTGGGCAGTGACCAGGCGCTGTTCCGGTCGTCGACGGCACCGCTGGTCGCCTTCCTCGATCGCACCGACAAGTTGGTGCCGCTGGGCCAGGAGGGGTCGCTCGCCGACTTCGACGCCCATCTCGACGAGGCCCTGGACCGCATCCTCGCGGAACAAGGCGCCGGCTGAGGCATCCGTCGGGCGGCACGGTGGAGTAACGCTTCACCGGATGCCGCCGAGCTGTGCAGGAACGCTTCTCTGTGCGGCGGGGGCTTCGGAGTTCGAGAGGCGTCAGCGCTTGCGGCGCCGGCCCCTCCCCCCGCGTGCCGGGGCCGCGACCGCCTCCGCGGCCGGCTGCGCTCCCGAGCGGTCCGCCGAGACCACCAGTGCCGCCAGCGCCGTGGTGACCGGCACCGAGGCGACCAGGCCGATCGAACCGACCAGCGTGCGCACGATCTCCTCCGCGACCAGCTCGCTGTTGGCGACCGTCCCGACACCGCTCTGCGCGATGGAGAACAGCAGGAGCAGCGGCAGCGCGGCACCCGCGTACGCGAGGACGAGCGTGTTGACGACCGAGGCGATGTGGTCGCGGCCGATCCGGATCCCCGCGCGGTACAGGCCCCGCCAGCCCATGGACGGGTTGGCCTCGTGCAGCTCCCACACCGCCGACGTCTGTGTGACCGTCACGTCGTCGAGCACGCCGAGCGATCCGATGATGACGCCGGCGAGCAGCAGACCACTCATGTCGATCGTCGGGTAGAGCCCGTGGATCAGACCGGTGTTGTCGTCGGTGTTGCCGGTGAGCGCGGCCCAGTCGATGAACAGCGAGCCGAGAACGCCGATCAGCAGCAGCGAGACGAGGGTGCCGAGCACCGCCACGGAGGTCCGGGCGGACAGGCCGTGACACAGATACAGGGCGATGAGCATGATGGCGCTCGCGCCCACCACCGCCACGAGCAGCGGGTTCGAGCCCTGAAGGATCGCGGGCAGGATGAAGAAGTTCAGCACCAGGAAGCTGATGGCCAGTGCGACCAGGGCCATGACACCCCGCAGTCGCCCGACGACCACGACGGCGAGGGCGAAGATGCCGGCGAGCAGCGCCATGGGCAGGCGGCGGTTGATGTCGGTGACCGAGTACTGGAGGTCCTTCGGCGCGGAGGGCTCGTAGGCGACCACGACCTTCTGGCCCTCGTGCAACTGGCGGGACTGGTCCGGCTGGACGATCTCGGTGAAGGTACGGCCCTTGTCCTTGCCGCTGTCGACCCGGATCGTCGCCCGCTTGCAGGTCCCCTTCTCCTGCTGCACAGCGGAGGAACCCTCGGCGGTGGAGGTGTCGCCGGTCGGCGGGACGCCCGAGGCGCCGGCCTCCTTGCAGCTCACCGCCACGACCTTGGTGACCGAGGCCTGCTGCGTCTGCCGGTCGAAGCCGACGCCGGTGCGCTCGTGCGGCGGGGCCCCGCCCGGCCACAGCACGGCGAGACCGACCAGCACGGCAGCGGCGAACGGGATCAGGACCGCCGCGATGACCTTGCGCAGGTGCATCGAGACCGGCGTGGCAGGGCCGTGGCTGTGACTGTGCCCGTGCCCGCCGCCCGGGGCGGAGCCGGGTCCGTTTCCGTGACCGTGCCCGTCGCCGCCGCCGTGGCCGTTGCGCCCACCGTGCCCATGGCCGCCGCCGGGGCCGTGGCCTTCGCCGTACCCGTCGTCTCCGCCGCGCCCGTGGCCTCCGCCGGGCCTGTCGCCTTGTCCGTGCTCGTGCCCGTACCCGTTGCCTCCGCCGGGTCGGTCGCTTTCCCTGGGGCCGGGGCCGGAATCGTGCCAGCTGCCGGAGCCGGCCCCATACGTACCGGCCGGACCGGCCGCACCGGCACCCTGCCCGCTGCCGGGACCTGGCCTGTGCCCCTGCGTCTGCCCCCGGGCAGGCCCGAACCCGCCCCCGGCGGCGAAATCGTGCTCGCGCCCACGGCCGTTGCCGTTGCCGGCGCCGGACCCGCGGGGCGGTTCGGGCGGTGGGTAAGGAGGACGCTGCGTCGTGGTCACCGACCGATCATCGCAAGAACGAGGGGGGCCCTCTGTTCACCGCGCCAGAATTGCCGCTAGCGTGGAGGCACCTTTTGTACACGCGGGAGCTCGGAGCACCGGGCTGAGAGGGCGCTGACCTCCGTCCCAGCGATGTTTCACATGAAACATCACCGAAGTCGAGTGATGTTTCACACGGAACGTCGGCAGACGGAAGCCGCTGCGTCGACCGCCGAACCTGTTACCGGGTAATGCCGGCGTAGGGAGTAGGTCTCATGACCAACAAGGACGCACGCACGCCTGCCTCCGTTCAGGACGAACAGTCCGAGGAGGCCGGGAAGTCCATCGGCTGGCACAAGGCGTACGTCGAGGGCAGCCGCCCCGACCTGCGGGTGCCGGTCCGACAGGTGCATCTCACCAACGGCCAGTCGGTCACGCTGTACGACACGTCGGGCCCGTACACCGATCCGCTCGTCGACACGGACGTCCGCAGGGGCCTGTCGCCACTGCGCGAGAACTGGATCATCGCCCGTGGCGACACCGAGGAGTACGCCGGCCGGCCCGTCCGACCCGAGGACGACGGCATCAAGCACACCTCGCCACGCGGTGGCCTCCGCAACCTCGACGCCGTCTTCCCCGGTCGGCCGCGCCAACCGCGCCGCAGCAGGGACGGCAAGGCGGTCACGCAGCTCGCGTACGCCCGCCGCGGCGAGATCACGCCCGAGATGGAGTACGTGGCCATTCGGGAGAACGTCTCGCCCGAGGTGGTCCGCGACGAGATCGCGGCCGGCCGGGCGGTGCTGCCGGCCAACGTCAACCACCCGGAGATCGAGCCGATGATCATCGGCAAGCGGTTCCTGGTGAAGGTCAACGCCAACATCGGCAACTCGGCGGTGACGTCCTCCATCGAGGAGGAGGTCGAGAAGATGACCTGGGCGACCCGCTGGGGCGCCGACACGGTCATGGACCTGTCCACCGGCCGCAACATCCACACCACGCGCGAGTGGGTGCTGCGCAACTCCCCCGTGCCCATCGGCACCGTGCCGCTCTACCAGGCCCTGGAGAAGGTCGACGGCAAGGCCGAGGAACTGACCTGGGACATCTACAAGGACACGGTCATCGAACAGGCCGAGCAGGGCGTGGACTACATGACGGTCCACGCGGGCGTGCGCCTGCCGTACGTGCCGCTGACGGCCAACCGCAAGACCGGCATCGTCTCGCGCGGTGGCTCGATCATGGCCGCCTGGTGCCTCGCGCACCACAAGGAGTCGTTCCTGTACGAGAACTTCGAGGAACTCTGCGAGATCCTCGCCGCGTACGACGTCACATACTCTCTCGGAGACGGTCTGCGGCCGGGCTCGATCGCGGACGCCAACGACGAGGCGCAGTTCGCGGAACTCCGGACTCTCGGGGAACTCAACCGGATCGCGAAGCGTTTCAACGTACAGACCATGATCGAAGGCCCGGGCCACGTCCCGATGCACAAGATCAAGGAGAACATCGACCTTCAGCAGGAGATCTGCGATGAAGCTCCGTTCTATACGCTCGGCCCGCTGACCACGGACGTCGCGCCGGCGTACGACCACATCACCTCCGGCATCGGCGCCGCGATGATCGCCTGGTGGGGCACGGCCATGCTGTGTTACGTCACGCCCAAGGAGCACTTGGGCCTGCCGAACCGAGACGACGTCAAGACCGGCGTCATCACCTACAAGATCGCCGCCCACGCAGCGGATCTCGCCAAGGGACACCCGGGCGCCCAGGAGTGGGACGACGCGCTGTCCGACGCCCGTTTCGAGTTCCGGTGGGAGGACCAGTTCAATCTCGCCCTCGACCCGGACACGGCACGGGAGTTCCACGACGAGACCCTGCCGGCGGAGCCCGCCAAGACGGCTCACTTCTGCTCGATGTGCGGTCCCAAGTTCTGCAGCATGAAGATCTCGCAGGACATCCGCCGTGAACACGGCGGCACCAAGGCCGAGATCGAGGACGGCATGGCCCAGAAGTCGAAGGAGTTCGCGGCGAGCGGGAACCGCGTGTACCTGCCCATCGCGGAATGATCCGCCCGCACACAGGCCGAGGGCCGGGGACCGGTGGTCCCTGGTCCCCTGGCCCGCGGGAGAGGCCCGGTCCGGGGCACTGCCCGACGGCTACTCCGGCTGGTGTTCCGGCCCTCCGAAGTCCGGGCTCGTGTAGTCCGGGCTGCTGAAGCTCGGCCGCGAGCCGCGGTCGCCGTCGTCCGGGCTGGTGAAACCCGGGCGGTCGTAGCCGAGATGCGGGATGCGGCTGACCGGCGTGGACGGGGCGGTGTGGTGCAGCGCGGCGGCCGCGTTCGGATCGACGAGGGCCTCCCGGAGGAAGGGCACGATGCCGCGTTCCAGCAGGGCCTCGCGCCAGGCCTCCCTGGCCCGGTCCACCTCCCCCTGTGCTTCGCCGTGCGGGCCGCCTTCGGCCGTCGGCTTGTTGCGCAGGGCGGTGATCAGCAGTCCCACCGCGGCGACGAGGATCGCGACCGCTGTCACGGCGCCGAACACCCAGCCCGTGGTGAGCATGGTCCGGGCGAACGTCTGCTCGGGGTTGAGCATCTGAAGGATGTAGCCGACGAGCAGGAAGATCGCCGCGGCGGTGCCGGCCAGGACGGGAGCGAGGACGGCGACGACGGCGACGGCGCCCGCGCCGGCGGTCTCGGCGACCTCGCCCATGGTGGCGGCGAGGCCCGCCGCACCCGTGTCCGGCTCGGAGGAGCCGGTCGCGCGCACGGCCGGTTGGCTGGACGGCGCCGGCTGCCGCTGTTCCTCGCGGACCTTGACGTAGTGCTGGTATTCGGTCGACGCGGCCGCCGTGATGAGCGCGGTGGCGTTCAGCGCCATGGTGCGCAGTTGCTCGGGGTTGAGCCGCTGTCCGACAGCGGCCAGTTCCGGACGGTGTGGTGCGGAGCGCAGCGCCTCATCGAGGATCCGCTCGTATTCCTGGCGGTCCTCGCTCAGCAGGTGCTGCGGAACGCTGTTCATGTGCATCCCCCGATGCTCCGTAGGGCTTGGGGCTCGGCATGCTGACGAGCCGTCGGGCAGAAACGGAGGGGAGCCTGCTACGGATAAGCCGATGGTAGAGCCGTGAAGGTGGGCGGTGACAGGGGGTTTACCGAAATTGGCCCCTCAGCGGTCCGGTCCTGTGACGGGAAACGCCTGCCCGGTGAACGTTCACGTATCCAGCGGCAGTTGCTGGACCAGCAGCTTTCCGGCCATGGTCACGCCGCCGTCCATGGCGATGGCGAGTCCGTCGGCGTAGACGTGCGGCCCCTCGACCACGGGGTCGTTGCTGTCCTCGTCGTCCTCGGAGCCGACCTCGCCCAGCAGATACGGAATCGGGCTGTGACCGTGAACGATGCGGGTGCCCCCGTACGTATCGAGCAGGGAGCGCACGGCGTCCGCGCCGCCCTCGTCACGGAAGGAGAACCGCTTGGTGAACTTGCGGAACAGGTCCCAGACCTCGTCCGCGTCGTTGCGCGTGAGCGTCTCGCGGACGGTGTCGTTGACCTCTTCGATGGAGCGGCCGTAGTCGAGGTAGGCGGTGGTGTCGGAGTGGACGAGCAGGTGGCCGTCGACTTCCTCGACGGCGTCCAGACGGGCCATCCACTGCAGGTGGTGGTCCTGGAGACGGTCCATGTCGGTCTTCTGGCCGCCGTTGAGCAGCCAGGCCGCCTGGAAAGTGGCGGTGCCCGCACCGGAGTTGACGGGAGTGTCGCCGAACCGCTTGGCGCCGAGCAGCAGCAGCTCGTGGTTGCCCATGAGCGCCTTGCAGTAACCGCCGGCCGCGGCGGCCTCGGCGGACAGCCGCATCACCAGGTCGATGACGCCGATGCCGTCGGGCCCGCGGTCGGTGAAGTCGCCGAGGAACCACAGCCGGGCGGTGCCCGCGCACCAGTGGCCGTCGGCGTCGAGGAGGCCCTTCTCCTGGAGGGCCGCCACCAGCTGGTCGAGGTAGCCGTGCACATCGCCCACGACGTAGAGCGGGCCCTGCCCGGTGTCGGCCTGCGGCGCTGCGACGGCCTCGGGGTCGACGGTCACCTGGACGGTGTCGCCCCGGTGGATCACGGGCAGATCGCGCTCGGTCGGCGTGTACCCCTCCGGGTAGGTCTCCTCGGGCGGCGGGGCGACCTCGCCGGGGTGGGCGCTGTGGACGTACGGACCGGTCTCGTGGACGTACGCGGGCACCCGGAAGTCGCGCAGCGTCGCCGTCCGCTCCACCTCGGGTCCCTGACCGGCCCCCTGAGTCATCGACCCCTCCACCATCGCGCCGCATCTGCACCGCATCGGACTGCCTGGTCGTAGCGGCCCGTGGGTGTCGTGGGCCCATCATAGGAATGCGGATCGCGCCATGTGATGACCCAGGGGTGGTGAATCAGAGCAAGAGTCCAGTTCACCGCGGCTTTCGCCCCGATTGAGCCGGGCTTTGACCACCGTGTGACCATCCTCGCTTTCCTTCTCTTCGCGAGAACGATCCCTTCTCTCCGGGGGACCGGCCCCGTTTCTCCCCAGGAAGGCGATCGTCCCTTTACCCGGGTGTACCGGCCTACGTCTCCTCGGGTGACCGCGGCGGGCTGACCGTCGTGCGCGGCGGGCGCCGCTGGGACGACGTGCGCACGATCAGCTCCGTCGGTATCACCTGCTCCACCGGACGGTCCGATTCCACTCCCTCGATGGCGTCGATGAGGAGCTGCACGACCGCCGTGCCGATCCGGCGCGGTTTGAGAGAGAGCGTCGTGATGGACGGCTCGGTGTTGGCGTACACGGTGGACTCGCTGCAACAGACCAGCAGCAGGTCGTCCGGTACGCGCAGGCCGTAGCGCCGGGCGGCGGCGAGCAGGTCGGTGCCGTTCGGGTCGAACAGCCCGTAGACCGCGTCCGGCCGGTCGGGTCGGGCGAGCAGCCGGTCGGCGGCGACGGCGCCCGCGCATGGATCGTGCGCCGGGTAGGCCTCGTACACCGGATCCTGGCCGACGCGCTCGCACCAGCGCAGGTACGCGGTGGTCGACAGGTGGGTGTACGTGTCGGTCGTCGTGCCGGTCAGCAGGCCGATGCGGCGGGCGCCGGCGGCGGCCAGGTGGTCGAGGATGCCGAGGACGGCGGCCTCGTGGTCGTTGTCGACCCAGGCCGTGACCGGCAGCGAGCCGGCCGGGCGGCCGTCGGAGACGACCGGCAGGCCCTGCCGCACGAGTTCGCTGACGACCGGGTCCTGGTCGGAGGGGTCGATGACGACCGTGCCGTCCAGGGCGACGTTCGACCACACGTCGTGGCGGGAGGTCGCGGGAAGGATGACGAGGGCGTAGCCGCGGGCGAGCGCCGCTGAGGTGGCGGCCCGCGCCATCTCGGCGAAGTACGCGAACTCGGTGAAGGTGAAAGGTTCATCCCCGTACGTGGTCACGGTCAGGCCGATGAGTCCCGACTTGCCGGTACGGAGGGTCCGGGCGGCGGCCGAGGGCCGGTAGCCCAGCCGGTCGGCGACCTCACGGACATGGCGCCGGGTGGCGTCCGGGAGCCGGCCCTTGCCGTTGAGGGCGTCGGAGACGGTCGTGATGGAGACTCCGGCGGCGGCGGCCACGTCTCTGATACCCGCCCGGCCCGGCCGACTGCCTCGACGTGAGGTTTCCGCGCGGCTCACCTGGTGCTTCCCTGCTGCTGTCATGGCGAGCCGATAGTAGGGCTCATGCGGTGGGGTAGTGCGGACGCATATGCGCGCGTTGACAGGTACGTTTCTGCATGATCATTGAGCTTCAATTGCCTTGGAAACCAAGGGCGTTGAGCGCTCCCATGCCAGTACGTGACGTGGCGGCCCGCACGGGCCTGCCAAGTGGCCGATGTTGCGAAGAGGTCTCAACTCACCTGCACGGGGGATGCGCGCCACGGCGTGCACTACCGGCGCGTAGATATATGTGCGGCGCGCCCCTGCATTCGTACGCCTTCGTACGGCGATGCCCCTGATGCCGCTGTGGCGCACGAGGCCGGCGCTCGTCGCGCCGTCGTGGCTATACGCAGCGGCGCCGAATCCTCATAAGGTGAGGAGTATTGGATGTCGGCGGCGGTCATGGGCCGCCGGTCTTCGCGAGGAGGACTGCGGTGAGCGAGACGAGCCCCAAGCTGCGCGCCGAGCTGGAGGGGATCCCCACCTACAAGCCGGGCAAGCCGGCCGCGGCGGGTGGGCCGGTGGCCTACAAGCTGTCCTCCAACGAGAACCCCTACCCGCCGCTGCCGGGCGTGATGGAAACGGTGACGGCGGCGGTCGGCAACTTCAACCGCTACCCGGACATGGCCTGCACGGCGCTGATGAACGAGCTGTCCGAGCGGTTCGGCGTCCCCCTCTCCCACCTGGCCACCGGCACCGGGTCGGTCGGTGTCGCACAGCAGCTGATCCAGGCCACGTCAGGTCCCGGCGACGAGGTCATCTACGCCTGGCGGTCCTTCGAGGCGTACCCGATCATCACGCAGATCAGCGGCGCGACATCGGTGCAGGTGCCGCTGACGTCCGGTGATGTGCACGACCTCGACGCGATGGCCGACGCGATCACCGAGCGGACCCGGCTGATCTTCGTCTGCAACCCCAACAACCCGACGGGCACGGTCGTGCGGCGGGCGGAGCTGGAGCGCTTCCTCGATCGCGTGCCCGGTGATGTGCTGGTGGTGCTCGACGAGGCCTACCGCGAGTTCATCCGTGACCCCGAGGTGCCGGACGGTGTCGAGCTCTACCGAGACCGACCCAACGTCTGCGTCCTGCGGACCTTCTCCAAGGCCTACGGTCTCGCCGGCCTGCGCGTCGGGTTCGCCATCGCCCACGAGCCGGTGGCCGCGGCGCTGCGCAAGACAGCGGTCCCGTTCGGGGTGAGCCAGCTCGCGCAGGAGGCGGCGATCGCCTCGCTGCGTGCCGAGGACGAACTGTTCGGCCGGGTCGGGTCGCTGGTGTGTGAGCGCACGCGCGTGGTCGACGGGCTGCGCGCCCAGGGCTGGACGGTGCCCGAGACCCAGGCCAACTTCGTGTGGCTGCGGCTGGGGGAGCGCACGGTCCCGTTCGCGGAGGCGTGTGAGCAGGCGGGCGTGGTGATCCGGCCGTTCCCGGGCGAGGGTGTGCGGGTGACGGTCGGGGAGACCGAGGCGAACGACATCTTCTTGAAGGTGGCGGAAGGGTTCCGTAAGGAGCTGTAGGGCTCCGAGCCTGGTCAGGCGTCCAGGAGTTCCACGCGCACGGGGTCGCCGTCCCGCACCGTCGCGAGCACTCCTGGGTCGCCGTCGATGCGGCCCAGGACGTTGCACGGGCTTGCGAGGCGGCACTCGTCGCCCTGCGAGATAGGCGTGGGTCCGTAGGGGAGGGCGAGGGCGTCGCCGTCGGTCCAGAAGGCGACCGTGCCCGGCTCGACTACCTCCCTGGCCCCTGTTTCACGTGAAACAGACACCCCTGTGTCGAAATACACCTCCTTGCCCCAAGTGCGTGCGGTCGAGACGAAGGGCAGTGCCTTGGCGAGGGCCTTGGTGGTCGGGGTGTCGTCGAGAGCGGCGGTGAGATGCCCCGCCGGCCAGGAGATCCGTATCTGTAGTGATGGCGGTGTCTGCATGCCGTCGATTCAACAATATGTTGAAGCCCCGGCCAAGGGGTCGACTGTGACGGGGGAGACAGGGGGTCCCCTCTAGGTCCCGAAAGTCCGTGCTGCATAATGGCTTGTGAATGTGAACGCTTTCACAAGCGTATGTAAGGAGCGGCGACGTGGACCTGGCTTTGGCGCCGGAGACCCTGGCGCGATGGCAGTTCGGCATCACCACCGTCTACCACTTTCTGTTCGTCCCCCTGACGATCTCGCTGGCCGCCCTGACGGCCGGGCTGCAGACCGCCTGGGTGCGGACGGAGAAGGAGAAGTACCTCCAGGCGACGAAGTTCTGGGGCAAGCTCTTCCTGATCAACATCGCGATGGGTGTGGTCACCGGCATCGTGCAGGAGTTCCAGTTCGGCATGAACTGGTCCGACTACTCGCGCTTCGTCGGTGACGTCTTCGGTGCGCCGCTCGCCTTCGAGGCCCTGATCGCCTTCTTCTTCGAGTCCACCTTCATCGGCCTGTGGATCTTCGGCTGGGACAAGCTGCCCAAGAAGATCCACCTGGCCTGCATATGGATGGTCTCGATCGGCACGATCCTGTCGGCCTACTTCATCCTCGCGGCCAACTCCTGGATGCAGCACCCGGTCGGCTACCGGATCAACGAGGCGAAGGGGCGGGCCGAGCTCACCGACTTCTGGCTGGTGCTGACCCAGAACACCGCGCTCGCCCAGGTCTTCCACACGCTCACCGCGGCCTTCCTGACCGGTGGCGCCTTCATGGTCGGCATCGCCGCCTTCCACCTGGTCCGCAAGAAGCACGTCCCCGTGATGAAGACCTCGCTGCGGCTGGGCCTCGTCACCGTCGTCGTCGGCGGACTGCTCACCGCGGTCAGCGGTGACGTCCTCGGCAAGATCATGTACCAGCAGCAGCCGATGAAGATGGCCGCGGCCGAGGCGCTGTGGGACGGCGAGAAGCCGGCGCCCTTCTCGGTCTTCGCCATCGGCGACGTCGACAAGGGGCACAACAAGGTCGCCATCGAGATTCCCGGCCTGCTGTCCTTCCTCGCGAAGGACGACTTCACCTCGTACGTGCCCGGCATCAACGACGTCAACAAGGCCGAGCAGGAGAAGTACGGGCCCGGCGACTACCGGCCCAACATCCCCGTCGCCTATTGGGGCTTCCGCTGGATGATCGGCTTCGGCATGACGTCCTTCGCCATCGGTCTGGCCGGACTGTGGCTGACCCGTAAGAAGTTCCTGCTGCCGCAGCATCTGCGGGTGGGTGAGGACGAGGTGCCGCATCTCGTGCTCCTGCCGAAAAAGGCCCTCGGTCCGACCCTCACCAAGTGGTACTGGCGCATCGCGATCCTCACCCTGGGCTTCCCGCTGATCGCCAGCTCCTGGGGCTGGATCTTCACGGAGATGGGCCGCCAGCCGTGGGTCGTCTACGGCGTGCTCCAGACCCGGCACGCGGTCTCCCCCGGTGTCTCCCAGGCCGAGGTCATCACGTCGATGATCGTCTTCACCACGCTGTACGCGATCCTCGCCGTCGTCGAGGTCAAGCTGCTGGTCAAGTACGTCAAGGCGGGCCCGCCGGAGCTCACCGAGGCCGACCTCAACCCGCCCACGAAGATCGGCGGCGACTCCCGTGACGCCGACAAGCCGATGGCCTTCTCGTACTAGGCCGAGGGAGCTGCACAGTCATGGAACTGCACGACGTCTGGTTCGTCCTGATCGCCGTCCTGTGGACCGGCTACTTCTTCCTGGAGGGCTTCGACTTCGGGGTCGGTGTGCTCACGAAGCTGCTCGCCCGCAACCGGCCCGAGAAGCGGGTGCTGATCAACACCATCGGCCCCGTCTGGGACGGCAACGAGGTGTGGCTGCTGTCGGCGGGCGGTGCCACCTTCGCCGCCTTCCCCGAGTGGTACGCCACGCTCTTCTCCGGCTTCTACCTGCCCCTGCTGCTCATCCTGGTCTGTCTCATCGTCCGGGGTGTGGCCTTCGAGTACCGCGCCAAGCGACCCGAGGAGAACTGGCAGCGCAACTGGGAGACGGCGATCTTCTGGACCTCGCTGATCCCGGCGTTCCTGTGGGGTGTGGCCTTCGGCAACATCGTGCGGGGCGTGAAGATCGACCAGGACTTCAACTACGCCGGCGGCGTCCTGGACCTGCTCAACCCGTACGCGCTGCTGGGCGGTCTGGTCACGCTGGCGCTGTTCACCTTCCACGGGACGGTCTTCGTCGGGCTCAAGACGGTCGGGGAGATCCGGGAGCGGGCGCGGAAGCTGGCACTGCGCGTCGGGTTGGTGACCGCCCTGCTGGCTCTCGCCTTCCTGCTGTGGACGCAGTCCGACCGGGGCGACGGGGCATCGCTCGTCGCGGCGGTCGTGGCGGTGGTGTCGCTCGTCGTGGCCATGGTCGCGGCACGGGCGAGGCGTGAGGGCTGGGCGTTCGCCCTGTCGGGGCTCACCATCGTGGCCACGGTGGCGATGCTCTTCCTGACGCTGTTCCCGAACGTCATGCCGTCGACGCTGAACCCGGACTGGAGCCTGACGGTCACCAACGCCTCGTCCAGCCCGTACACGCTGAAGATCATGACCTGGTGCGCGGCGATCGCCACTCCGGTCGTGCTGGTCTACCAGGGCTGGACGTACTGGGTGTTCCGCAAGCGGATCGGTACGCAGCACATCGCCGAAACTGTGCACTGAGGTGTGTTTCACGTGAAACCGATCGATCCGCGTCTGCTCCGGTACGCCCGTGCCACCCGAGTCTTCCTGGTGGCGGTCGTCGCCCTGGGCGCCGTCGGGGCGGGGCTGGTCATCGCGCAGGCGATGCTCATCGCCGAGGTGGTGGTCGGCGCGTTCCAGCACCGTATGGCGGTGTCCGAACTCGGCACTCCCCTGCTGCTGCTGGTCGCCGTCGCGGTCGGCCGGGCGCTGGTCGGCTGGCTCACCGAGCTCGCCGCGCACCGGGCGAGCGCGGCGGTGAAGTCCGAGCTGCGGGGGCGGTTGCTGGAGCGTTCCGCTCAGCTGGGACCGGGTTGGCTGAGCGGGCAGCGGACCGGTTCGCTGGTGGCTCTGGCCACGCGGGGTGTCGACGCCCTCGACGACTACTTCTCGCGGTATCTGCCGCAGTTGGGTCTCGCGGTGGTCGTGCCGGTGGCGGTGCTGGCGCGGATCGTCACCGAGGACTGGGTGTCCGCGGCCATCATCGTGGGCACCTTGCCGCTCATTCCGGTCTTCATGGTGCTGATCGGCTGGGCCACCCAGTCCCGGATGGACCGCCAGTGGCGGCTGCTGTCGCGGCTGTCGGGTCACTTCCTGGACGTCGTCGCGGGGCTGCCGACGCTGAAGGTCTTCGGGCGGGCCAAGGCGCAGGCCGAGTCGATCCGGCGGATCACCGGCGAGTACCGGCATGCGACCATGCGGACGCTGCGGATCGCCTTCATCTCCTCCTTCGCGCTGGAGCTGCTCGCGACGATCTCCGTGGCGCTGGTCGCCGTGACGATCGGCATGCGGCTGGTGCACGGCGAGATGGACCTGTACATCGGCCTGGTCATCCTGATCCTGGCACCCGAGGCGTATCTGCCGTTGCGGCAGGTCGGGGCGCAGTACCACGCGGCGGCGGAGGGGCTCGCCGCGGCCGAGGAGATCTTCGAGGTTCTGGAGACGCCCGTTCCGGCGTCGGGTTCCGGGGCCGTGCCGGCGGGTGCGCTGGCTTTCGAGGGAGTGACCGTCCGCTACCCGGGGCGATCGGCCGAGGCCGTGTCGGACGTGTCCTTCACCGTCGAGCCCGGGGAGACGGTCGCGCTGGTCGGGCCGAGCGGTGCCGGCAAGTCGACGCTGCTGCACGTCCTGCTGGGATTCGTACCACCGGCCGAGGGGCGGGTGCGGGTCGGGGGAGCCGACCTCGCCGACGTGGACCTGGAGCAGTGGCGGTCCCGGATCGCGTGGGTGCCGCAGCGGCCGCATCTGTACGCCGGGACGATCGCCGAGAACGTACGGCTGGCACGGCCCGAGGCCGACGACGATGCCGTACGGCGGGCGCTGCGGGACGCCGGGGCGCTGGAGTTCGTGGAGGCGCTGCCCGAGGGGGCGGACACCGTGCTCGGCGAGGACGGGGCCGGGCTGTCCGCCGGGCAGCGGCAGCGGCTCGCGCTGGCCCGGGCCTTCCTCGCGGACCGGCCCGTGCTGCTGCTCGACGAGCCGACGGCGGCGCTGGACGGGGCCACCGAGGCCGAGGTCGTGGCGGCCGTACGGCGGCTCGCGGCCGGGCGGACGGTGCTGCTGGTGGTGCACCGGCCGGCGCTGCTGGGGGTGGCGGACCGGGTGGTGCGGCTGGCGGAGCCCGAGACCGCCGCGGTGCCTGTCGCGTCCGCCGCTGTCCGGATTCCAGGAACGGTCTCCGTCGAGGCCGAGCTTCCCTCCGCGGTCTCTCCGACGGAGCCCGGCAGCTCGCCCGCTTCGGACGGTGTCCTCGCGCGGGTCCGTGCCATGTCCGGTGCCCGGCGCGGGCGGCTGGGACTCGCCCTGCTGCTCGGGAGCCTCGCGCTCGGGAGTGCCGTGGGGCTCATGGCCACCTCCGGGTGGCTGATCTCGCGGGCCTCGCAGCAGCCGCCCGTGCTGTATCTGATGGTGGCGGTGACGGCGACGCGCGCCTTCGGGATCGGGCGGGCCGTGTTCCGGTACGCCGAGCGGCTGGTCTCGCACGACGCCGTGCTGCGGATGCTGGCGGACACCCGGGTCGCGGTGTTCCGCCGGCTGGAGCGGCTGGCGCCCGCCGGGCTGCGCCGGACTCGCCGGGGTGATCTGCTGTCCCGGCTGGTCGCGGACGTGGACGCGTTGCAGGACTACTGGCTGCGGTGGCTGCTGCCGGCCGGGGCGGCCGTCGTCGTGTCGGCGGCGTCCGTCGGTTTCACGGCGTGGCTGCTGCCCGAGGCCGGGGCCGTGCTCGCGGCCGGACTGCTGGCCGCGGGGGCGGGGGTGCCCCTCGTCACGGGCGCCGTCGCGCGGCGGGCCGAGCACAGGCTGGCGCCCGCCCGCGGCGTGCTCGCGACACGGGTGGCCGATCTGCTCACCGGAACCGCGGAGCTGACCGTCGCCGGTGCCCTGCCCGCGCGGACAACCCAGGCACGCGAGGCAGACGGCGCACTCACCCGGATCGCGTCGCGCGCCGCCACCGCGACGGCACTCGGCGACGGGCTCACCGCGCTGATCTCCGGCCTGACCGTCACTGCCGCCGCCCTGGTCGGCGCACAGGCGGTCGCGGCAGGGCGGCTGGACGGCGTGACCATGGCCGTCGTCGTCCTCACCCCGCTGGCCGCCTTCGAGGCCGTGCTCGGGCTGCCGCTCGCCGTGCAGTACCGGCAGCGGGTGCGCCGGAGCGCCGAGCGGGTGTACGAGGTGCTGGACGCCCCGGAGCCGGTGGCGGAGCCTGCGCAGCCCCGGCAGGCTCCCGCGTCGCCGTTCCCGGTCGCCGTCAAGGGGCTGGCCGCGCGGCACGCGGGGCAGGACCGGGACGCGCTCGCCGGGCTGGACCTGATCCTCGAAGAGGGCCGCCGGGTCGCCGTGGTCGGACCCTCCGGCTCCGGCAAGACGACCCTGGCGCAGGTGCTGCTGCGCTTCCTCGACGCGGACGCGGGTTCGTACACGCTGGCGGGCGTGGACGCGTACGCGTTGCGCGGGGACGACGTACGAAGGCTCGTCGGGCTGTGCGCGCAGGACGCGCACCTCTTCGACAGCTCGCTGCGCGAGAACCTGCTGCTCGCGAAGAAGGACGCCACCGAGGACGACCTGCGTGCCGCGCTCGGGCGGGCCCGCCTGCTGGACTGGGCCGGCGGCCTGCCCGACGGGCTCGACACGCTCGTCGGCGAGCACGGGGCGCGGCTGTCGGGAGGACAGCGGCAGCGGCTGGCGCTGGCCCGGGCGCTCCTCGCCGACTTCCCCGTCCTGGTCCTCGACGAACCCGCCGAACACCTGGACCTGCCGACCGCCGACGCGCTCACCGCCGACCTGCTGGCCGCCACCGAGGGCCGCACGACCCTGCTCATCACACACCGGCTGGCGGGTCTGGAGGCGGTGGACGAGGTCATCGTGCTGGACCAGGGACGTGTCGTGCAGCGCGGGGCGTACGCGGAGCTGGTGGCCGTGGACGGGCCGCTGCGGGAGATGGCGGAGCGGGAGGCGGCGTCGCAGTCGCTGGTGGCCGCACCCTAGTGGGGCCACGCCGGCCGGTGCCGCACTGAGCCGTTCGGGGCAGCCGGTCCCCCGGCCGTACGAGGCGAACAGGGTCAGGGCGGCCGGGCTGCGCGACGATCACTGACATGCGCTCATATCGCCGTCTTCGGCTGCTCGTTCCGGTTCTGCTGTGTGCGCTGGCGGTTCTCGCGGCCCGGCCGACCGCGGCGCACAAGGAACCCGGGAGCGGCACCGGCGGGGACTCGGGACTCAGTGCCGAGGTGGCGCGGCTGTACGAGGAGGCCGCGGCGGCGACGCAGGCGTACGAGGCGGGGCGCCGAGAGGCCGAGGAGCAACGGGCCAGAGCCCAGCGGGCCGAAGAACTCCTGGAGGGTCAGCGGCGGCACATCGCGGCCCTGCACGAGGACCTGGGCAGGATCGCCCGTGCCCAGTACCGCTCCAGCGGTGGGCTGCCGGTGGCCGCGCAGATGTTCCTCGCCGACGGCCCCGACGACCTGATGCGAGGCCAGCACGCCTTCTCGCAGACGAACCTCGCCGTGAACAACGCGATCTCCAAGAGCCGCCGGGCCGAGGCACGGCTCGCCGCCGACGAGGCCAAGGCCGCGGCCCACTGGCAGGCGCTGGAGAAGCGGAACACGCAACTCGCCGGTCTCAAGGCGGACATCGAGCAGAAGCTGGAAACGGCACGCTCGCGGCTCCAGGGCCAGGCGGACGCCTCGGTCGCCGCCGGAGCGTGCCGTGGGGCCGTGCGGCTCGACCAGCCGGAGACGGGGTTCACCAGTGCCTGGGTCGCGCCCGTGGAGACGTACGAGTTGTCCGCGTCGTACGGCAGCGGCGGTGCGCGGTGGTCGAACCGGCACACCGGGCAGGACTTCGCCGTGCCGATCGGCACGCCGGTGCGGGCCGTGGGTGCGGGCCGGGTGGTGAAGGTGTCCTGCGGGGGTGCCTTCGGCATCGAGATCGTGCTCGAGCACGCGGGCGGCTACTACACGCAGTACGCCCATCTCGCGTCCGTCGCGGTCGACCAGGGGGAGCACGTCACCCCCGGCCAGTGGATCGGCCAGTCGGGCACCACGGGCAACTCCACCGGACCGCACCTGCACTTCGAGACCAGGGTCACGCCGGAGATGGGCTCGTCCGTGAATCCGGTGTCATGGCTGACGGCTCGCGGGGTGCTGCTCTGACCCCGGCGAGAGCCGCAGCCGCACAGCCGCCACACCTACAACCGCGACACCTATGGCAGTTCCGTCAGCAACTGCTCGATCACGACCGCCACGCCGTCCTCGTTGTTCGCGACCGTCCGTCCCGAGGCCGCGGCGATCACGTCCGGGTGGGCGTTGCCCATCGCGTAGGACCGGCCCGCCCAGGTCAGCATCTCGACGTCGTTCGGCATGTCACCGAAGGCGACGACCTGCTCGTGCGAGATGCCGCGCTCGGCACAGCACAGGGCGAGCGTGCTGGCCTTGGACACCCCGGGGCCGCTGATCTCGAGCAGGGCACTGGGGCTGGAACGGGTGACGTTGGCGCGGTCGCCGATGGCGAGCCGGGCCAGGGTCAGGAAGGCGTCCGGGTCCATCTCCGGGTGGTACGCCAGGATCTTCAGCACCGGCTCCGCGGCCGCGCGGTGGTCCGGCGACAGCAGTTCCTCCGCCGGGGCGAGGCTGTCGGGGATCTCCATGTGCAGCTTCGGATAGGCCGGTTCCTGGTAGAAGCCGTACGTCTGCTCCACCGCGTACACCGTGCCCGGAGCCGCGTCACGCAGCAGCCGTACGGCGTCCAGCGCGTTCGCCCGCTCCAGCTCCCGGACCTTCACGAACCGGTGGGCACCGGGGCCGCCGTGCAGGTCGACCACGGCGGCGCCGTTGCCGCAGATCGCCAGGCCGTGGCCGTGCACGTGGTCGCTGACGACATCCATCCAGCGGGCCGGGCGGCCGGTGACGAAGAAGACCTCGATGCCCGCCTCCTCGGCGGCTGCCAGGGCGGCCACCGTGCGGGGGGACACCGACTTGTCGTCGCGCAGCAGCGTGCCGTCGAGGTCGGTGGCGATCAGCCGCGGCGGGACGGTCTCGGCCGCGGTCTCGGGCTGTCGGGTCGCTGAGGTCACCCGGCCATTGTCCCGCATATGCCTGCACGGGCGTGCGGGAGTCCGCACAGGTGAGTGGATACCGCCCTCACCAGGAACTTCCCGAGGGCGCCTCTCAGCGCAACTGCGCCGGCGCCTCCATGGCGATCTGCTCGAAGGCCTTCTCGTCCGCCGCGAAGGGCGAGTCGGGGATGGGCCAGTGGACCACGATGTCCGTGAAGCCCAGCTCCATGTGCCGGCCGGCGAAGTCGACGAAGGCGTCCAGGGACTGGAGCGGTCCTCCGCGGTCCGGGGTGAATCCGGTGAGCAGGACCTTGTCGAGGTCGGTCATGTCCCGGCCGATCTCGGCGCAGATGTCGGCGAGTTTCTCCGCCTGCCCGCGAATGGCCTGAACCGACTGTTCAGGAGTGCCGTTCTCGTACAGCTTGGGGTCGCCGGTGGTCACCCACGCCTGCCCGTACCGGGCGGCGAGCCGCATCCCGCGCGGCCCGGTCGCAGCCACCGCGAACGGCAGTCTGGGGCGCTGCACACAGCCGGGGATGTTCCGTGCCTCGTGTGCCGAGTAGAAGTCGCCCTCGTACGACACCGCGTCCTCGCTGAGCAGCCGGTCGAGCAGCGGGACGAACTCGGCGAAGCGGTCGGCGCGCTCCCGCGGGGTCCACGGCTCCTGGCCGAGCGCGGTGGCGTCGAAGCCCGAGCCGCCCGCGCCGATGCCCAGCGTGACCCGCCCGCCGGAGATGTCGTCGAGGGAGATCAGCTCCTTGGCGAGCGTCACCGGGTGCCGGAAGTTCGGCGAGGTCACCAGCGTGCCCAGCCGCAGCTGGTCGGTGATGGTCGCGGCGGCGGTGAGGGTCGGTACGGCACCGAACCAGGGGCCGTCCCGGAAGCTGCGCCACGACAGATGGTCGTAGGTGTACGCGGTGTGGAAGCCGAGCTGCTCGGCACGCGTCCAGGCCGCACGGCCGCCTTCCTGCCAGCGACGGTAGGGGAGGATCACGGTGCTCAGACGCAGACTCATGGCATCGAGCCTAAGGGAGCGCGGCGAGTGGCCCGTGTTTCACGTGAAACACTCACCGTGAGTCGCTCGTCCCGCACAGCGCGTCAGTGAGGCTCGGGAAAGCGCAGATAGCGCGGCGGTACGGCCTGGGTGAGCCACACGCCGTTCGCGCTCACTTGGAAGACATGACCGTCGCGGTGCATCGCGCCCGCGTCCACGGCCAGCACGACCGGCCGGCCACGGCGGGCACCGACGCGGGTCGCCGTCTCGCGGTCGGACGAGAGGTGCACGGCATGCCGGTCCATCGGCCTGAGCCCCTCGGCCCGGATCGCGTCCAGGTTGCGGGCGACGGTGCCGTGGTAGAGGTACGCGGGCGGAGTCGCCGTCGGCAGCCCGAGGTCGACCGCGACGCTGTGGCCCTGGCTGGCACGGATCCGGGTGCCCTCGACGGCGAAACGCCGCTTGTCGTTGGTGGCGACGACGTGGTCCAGCTCGGAACGGGTGAACCGGAAGCCATGGGCGGTGGCTGCGGCGATCAGTGTGTCGATCTCGACCCAGCCACCCTCGTCGAGCGTGAGCCCGATCCGTTCCGGTTGATGCCGCAGATGCTTCGAGAGGTACTTCGACACCTTGACGGTGCGTCTTTCGTCCATCCCATCAGGGTGCGGGAGAGACCTGAATCACGCGATCGAGTTTTACCTTGAAGGTTTGATCCACAGCCAAGTGATGTTATCCACAGGGGAATTGGCCAGTCTGTGGACAACTGGCCCTCCCTCTGGGCGACTTGAGGTCACATCGGCGGCTTCATCCGTGCGATCCCCCGCAGTGCCCCCGGCGCGAACCGCGACAGCCAGCGCGCACCCCGCGCCTCCGGCGTGACCGGGGCCACCGCCTCGTTGCGCACCACCGCCCGCAGGATCGCGGCGGCGACCTTCTCCGGCGGGTAGTTCCGCAGCCCGTACAGGCGGGCGGCGCGCTGCTGGAGCCGCTTCTCCTCCCTGGCGTCGACCCCGGCGAAGTGCGCCGTGGAGGTGATGGCGGTGTTGACGAAGCCGGGGCAGACCGCGGTCACACCGATGCCCTGCCCGGCGAGCTCCGCGCGCAGGCACTCGCTGAGCATCAGCACGGCCGCCTTGGAGGTGCTGTAGGCGGGCAGCGCCCGGGAGGGCTGGTAGGCCGCCGCCGAGGCCACGTTGACGATGTGGCCCCCCTGCCCGCGCTCGGACATCCGCCGGCCGAAGAGCCGGCAGCCGTGGATGACACCCCAGAGGTTGACGTCGAGGACCTTCCTCCAGTCCTCCGGCGTCGTGTCGAAGAAGGAGCCGGACAGTCCGATCCCGGCGTTGTTCACGAGGACGTCCACCACGCCGTACTCGGTGGTGACCTTCTCGGCGAGCTTCTCCATGGCCTGCTCGTCGGAGACGTCGACCGTCTCCGCCCAGGCCGCTGGAGCGCCCGCCCGGCGGGACGACTCGGCGGTGCGGGCCGCCGCCTGAGGGTTCCGGTCGACGGCGACCACGCGCGCGCCGGCCTCGGCGAACGCCAGCGCCGTCGCCCGCCCGATGCCGCTGCCCGCCCCGGTGACCAGCACGAGCTGCCCGCCGAACCGCTGGGCGTGCTTGCCGCCTGCCGGCCCGGGGGACCGGCCGCTCTCCACGGACGTCACGAACTCCTCGATCCACGAAGCCAGCTGATCCGGACGGGTGCGTGGGATCCAGTGCCCCGCCTGAACGGTCCTGCGGGTCAGCTGCGGAACCCACTGATCGAGGTCATCGTGGAGCCGCTCGGACAGGAACCGGTCCTCCAACGGTGTCACGATCTGCACGGGCGCGTGCGCGTACGCGTCCGGGCGTGGCCTGCGCAGTCGGGGACGGACGTTGTCCCGGTACAGCCAGGCCCCGTGGGCCGCGTCCGACGGCAGGGACGAGGTCGGGTAACCACCCCGGGGCACCTTCTCGACGCGCTCCAGGACCCGGGGCCACCGCTTGCCGAGCGGGCCGCGCCAGGCCAGCTCGGGCAGCACGGGCGTGTGCAGCAGGTACACGTACCAGGACCGGGCGCCCTGCCCGAGGAGCTGGCCGATCCGGCGCGGGGTGGGCCGCTTCACACGGCTGTCGATCCAGTGGCCGAAGTGGTCCAGGGAGGGCCCGGACATCGACGTGAAGGAGGCGATGCGGCCCTCGGTGCGCCGGACGGTGGTGAACTCCCAGGCCTGCACCGAGCCCCAGTCGTGCCCGACGAGATGCACCGGCCGATCCGGGCTGACCGCGTCCGCGACGGCCAGGAAGTCGTCCGTCAGCTTCTCCAGCGTGAACCCGCCCCGCAGCGGCCGTGGCGCCGTGGACCGCCCGTGGCCGCGGACGTCGTACGCCACCACGTGGAACTGCCCGGCGAGACGCGCGGCGACCTCGGACCACACCTCCTTGCTGTCGGGGTAGCCGTGCACCAGGACGACCGTCGGACGCCCCGGATCGCCCAGCTCGGCCACACACAGCTCGACTTCGCCGGTCCGCACCCAGCGCTCCCGCGCGCCCGTGAGCAACGTCATCCGGCGAATCTGGCAGTTGTTAGAGAGTTCGTCAATAGAGGCTCCCCGGGCGTGGTAACTCTCGAGAACCAGCTCCCCTAGGGGCACGTAATACTCAGGGCTGACCCGAAGACAGCTCTGGGGGGTGACGACCGTCACGCGCACGGCCCCTACCTTCATAGGGTGACTGTGATCGCGACCGAAAGCCTGAGCAAGCGGTTCCCCCGGGTGACCGCGCTTGACCGGCTCTCCGTGGACGTCGGGCCCGGTGTGACCGGACTCGTCGGAGCCAACGGAGCCGGCAAGTCCACACTGATCAAGATCCTGCTGGGTCTGTCCCCCGCCACCGAGGGCCGTGCCGAAGTGCTCGGCCTCGACGTCGCCACCAAGGGCGCCGACATCCGCGAGCGGGTCGGCTACATGCCCGAGCACGACTGCCTGCCGCCGGACGTCTCGGCCACCGAGTTCGTCGTCCACATGGCGCGCATGTCCGGCCTGCCGCCCACCGCCGCCCGCGAGCGCACGGCCGACACCCTGCGCCACGTCGGTCTGTACGAGGAGCGCTACCGCCCCATCGGTGGTTACTCGACCGGCATGAAGCAGCGCGTGAAGCTCGCGCAGGCCCTCGTCCACGACCCGCAGCTGGTCTTCCTGGACGAGCCGACCAACGGCCTCGATCCGGTCGGCCGCGACGAGATGCTCGGCCTGATCCGCCGGATCCACACCGACTTCGGCATCTCGGTCCTGGTCACCTCGCACCTGCTGGGAGAACTGGAGCGCACCTGCGACCACGTCGTCGTCATCGACGGCGGCAAGCTCCTGCGCTCCAGCTCCACCACGGACTTCACGCAGATCACGACGACCCTCGCGATCGAGGTCACCGACACCGACGAGCACCCGGACGGCACCCGCGCGGTGCGCGATGCGCTGCACGCGCGCGGGGTGAGCGTCCAGGACGGCAGCGGTCTGCCGGGCGCCGGCCACGTCCTGCTGCTCACCGCGCAGGGCGAGGAGACGTACGACCTGGTCCGGGACGTGATCGCGGACCTCGGGCTCGGCCTGGTGCGCATGGAGCAGCGCCGGCACCACATCTCCGAGGTCTTCACGACCAGTGACCAGCACGAGCAGCGGAAGGAGGCGGTCGGCCATGGCGGTTGAGCACTCCACGGGGGCAGCCCCGGTGCCGGGTGACCAGACCCGCATCCACAACATCGGCTACCGCAACTACGACGGCCCCCGCCTGGGCCGCGCCTACGCCCGCCGCTCGCTGTACTCGCAGTCCCTGCGCGGCTCCTACGGCCTCGGCCGCTCGGTGAAGTCGAAGGTGCTGCCGATGCTGCTGTTCGTGGTGATGTGCGTGCCCGCGGCCATCATGGTCGCCGTCGCGGTCTTCACCAAGGCCAAGGAACTGCCCCTGGACTACACGCGCTACGCGATCGTCATGCAGGCGGTCATCAGCCTGTACGTCGCCTCGCAGGCACCCCAGTCCGTCTCACGCGACCTGCGCTTCAAGACCGTTCCGCTGTACTTCTCGCGCCCCATCGAGATCGCCGACTACGTCCGCGCCAAGTTCGCGGCGCTGGCCTCGGCGCTGTTCGTCCTCACGGCCGCTCCCCTGCTCGTGCTCTATGTGGGCGCGCTGCTGGCCAAGCTCGACTTCGCCGACCAGACCAAGGGATTCGCACAGGGAATCGTCTCCGTGGCACTGCTCTCACTGCTCTTCGCCGGCATCGGCCTGGTCATCGCGTCCTTCACCCCGCGCCGCGGCTTCGGCATCGCGGCCGTGATCGCCGTACTGACCATCACCTACGGCGCGGTCTCCACCCTCCAGGCCATCGCCGACGCCCAGGGCAGCAGCGCCGCCGTGCCGTGGATCGGGCTGTTCTCGCCCATCACGCTCATCGACGGCGCGCAGTCCGCGTTCCTGGGCGCGACCTCCGCCTTCCCCGGCGGGGTGGGCCCGAGCAACGCCGAGGGCGTCGTCTACGTCCTCGTCGCCCTGGGCCTGATCGCGGCGAGCTACGGCCTCCTGATGCGCCGCTACAAGAAGGTGGGACTGTGACCACGCTCTCCATCGACCACGTCTCCCGCTGGTTCGGCAACGTGGTCGCCGTCAACGACATCACCATGACCATCGGCCCCGGCGTCACGGGTCTGCTGGGCCCCAACGGCGCCGGAAAGTCCACCCTCATCAACATGATGGGCGGCTTCCTGGCCCCCTCCACCGGCACGGTCACCCTCGACGGCCAGGCCGTGTGGCGCAACGAGCAGATCTACAAGCACATCGGCGTCGTCCCCGAGCGGGAGGCGATGTACGACTTCCTCACCGGGAAGGAGTTCGTCCTCGCCAACGCCGAGCTGCACGGCCTGGGCGCCAAGGCGGCCCAGCGGGCGCTCGCCACGGTCGAGATGGAGTACGCGCAGGACCGCAAGATCCAGACGTACTCCAAGGGCATGCGCCAGCGCGTGAAGATGGCCTCGGCCCTGGTCCACGACCCGTCCCTGCTCCTGCTGGACGAGCCCTTCAACGGCATGGACCCGCGCCAGCGCA
The DNA here is from genome assembly GCF_900236475.1 of Streptomyces chartreusis NRRL 3882. Classification (GTDB taxonomy): domain Bacteria; phylum Actinomycetota; class Actinomycetes; order Streptomycetales; family Streptomycetaceae; genus Streptomyces; species Streptomyces chartreusis_D. The sequence continues at coordinate 4,644,357 of NZ_LT963352.1, forward strand.
TGCAGCTCATGGACCTGCTGCGCCGCATGGGCGACGAGGGCCGCACGGTGCTTTTCTCGTCCCACATCCTCGAAGAGGTCGAGCAACTCGCCTGGCACATCGAGGTCGTCGTCGCCGGCCGGCACGCCGCCAGCGGTGACTTCCGCAAGATCCGCCGTCTGATGACCGACCGGCCGCACCGCTACCTGGTGCGCTCCAGCGACGACCGCGCCCTCGCGGCCGCGCTGATCGCCGACCCGTCGACGTCCGGCATCGAGGTCGACCTCGCCGAGGGCGCGCTGCGCATCCAGGCCGTCGACTTCGGCCGCTTCACGGCCCTGCTGCCGCGGGTGGCCAGGGACCACGGCATCCGGCTGCTCACGGTCTCGCCGTCCGACGAGTCCCTCGAGTCCGTCTTCTCGTACCTCGTCGCGGCGTAGGAGGCCCTGATGTACGACCCCACAGTCGCCCGGCTCACGTACCGGGCCCTGCTCGGCCGGCGCCGGGCCCTCATCCTCGGAGCCCTGCCGCTGCTGCTCATCGCCATCTCGGTGGTGGTGCGTTTCCTCGCCGGGGCGGACGACCAGACGGCGGCGGACCTGCTGGGCGGCCTCGCCCTCGCCACGATGGTGCCGATCATCGGCGTCATCGCCGGAACCGGCGCGATCGGGCCGGAGATCGACGACGGCTCGGTGGTGTACCTGCTCTCCAAGCCGATCAAACGCCCGGCGATCATCTTCACCAAGCTGATCGTCGCGATCGCGGTGACGATGGTGTTCTCCGCGGTGCCGACGCTCATCGCGGGCTTCATCCTGAACGGCAACGGCCAGCAGATCGCCGTCGCCTACACGGTGGCCGCACTGGTCGCCTCCATCGCGTACGCGGCCCTGTTCCTGCTGCTCGGCACGGTCTCCCGGCACGCGGTGGTGTTCGGGCTCGTCTACGCGCTGGTCTGGGAGGCCCTGTTCGGCTCCCTGGTGCCGGGCGCCCGCACGCTGAGCGTCCAGCAGTGGGCGCTGGCCGTGGCCCAGAAGGTGTCCGGCGGCGACCTGGTGACCTCGGACGTCGGCCTCACCACGGCGACGGTGCTGCTGGTCGCCGTCACGGTGCTGGCCACCTGGTACGCCGGTCAGAAGCTGCGCTCGCTGACCCTCGCCGGCGAGGAGTGACGTGCCCCGGCCTTGACGGGGGCTTCACCCCTGTCAGGGCACACTGGGCGAACGGAACGCAGGGATGTCGCACGGAAGTTGGACGGCTGGAAGGGGACGGGGATGGCGGCCGAGAGGGCTCAGTACGACGACCGCGGACAGTCGGGATCCGGCTCCGGAGACGGCGCCTGGGACGACCTCGTCCTGGACGACGACTTCATACGCTCCGCCGAGACCTCCGAGCCGTCCGCCCGCGCCCGGATGCTCGCCGCGCGCTGGCGCCGCGAGGAACCGGAGCCGCAGCCCTGGCGGTCGGACGAGCCGCCTGCGGGCTGGTTCTTCAGCAAGGCCCGGCGGCGCAGGTGGCGCAAGCGCTGACCGACCCCCGTCCGGCCGCCGATTTAATCGGTGGCGTCCTTTTCGCCCGGCAGGCAGAGTAGTCGTGTCCCTGCCGGACGACGAGTCCGGCGTCACGTTCTGGGAGAGGAGCCGGACGATGTCCATGTACGGCAGTACGTCCAGCTCCCTTCAGGGCAGCCCGCGGCGGGCTCCGGAGTAATCGCTACCCCTCCGTAGAGCCCGCCCCACACGGGGAGCTGCCCGGGGCGGCCGCTTCGAGCACGCGAATCGCACGTCGCGTGAGGCCGCCCACCCGGAGGATTGGCCGAGTGGCAAGGCACTGGCTTGCGCTGTGTTTGATCAGGAGCGAGTCATGGTCGGGCTGGAAAGCCCGCGCACGTTCGATCCGTGCATCCTCCGCCGAACGCGATACCCAAGGGAAGCGCGAGGACTGAAGGTTCAGCCCAGCAGCCGCTCGAGCACCACGGCGATCCCGTCCTCCTCGTTCGAGGACGTCACCTCGTCGGCCACCGCCTTCAGTTCCTCGTGGGCGTCCGCCATCGCCACACCGTAGGAGGCCCAGGCGAACATCGGTATGTCGTTGGGCATGTCGCCGAAGGCGATCGTGTCGGCCGCCTTCACCTTGAGCCGACGCGCCGCCAGGGACAGGCCGGTCGCCTTGGACAGGCCCAGAGGCAGGAGTTCGACGATGCCCTCGCCCGCCATGACGACGGTGACGAAACCGCCGGCGGTGCGCGTGGCCGCCTCGCACAGCTCGTCGTCCGAGAGCGTCGGGTGCTGGATGTACAGCTTGTTCAGGGGCGCGCTCCACAGGTCCGACGCGTCCGTGAACGGGGTCGCGGGCAGATTGCCGTGGGCCGCGTAGCCGGGACCCACCAGCACCTCGCCGTCGAGGCCGTCGCGGCTCGCCGCCAGGTACAGCGGGCCGACCTCCGCCTCGATCTTGGCCAGCGCCACTCCGGCCAGCTGCCGGTCCAGCGTCACCGACGTCAGCAACCGGTGGGCGCCGGCGTCGTACACCTGTGCGCCCTGGCCGCAGACGGCCAGCCCCTGGTAGCCGAGGTCGTCGAGGATGTGCCGGGTCCACGGGACCGCGCGGCCGGTGACGACGATGTGCGCGGCACCTGCCGAGGCGGCCTCGGCGAGCGCGTCACGGGTGCGGGGCGACACCGACTCGTCGGAACGCAGCAGCGTCCCGTCGAGGTCGGTCGCGATCAGCTGGTACGGGAAACCGGTGGTGGTCACTTGGCCACCGGCTCCAGGACCTCCCGGCCGCCCAGGTACGGACGCAGCACCTCGGGCACCCGCACCGAGCCGTCGGCCTGCTGGTGGTTCTCCAGGATCGCCACGATCGTGCGCGGCACGGCGCACAGCGTGCCGTTGAGCGTGGCCAGCGGGCGGACCTGCTTGCCGTCACGGACGCGGATCGACAGGCGGCGGGACTGGAACTCGGTGCAGTCCGAGGTCGAGGTCAGCTCGCGGTACTTGCCCTGCGTCGGGATCCACGCCTCGCAGTCGAACTTGCGCGACGCCGAGGCGCCAAGGTCGGCGCTCGCCACGTCGATCACGCGGTACGGCAGCTCCAGCGAGGTCAGCCACTGCTTCTCCCACTCCAGCAGCCGCTGGTGCTCGGCCTGCGAGTCCTCCGGGGCGACGTAGGAGAACATCTCGACCTTGTCGAACTGGTGCACGCGGAAGATGCCCCGGGTGTCCTTGCCGTGCGAGCCGGCCTCGCGGCGGAAGCAGGGCGAGAAGCCCGCGTAGCGCAGCGGCAGCTTCTCGGCGTCGAGGATCTCGTCCATGTGGTACGCGGCGAGCGGGACCTCGGACGTGCCGACCAGGTAGAGGTCGTCGGCCGCGAGGTGGTAGACGTCCTGCGCGGCCTGGCCGAGGAAGCCGGTGCCCGCCATGGACTGGGGGCGGACCAGGGCCGGGGTCAGCATCGGCGTGAAGCCGGCCGCGGTGGCCTGGGCCATCGCCGCGTTCACCAGGGCCAGCTCCAGCAGGGCGCCGACGCCCGTCAGGAAGTAGAAGCGCGAGCCGGAGACCTTGGCGCCCCGCTCGACGTCGATCGCGCCGAGGATCTGGCCGAGCTCCAGGTGGTCCCTGGGCTCGAAGCCCTCGGCGGTGAAGTCGCGGATCGTGCCGTGCGTCTCCAGCGTGACGAAGTCCTCCTCGCCGCCCACCGGCACGTCCGGGTGGACGAGGTTGCCGAGCCTCAGGAGCAGCTCCTGGGTCTCGGTGGCGGCCGCGTCGCGGTCCGCGTCGGCGGCCTTGACGTCGGCGGCGAGCTGGCCCGCCTTCTTCAGCAGCTCGGCCTTCTCGTCTCCGGAAGCCTTGGGGATGAGCTTGCCGAGCGCCTTCTGCTCGGCGCGCAGCTCGTCGAAGCGGACGCCGGACGACCTGCGCCGCTCGTCGGCAGACAGGAGGGAGTCGACGAGCGCGACGTCCTCTCCACGGGCGCGCTGCGACGCGCGCACACGGTCGGGGTCCTCACGGAGCAGGCGAAGGTCAATCACGCGCCCAAGGCTACCGGTGCGGGGTGACCGCCCACGACTCACTATTCCGGGCGTAGCTTACATACCGTTATGGGGGAATTGCGCACTGTGTCAATATACCGACCACCTCTCCCCGGAACGAGGCATCCGCAGGGCGCGACGTTGACTCGAATCCCTTGTGGGGAACGGGACTTGGGGCTCGGTTGTCCACAGGGATCCACACCCGCCCAAAAGTTATCCACAGGCTGTGTGGAAGATCTGTGGACGTCGGAATTGATCACTCCGGAAGGCTCTGCCGCACCGAAGAATTCCCGGTGCAAACCTGCCCTGTCCTCACTTTCGAGTGGAAATGGGTCACCCCGAAGAGTTACGCAAGGGAAAACGGTAGACGAAGGGTGACCTGCACGCCGATGGACGCATCAGGTGCCTGTAGGGCGATTTGTCGACTGACCAACACTTCGTTGTCGACTTGTCCCCAGGTCGAGAACCAAGCCTGTGGATAACTTCTGTGGATAACGACAATCAGCAGGTACGACGGCCTAGAACCGGCCGTCCTGGCACCGCGCCACCCAGTCCGCCGCCGCCACGAACTCCTCGTCCGACGTCCCCAGCCGCGGCGGCTGGACATCCCCCGGCTTCATGTCCGCGCGCGGATAGGAGCCGAGATAACGCACCTGGAGGCAGATCCGCTTCAGGCCCATCAGGGCTTCGGCCACCCGGCGGTCGGAGATATGGCCCTCGGCGTCGATGCAGAAGCAGTAGTTGCCGATGCCCGCGCCGGTGGGCCGGGACTGGAGCAGCATCAGGTTGATGCCGCGCGTGGCGAACTCGCCCAGCAGATCGCGCAGGCCTCCGGGGTGGTCGTCGCGCTGCCACAGCACGACGGAGGTCTTGTCCGCGCCGGTCGGCGCCGCGGGCCGGGCGGGCCGGCCGACCAGCACGAACCGCGTCTGGGCGTTCTCCGCGTCGTGGATCCCGGTCTCCAGGGCCTCCAGGCCGTAGCGGGCGGCCGCGAACTCGCCGGCGAAGGCGGCGTCGTACTGACCCTCCTGGACCAGCCGGGCGGCGTCCGCGTTCGAGGCGGCCGACTCCCAGTGGGCGTCCGGGAGGTGCTTCTTCAGCCAGTTGCGCACCTGCGGCTGCGCGGCCGGGTGGGCGGAGACGGTCTTGATGTCCGACAGCTTGGTGCCGGGGCGGACCAGCAGCGCGAAGGTGATCGACAGCAGCACCTCGCGGTAGATCATCAGCGGCGCGCCGGCGACCAGTTCGTCGAGGGTGGTGGTGATGCCGCCCTCGACGGAGTTCTCGATCGGCACGAACGCGGCCTCGGCCTCGCCGGCGCGTACCGCGTCGAGCGCGGACTGGACGGACACGTACGGGATGAGCTCCCGGGTGGCGGCCTCGGGAAGCGTGCGCAGGGCGACTTCGGTGAAGGTGCCCTCGGGGCCGAGATACGCATAGCTCGCTGGCATGACCTCACCCTAGTGGGCCCGCGGAAGCGCTATCCCCCACAAGCCCGCCCAGAGACCAACTCTCACCCCTCCAGCAACTTCTGTCCCACGTACTCGCCCTCCGCGGCCCCACCGGGCACCGCGAACAGCCCGCTCGACTCGTGCCGGATGAACTGCGACAGGGCGTCGCCGCGGTCGAGCTTGCGCTGCACCGGCACGAAGCCGCGCAGCGGATCGGCCTGCCAGCAGATGAAGAGCAGGCCCGCGTCCGGGACCCCGTCCGGGTCGATGCCGTCGTGGAAGGAGAACGGGCGGCGGAGCATCGCCGCGCCACCGTTCTGGTCGGGCCGTGTGATGCGGGCGTGGGCGTTGATCGGGACGACCAGGTTGCCCCGGGAGTCCGTCTTCTCCAGGTCCATCTCGGTCGTCTCGGTGCCGCCGGACAGCGCCGCCCCGTCGGACTTGCGGCGGCCTATCACGTCCTCCTGGGCCTTGACGGAGAGCTTCTCCCAGTCGTCGAGGAGCATGCGGATACGGCGTACGACGGCGTAGGAGCCGTTCGCCATCCAGGCCGGTTCGCCCTTCTCCGGCACGAAGATCCGCTGGTCGAAGTCGGCCTCGGACGGCTTCGGATTGCGGGTGCCGTCGATCTGCCCCATCAGGTTGCGGGCCGTCATGGGGTGGGCGGTCGCGCCCGGCGAGCGGTTGAAGCCGTTCATCTGCCAGCGCACCTTGGCGGCCCGGCCCGCGTCCTTCTGGATCGCGCGCAGGGCGTGGAAGGCCACGAGGGCGTCGTTGGCGCCGACCTGCACCCACAGGTCGCCGTTGCTGCGGTTCCTGTCGAGGTGGTCGGAGGAGAACTCGGGCAGCGGGTCCAGGGCGGTCGGCCGCTGCTGCTCCAGGCCGGTCCTGCCGAAGAAGCTGTGGCCGAAGCCGAAGGTGATCGTCAGCGACGAGGGTCCGGCGTCGCGGGCCACATCGGTGTCGTCGTGCGCGCTCGGCTCGCCCGCCATCAGCCGCCGGGCGGTCTCCGACCAGCGGCGCAGCAGGGCGGCGGCCTCCTTGCGGCCGGCGCCTGCCGCCAGGTCGAAGGCGACGAGGTGGCCGCGGGCCTGGAGGCCCTCGGTGATGCCGGGCTGATGTTTCCCGTGAAACATCGCCCGGTCGGTGCCGAGCGAGGTGAGCGGAGCGGCGGCGTCGGAGGGGGCGGCGGCGTATCCGACGGCCGCGCCCGCCGTGCCGAGGACGAGCCCGGTGGCACCGGCGGTGCCGAGCAGGCGGCGCCGTGAGATGCCGTCCTGGGCAGGGGCCGCTTCGGTCTCCCCCGGCACGGTGCCGGGGGTACGGGCTTGCGGAATGGACTGGTCAGCCATGGTGGTTCAGCCGATCTGCGCGTTCTTGGAGACGGTCACCTCGTCGATGTCGGAGGTCCGCACGGTCACGTCGACCTTCCAGTCGCCGGCCATGGGGATCTGCACTCCGTTCGCCGACCAGTGTCCGGTTGCGATGTGGTCGGGGACGACGGGCAGCGGCCCGATGTCCTTGGCTTTGAGGGTGAAGTCGACCTTGACCTCGGGGATGTCGAAGGCCCCGCCGCCTGGCCGCTCCACGTAGACGTGCATCTCGTTGTCGCCCACGCGTGCGGGGTCGAGGTCGACCGTGACGATGCCCTTGCCGTCCTGGCCGCCGGTGTCGAAGGGCATGTTCAGGGTCAGTGCCCCGGACCCGCTCGTGTCGGGCGCGGTGGACGCGGAGGACGATGTGGCGGCCTTGGCCTCCTGCTCCGTGCGTCCCGGCTCGGTCTGTGTGAGGACGGTGGTGACGGCGAGCAGGACGACCGCGATGCCGGCCTCGGTCAGCACGGAGCGGCGCAGGCCGGAGCGGTTCGGGTCGGCGTCCCGCAGCCGCTTCTGCCGGGCGGCGTCCCGGGCGGCCCGTTGCCGGGCGAGCTGCGCGGCCCGCTCGGTGTCGGCGGGCTCGGAATCAGGCTGCTCGTCGGACTCGGCGTCGGCGTCGGTGTCCGTGTCGGTGTCGGCGTCGGCAGCGGCCTCTGGGTCCGTGCCGGTCTCGTCATTGCCGGTCACAGCGGGCTCGGCCGGACCGGCAGCGTCACCGGAGGCATCGGCCCCTGCTCCGACCCGCGCCTTCTCCCGCTCCGCCGATGCCGGCACCGCTTCCGCCAGGCGCCCGGTCCACCGGCGCGAGATCCACGCGACGCCGACCAGGACCGCCACGAGGGCGATCTTGGCGAGGAGCAGTTGTCCGTACCGCGTGTCGGTGAAGGCCGACCAGGAGCCGAGCTGGCGCCAGGACTGGTACGTCCCGGTCGCGATCAGCGCGACGACGCTGCCGAAGGCGACGCGGGAGAAGCGGCGTACGGCCGTCGCGTCGACGGGCGCGTCGGCCGGTGCCCGGTACAGGGCGATCAGCAGCGCGCCCAGCCCGCCGAGCCACGCGGCGACGGCGAGCAGATGGAGGACGTCGACCGGCATGGCGATGCCCGCCTGGAGCCCGACCGAGGCGTGCTCGGACATCGCCCAGCTCGCGGCGAGTCCGGCCGCCACGACGACGCCGCCGATAGCGAGCCCGAAGGTCAGGTCGCGCTTCTCCTGGGGGTCCTCCCGCTTGTCGTACGCCCCGAACAGTACGGCGATGAACAGCGCCGCCGCGGCGAGCAGCAACAGCCGGGACACCAGGGCCGCGCCGGTCTTGGTCTGGAGCACCTGCCCGAGCAGGGACAGGTCGAAGACGTCGGCGACCTTCCCGGAGCCGGTGAAGGAGCCGCGCAGGAGCAGCAGGGCGAGGGTGGCGGCGGTCAGCGCGAGCCACCCGGAGACGACGAATCGCTGCACGGGCCGCACCCCGGAGCCGCGCGGCCAGCAGGCGAGTACGAAGGCGGCGCCGCCGGCCATCACGATGAACCCGGCGTAGGACACGTACCGCCCGAAGCCGTACAGCCAGCCGACCACGCCGTCGTCGGTCGACTGCCCGGAGACCGACACGGACGTCTTGGAGGGGGCACCGATGGAGAAGGTGTAGGCACCGGCCACGGGATGGCTGTCCGCGGACACCACCTGGTAGGCGACCGTGTAGGTGCCGTCGGGCAGTCCGGAATGGAGCCGCACGGCGTAGGTCGTGCCGCTGACACCGGACGGTTCGCCCGCGTCGACGCGCTTGCCCTCGGGGTCGAGCACGCGCAACGAGTCGTCGGACAGCGCGACCTGCTCGGAGAAGGTGAGCGAGATCCGGGCCGGTGCCTTGTCGACCACCGCCCCCTGCGCGGGGTCGCTGCCGGTCACCGCGGCGTGCGCGGAGGCCGGACCTGCTCCGGCCAGGAGTGCGCAGGCCGCGGCCAGGAGCAGCAGCACCACAGTCCGGACACGGGGGGCGATGGTCTGCGTCACAGTGGTCCCTCCCTCAGTGTCCGGTCTTCGGGTTGTAGGTCGCCGACTTCACCGGCATCTCGACCTTGACCGGGCCGGAGTGGGCGAAGTGGAGCTCGACGGAGACCGTCTGACCTTCCTTCGGCTTGCGCTTCAGCTGCTCGAACATCAGGTGGTTGCCGCCGCTCTTCAGCACGAGTTCGCCGTGGGCGGGGACCTTCAGGGCCTTGACCTCCTGCATGGCCCCGCCGGTGGTCTCGTGAACGGTGACCTGCCCGGCGACGTCGCTGGTGACCGAGGTCAGCTCGTCGGCGGCACCGCCCTTGTTGGTGACGGTGAAGAAGCCGGCCGCCATCTCGTCGGAGACGGGCTGCGGCATGTACGCGGAGCCCACGGAGAGTTCCGCCTTGCCGCTCCCGGAACCGGAGTCCGAGGCCGAGCCGCCGCAACCCGCCAGGGCCAGTGCCCCGGCTATGACGAGGGCCGCAGGTGCGAGTCGCCGCCTCACGGGTTCTCTCCCTTGGCGATCTTGGGGAGGTCCTTGGTGTAGTCGTCGACGGTGGCGTCCTCGCCGTAGAGCACATAGCCGCCGTCGGTCTTCGGCGAGAAGGCGATGACCTGGGTGCCGTGCTCGGAGATGATCTTGCCGTTCTTGTCCTTGTGCGGCGGATCGATGGAGATGCCGAGGGTGCGGGCTCCGGCCTGGATGGTGGCGAAGTCGCCGGTGAGGCCGATGAACTGCGGGTCGATGCCCTTGAGCCACTTGCCGAGCTCGGCCGGCTTGTCGCGGTCCGGGTCGGTGGTGACGAACACGACACGCATCTCGTCCTGCTCGGCCTTGGGCAGCTGCTTCTTGGCCACGGCGATGTTGCTCATCGTCGACGGGCAGACGTCGGGGCAGTGGGTGTAGCCGAAGTAGATCAGCGTGGGCTTGCCCTCGGTCTCCTTGCGGAGGTCGTACTTCTTGCCCTGCGTGTCGGTGAGGACCAGGTCCGGCTTCTCGAACGGCTTGTCGAGAACGGTGGCGGCCTTGTCGCTGCCGGCCTGCTCGGACACGACGGCGACCGGCTTGTCGCTGTCGTTGCCGCTGCCGCAGGCGGTCAGGGTCAGGGAGGCCGCGGCGAGCAGAGCGGCCGCGGCGAAGGTCTTGGTGCGCATAGAAAATGTCCCAGATGTCGGTGACCCGGCGCGCACCGGGGTTTCCGCCCGGGGGGGGGGTGACCCGGTGCGCGCCGGCAACGGAAGCGGCGTCAGGCGTTGGTGCGCCGACGCCCGGCCAGCACGCCGTAGGCGACGCCCGCCGCGCCGACCACGATGCCGACGATGCCCAGGACGCGGGCGGTCGTGTCGGTGCTGCCGGAGGAGGTGGTGTCGGCGGCGGTGTCGGCGGAGGCCTTCTCCGCCGACGTGGCGCCGGAGGCCTCGTCGCCCGAGGAGGCGTGGTGCCCGTCGTCGGAGGCGGCGGACAGCTCCAGCACCGGGGCCGGGTTGTCGGGCTCCTCCTGGCCCTCCTGCGGTACCTCGATCCAGCGGACGATCTCCTTGTTGGAGTACGTCTGGAGGGCCTTGAAGACCAGCTGGTCGGTGTCCTCGGGAAGTTGGCCGATCGAGACCGGGAACTTCTCGAAGTAGCCGGGCTCGATGCCCTTGCCGTCGGCGGTCCAGGTGACCTTGGTGACGGCCTCGGAGATCTTCTCGCCGTGCATCTCCAGCGGCTTGTCCAGCTTGGACTTGGTGACGTCGATCTTCCAGCCGGGCATCGGCTCCGGCATCACCGAGGCCAGCGGGTGGTCGGTGGGGAAGTTGACCTCGAGCTTGGTGGTCGAGGCGTCGTCCCGCTCGTTGGGGACCTTGAAGTCGACGACCGCGTAGCCGCCCTTGGCGGCTGCGCCCTCGGGCTGCACGCTGACGTGCGCGAAGGCGGGGACGGACAGGGCGAGAACGGTGATGCCGGCGGCGGCACCGGCCGCGGCGATACGGGAAGCCTTCATGGAAGGAGCACTCCGCTGTGAGTCGGTCCGGATGGGAAGGGATACGCGCACGCGCGCGGGCCGCACGACCGCGGCCCCCCTCCAAGCCGTCCGAGGCATCCGGAATCAACCGAATCAACCGGATCGTACGAAAAGGCGGAGTGGTGGTCGCGTCGCGTCAGGCGGCGAGGGCGAGTGCGGATGCGCGAGCCGTGGCGGTCGGCGGGCCGCGCCGGATCACCGTGTGCTGAAGTGCGGTCGTGCGCGGCATCGCAGGCGCGGGCCGCGCGGCCTGCACGGGGCGCGGACAGGCCTCCGGGGCTCCCGGCAGCCCGGCGCGCAGGGCGCGCACCAGCGCGAGCGCGGCCCGCAGGGAGCGCACGAGCGCCCCTTCCGTGACTCCCTGCGCCGATAGTTCGGTGAGCCGCAGCAGGGCCAGGTCGCCGTGGCGCAACAGCCAGCCGGCGGCGATGGCCGCGAGGACGTGGCCGAGCAGCATCGGCAGGGACGGCCACAGCGAGGTCGACGCCCCGGCGTCCGTCGGCAGATGCGTGTGCGTGCCCGGGGCCGGCTGGATCCGGGCTTCGGTGAGGATCTTGTGCGCCTGCGCCGGGCTGATCGCCGCCGCCGTCGTGCCGCACACGAACCGCGCGGCCTGCTGGACCAGCGTGGCGTCGCTCGTGCCCGCCGGCACCGACGATGTGACGGCGGCCGTGCCGTGCTGACCGAGTCCGAACAGGGCGTGCAACACCGTCTGACCGGCCGCGAGCAGTGCCGCGATCCCCGGCAGCGAGCGCACGCGCCCGGCGAACGGTGCCGCCACGGCGACCACCCCGAGGAACCCGGCGACCAGCGTCCACAACGGAATGCCGTCGCAGGAGGCGAGCGCGTGACCTGCCCCGGCCAGCACGACACAGACCGCGGCGAACACCGCGGCCCGCAGGATCCGGAGCGTGAGTCCGGAGCGCGTCGCGCGCGCGTGGGGGGCAGTCATGGCGGGCTCATCATCGCACTGGCCACCCGGGCCTCGTGCGGCAGGTCCGCAAGATGCCCTACGACCGGAACGTCACTCTCTGACCCCTCCCGCCCCCACATACACCGATCAGAGCTGGGGCGCATCCGCCGTATGGGCGGCGTCACGTCAACTTCACGCTTACATGCGGGGACTCGGGGCAATACGTAACGGTATGTCGAGCCGCGGCCGGGAGGCTGGAGCATGAGCATCTGGTGGTCACTCCATCTGCGGCGCGAAGCTGCCAGCGTGCCGCTCGCCAGGCGCCTTCTGATCGGCACCATGGAGACCGCGGGCGTCGACCCCGACATCTCCTACGACCTCTCCGTCGCCCTCAGCGAGGCCTGCGCGAACGCCGTGGAGCACGGCGGGGACACAGCACGGGGCGGCCCCGGTTCGGAGGCCTACCGGGTCACGGCGTACCTCGACGGCGAGAAGTGCCGGATCGAGGTCGCCGACGCGGGCCCAGGGTTTCCCGCGGGTTCGGCCGGCCGGTCCCGCCCGCCGATCCGGCCCGCGCACACCGACGCGGAGAACGGCAGAGGGCTGTGCCTCATCGAGGAGCTGGCCGACCATGTCCACATCGGCAACAAGCCGGGCCGGGGCGGGGCCGTGGTGAGCTTCGACAAAGTCCTCAAGTGGCGCGAGGACGCCGCGCCGCTGATGGCGGTCTGACCTCTGCGGACGTCCGATCGGCTGGGATCCGGTGTTTCACGTGAAACGTCAGCCCCGTAACCCTCCGCCCCACCCCTCCGCGCTCTTGCGCCCGCCTCCTACAGCGCACCCCAGTCCAGCGTCGTACGCGCCAGCCCCGCCACCTGCGTGAGCAGCGCAAGCCGGGCCGCGCGGACCGCCGGGTCGGGGTCCATCACCAGCACCTCTTCGAAGAAGGCGCTGATCGCGTCGACCAGTGGAGCGGAGACCTCGATCAACGCGCCGAGGTCGTCCTCGCGGCCGTGCAGGGCCTGGCGCACTGCGTCGGCGCTCTCGGCGAGACGCAGCTCGGCGGGCGCGGTCAGCAAGGACAGATCCGCCGCCTCGACGCCGCCCTCGGGAAGGATGCGCACGACCCGCTGGAACGCGGCAGCGAGTGCCTCGAACTCCTCCGTGCCGATGTGCCGCTCCAGCGTGGCCAGGGTGCGGTCGCCGTGGGAGGGCAGGTCGGCCCACACCAGGACGGCCTGAACGAGCCGATGCTCGTGCCCGGCGTCCGTGAGCTGCTGCTCGTAGCGCCGGGTGATCAGCTCGGCGGCCTCGGCGACCCGCTCGGCGGGCACTTCGACGCCCTGCGCGGCGTACCGTACGGCCGCCGCGCGCAGTCCTTCGCTCACCCGCACCCCGGACACGGCAGGACGACTCCGCAAGACGTTGAGCAGCCCGATCGCGGCCCGGCGCACCCCGTACGGATCGGAGCTCCCGGTCGGCGCGGCGCCGATCAAGAACATGCCCGTCACCAGGTCGAACCGGTCGGCGAGCGACAGCACGGCACCCGCGTCCCCGGCCGGCAGGGCGCCGCCGGCGGAGCGCGGCAGCTCCATCTCGGCCAGGGCCCGGGCAACCTCGGGGGACTCGCCGGCCCGGTGCGCGTACTCCTCGGCCATCACCCCGGCCAGTCCGGAGAACTCGATCACCATCTGTGACGCCAGGTCGAACTTGGCCAGCGCACCGGCGCGCCGGACGACGTCCACCGCCTCCCCGGGGAGCCCGGCGCGCCCGGCCAGGTCGAGGGCGAGGGAGGCGATGCGGTCGGCGCGGTCGGCGACCGTACCGAGCCGGTCCTCGAACGTCAGCTTGTCCAGCCGGCGCCGGAACTCCGCCGGCGGCACCTTCAGGTCCGCCCGCCAGAAGAACGCGGCGTCCTCGTAACGGGCCCGCAGCACCGCCTCGTTGCCCGCCCGCACCACGTCGTCGTCGCACAGGGCGTTGGCGAAGGTGACGAAGTGCGGCATCAGCCGCTCGCCGTCCAGCACCGGCAGATAGCGCTGGTGCTTGCGCATCACGGTGGTCAGGACGCTCGCGGGCAGTTCGAGGTAGCGCTCGTCGAAGGACCCCCGCACGGCGTAGGGGAACTCCAGGATGTCGGTGATCTCGTCGATCAGATCGGCCTGACCCGCCACGTCGATCCGCCCACCCACCTCGGCCGCCGCCTCCACGGCACCCCGGACCACCGCGCCGCGCCGGGCGTCCCGGTCGAGCAGGATGCCGTGCATGTGCAGGAAGTGGGGGTAGCCCTCGGCCGAGGTGACGCGGACCTCCGGGTAAGGGGCCTGGCGCTGCACCCGTGTCGTGTCGCTCGCGGCGAGCGAGGAGACCACCACGGGCAGGGGAGTACGGCCCAGCAGCGCGAGCAGCCAGCGCACGGGCCGTGAGAACGACAGACCCGGGTCGCTCCACCGCATGTTGCGCCCGGCGCGCAGCCCCGACACGACCTCGGCCAGCAGATCGCTGAGCACCTCGACGGCCGGACGGCCTTCCTCGTGCCGGGTGACCGCCACGTACTCGACACCCTTGACATCGACGATCCGCACGTCCGTCGGTTCGGCGCCCTGGCTGCGGGCAAAGCCCAGCAGGGCCGCGGTGGGGGCGCCGTCCTTGAAGGCGGCGGCGACCTTGGGGCCGCGCACGGTCCGCATGGTGTCCCGCTCGCGGGGCTGCACGCCCTCGACCGTGATCACGATCCGGCGCGGCGTGGCCATCACGGTGATCGCGCCGTGGCCCAGCCGGGTCGCGGCCAGCTTGGCGGTGACCGACTCGCGCACCGCCTCGGTGGTGGCGGGGACGTCGGCGTACGGCAGTTCCTCCACGCCGATCTCGAACAGCAGCGTCTCGACGCCGGGCACCTTGGGCAGCGCGGCCCGCTCGGCCGGGGCCGGTGCGGCCGCCACTCCGAGCGGATGCTCCAGCGCGGCCCGCCGCCGCTCCCACAGCTTGGCCGACTCGTGCGTCAGGCCGCGCATCAGCGCGAACGCCTTGGCTCGCTCGGTGGTGCTGATCGCGCCGCGCGCGTCGAGCACGTTGAAGGTGTGGCTGCACTTGAGCACGTACGTGTACGCCGGGACCGGCAGCTCCAGGTCGAGCAGGCGCCGGGCCTCGGCCGCGTACGCCTCGAAGAGCCGGTGGTTGGTGTCGAGGTCGGCGTCGTCGAGGTAGTAGCGGCTCATCTCGTACTCGTTCTGCCCGAACACCTCGCCGTACGTGATGCCCGGCGCGTAGACGATGTCCTTGAAGTGGGACACGCCCTGAAGGTTCATCAGGATGCGTTCGAGGCCGTACGTGATCTCCACCGACACCGGGTCCAGGGCGACACCGCCGACCTGCTGGAAGTAGGTGAACTGGGTGATCTCCATGCCGTCCAGCCAGACCTCCCAGCCCAGTCCCCAGGCGCCGAGCGCGGGCGAGGCCCAGTTGTCCTCGACGAACCGCACGTCGTGCGCGTTCAGGTCGACGCCCAGTGCGCGCAGGCTGCCCAGGTACAGCTCCTGCGGGTTGCCCGGGTCGGGCTTGAGGATGACCTGGAACTGGGTGTGGGTCTGGAGCCGGTTCGGGTTCTCGCCGTAGCGCGAGTCGTCCGGCCGCACGCTCGGCTCCACGTAGGCGACGCTCCACGGCTCCGGGCCGAGCACCCGCAGCGCCGTGGCCGGGTTGGCCGTACCCGCTCCGACCTCGGTGTTCAACGGCTGCGTGATCATGCAGCCGTTGTCGCTCCAGTACTTCTGAAGGGTGAGGATGGCGTCCTGCATGGTCAGCGCCGTCTGGACGTTCTTCATGATGATCGCGCCTGTTCCCCGAGTCGACCCGGCAAGGTCGGCCATGATCTCACAGGACAATTACCGTTGACCTGCGGGTTTTTGGCCGCTGTCCGGATGGCGCCGGTTGATACACAGCCGGCTCTCAGGCCGGCCTCACGCATCTGACGGGTGGTGTACCTAAGTTCGCCGTTCATGACGGGAAACCACTGGAACACCTCGCTCACCCGCCGTCGCGCCCTCGTGGTCGCGGGCGGCACGGTCGCCGCGGGCGGCCTGGCCGCGACCGGCTACCAGCTCGTCCGCAAGGCCATCACCGAGGGCAAGAGCGGCGTCCCGCTCACCCTGCGCCTCACCGTCGTCGACGCCACCGACGGCTGCACCCCGGTCCCCGGCGCGGCCGACGGCCTCCTCACGCTCGAACCGGTGCACGAGAAGGACCCGTCCAAGGGCTACAAGGGCTCCCTCACCCTGGGCATCGACCCGGACGCGGAGAACACGGGCGCGGGCAGCGGCGGCGGAGGATGAACGGCCCGGAGGACGAGGCACTCGCACACGCCGCCGTCGACGCGCTGATCGGCCAGCTGGCCCTGGCCCCCAAGCCGGGCCTGCCCGACCCGCGCGACCTGACGGCCCGGGCCACCCGCCGGGACCACCGCGCCCTGCGCTGGTCGGCCAGGGCACTGCTCCCCGGCCTCACGGCGATGGCCGCCGCGGCCCGCCGCACGGGTGAACCCAGCGCCCGGCTCCGTGCGGAACTGGGCGCGATCGGCCGCTCCACCGAACACACGGTGGGCCTCGCGGGCGGCGGCCACCGGGGCGCCCTGTGGACGCTCGGCCTGCTGGTCGCGGCGGCGGCGCTGCAACCGGGCACGGCCCCGGCCGAGACGACGACCCTCGCCAGACACATCGCCGCCCACCCCGACCGCCACGCCCCGCGCCGCCCGTCCCGCGGCTCCACGGTGTCGGCCCGCTACGGCGCGGCCGGTGCCCGCGGCGAGGCCAGGGCCGGATTCCCCCACGTCCGCCGCGCCCTGAACACGCTCACCACTGCCCGGACCCAGGGCGCCGCAGAGCCCCAGGCCCGTCTGGACGCCCTGCTCACGGTGATGTCGACGCTCCAGGACACGGAGTTGCTGTACAGGGCGGGCCCCATGGGCCTACGGCACGTCCAGGCGGCGGCGCGCGGTGTGCTGGAGGCGGGCGGCACGGCGACGGGACCGGGTGCCCTGGCTCTGCGAGCGCTGGACACCGACCTCGTCAGCCGTGCCTGGAGCCCTCGAGGCAGCGCCCCTCTGCTTGCGGGAGCGCTGTTCCTGGACGCCCTGGGGGCGCGGGACAGCGTGGATGTGCGACTCCGCCGCGGAGCGCGACCAGACCCCACACACCCGCACCCCAAACTCAGCCCTTGACGGACGCCATCCACGCCTCGACCTCGTCCGCCCGACGAGGCAACGCCGCACTCAGATTCCGGTTGCCGTCCTCCGTCACGAGGATGTCGTCCTCGATCCGCACACCGATACCCCGGTACTCCTCCGGCACCGTCAGATCATCGGCCTGGAAGTACAGCCCCGGCTCGACGGTCAGGCACATCCCCGGCTCCAGCACCCCGTCGACATACGTCTCGGTCCGCGCGGCAGCGCAGTCGTGCACGTCCATCCCGAGCATGTGCCCGGTGCCGTGCAGCGTCCACCGCCGCTGAAGCCCCAGCTCCAGCACGCGCTCCACCGGCCCCTCGACCAGCCCCCACTCGACCAGCCTCTCGGCCAGCACCCGCTGCGCGGCGTCGTGGAAGTCCCGGTACTTCGCGCCGGGCCGCACCGCCGCGATCCCGGCCTCCTGGGCCTCGTACACGGCGTCGTAGATCTTCCGCTGGATCTCGCTGAACCGCCCGTTGATCGGCAGCGTGCGCGTCACGTCGGCGGTGTAGTACGTGTGCGTCTCCACACCCGCGTCGAGCAGCAGCAGATCGCCCGACCGCACGGGCCCGTCGTTGCGCACCCAGTGCAGCGTGCAGGCGTGCGGCCCGGCCGCGGCGATCGTGCCGTAGCCGACGTCGTTGCCCTCCACCCGCGCACGGAGGAAGAACGTGCCCTCGATGTACCGCTCGGAGGTCGCCTCGGCCTGGTCGAGGACCTTCACCACGTCCTCGAAGCCGCGCACGGTCGAGTCGACCGCCTTCTGGAGCTCGCCGATCTCGAACTCGTCCTTGACCAGCCGTGCCTCGGAGAGGAAGACCCGCAGCTCCTCGTCGCGCTCGGCGGTGACCTTGTCGGTCAGCGCGGCCTCGATGCCGGCGTCGTACCCGCGCACGACCCGCACCGGACCCGTGGCCTCGCGCAGTGCCCCGGCCAGCTCGCGCACGTCGGAGGCGGGGATGCCGTACAGCTTCTCCGCCTCGGTGAGGGAGTGCCGGCGGCCGACCCACAGCTCGCCCTGGCCGTCCAGCCAGAACTCGCCGTTCTCCCGGTTCGAACGCGGCAGCAGGTAGATCGTCGCCTCGTGGCCCTCGCCCTTGGGCTCCAGGACCAGGACGCCGTCCTCGGTCTGGTTGCCGGTCAGGTAGGCGTACTCGACGGAGGAGCGGAAGGCGTACTCGGTGTCGTTCGAGCGGGTCTTCAGGTTGCCCGCGGGGATCACCAGCCGCTCGCCCGGGAAGCGCGCGGACAGCGCGGCCCGGCGGGCGGCGGTCTCGGCGGCCTGGGGGATGGGCTGGAGGTCACGCAGCTCGGTGTCGGCCCAGCCGCTCTTCATGTTCTCGGCAAGCTCGTCGGACACGCCGGGGTACAGTCCGTTCTTCCGCTGCTTGATCGGCTCTTCGCTCTCGTCCGGGCCCGCTGCGTCAGCAGCATCAGGCACTGCCGGGGTGAGCTCCTCCGCCACGGTCATCCTCCTCGATACGGCACTGGACCGTCCTCCACTCTACGGTGGCGCGGAAGCGGCCTCAGGGCGATGACGAGGAGCGTTACTCGAACCGCACCGCCAGCAGCACGACGTCCTCCGCCCCGTCCGCCGCGTCCAGCCCGTCGGGCAGCACGCTCCGCAGGACGTGGTCGGCGATGGCGCCGGGGTCGCGGCGCAGTGCCCGAGGTGCTCCGGCCGCCGCCGCGTGCAGCCGGGCGAAGGCGCGGTCGGTGGTCTCGCCGGTGCGGTGCAGCAGCCCGTCGGTGTAGAGCAGAACCGTCTCTCCCGGCTCGGCGAGGATCTCCACGCTGGGCGCCTCCCAACAGGCGAGCATGCCCAGCGGGGCGGAGACCGACGTCTCCACGAACTCGGTGCGGTGCTGTCCGATCAGCAGCGGCGGGCTGTGCCCGGCACCTGCCAGCGTGATCTTGCGCGCGGCCGGTTCGCAGTAGCCGAACAGGGCGGTGGCCGAGCGGGCCGGCTCGGTCAGCCGCAGCAGCAGCTCCAGGTCGGACAGGACGGCGACCGGATCCTCCCCCTCCATCACGGCGTACGCGCGCAGCGACGCCCGCAGCCGCCCCATCGCGGCGACCGCGCTGGGCCCCGCCCCCGTGACGGATCCGACGGCGAGGCCGAGGGCGGCGTCGGGCAGTGGCAGCGCGTCGTACCAGTCGCCGCCGCCCCGCGGGCCGGTGCGGTGCCGCGCGGCGAGATGGACACCGGCCACCCGCGGCAGCCGGGCGGGCAGCAACTCGTCCGAGATGGTCGCCATGGACGCGCGCGTGCGTTCCAGTTCGAGCAGCCGGGCGAGGTGTTCGGCGGCGTACCGGGCGTACAGGCCGACGAGGTGGCCCTGCCGTTCGTTCGGTTCGGCGGGTTCGTCGTAGAGCCACACGACGGCACCGAGGGGGCCGGCGGAGTCGGGGGACCCGGTGGACTCGGGGGTCAGGGGGAGGGCGTAGCTGGCGGCGTAGCCGAGGCGGGCCGCGACCTCGCGGTGGCGGGGGTCGAGCCCCTCCTCGGCGAACAGGTCGGGCTCGGCGATGCCGTCCTCGCCGCCCGGCAGTCCGTCGAGGATCCGGCCGTAGGACAGGGCGCTGCGGGGCACGGTCTCGATGTGGCCGAGGTCGGCGCGGGCCAGGCCCAGGCCGATGGTGGTGTCCGGGCCGAGTCCGTCGCCGGGTTCCAGGACGACGAGGCCGCGGCGGGCACCCACCAGGGCGGCGCCGGCCCGCAGGAGTTCCTGGAGCGCCTCGTCGAGCGCGGACGTGCGGGTCAGGCGCTCGGTCAGCTCGTGGAGGGTGGTGAGGTCGGAGACCCAGCCGGCGAGACGGTCCTGGAGTACCGCGCCCGGTGGGGCCGGAGGGTTTGACGGGGCAGCCGGGGAGGTACCCGCCGCGACGGGCGCGACAGTGTGTGCGGGCGCCGGAACCGTTGAATCGATTCCAGCCACTTTCGGAGGGTGCGGGGCGTTCATGGCGTCCGGCTTTCCGACCAGCGCGTACTGCTCAAAAGCATCGCAAACCCCCATGTCATTCTGCGCCGCTAGCAGTGTCTCCACATGTACACGCACTCGTGAGGAGATGTCCAGCATTGTCCTGCTGGGATTCCTGGTGTCTGTGAGGTCGGAGGGACATCTCTCCTTCCCCTTGCCGAAATGCAAAGTTGGCTTAAAACTGCCGCAAGGGACGGCTTATTGCGGTCGACTGGGCTTGCTCCACGGAGCGTCACAACGGTCGCGATGGGTACGTACTCGGTGAAGGCCAGGGGTGGTTGAGAACTACCCGGAACCTGGTGACGGACCCGGGCGTCTTAGCCACCGACGACCGTGCCCCATCCTCCCGTGGCGGAGGCGGAGAGAAATACGCGCGACGGCAAACGCCATACTTCGCCACCCCTACGCCACGCCCGTGCTTTTGATAGACGCAGTATGGGCGGGACGGCCGCGGAGGCAGCCAATGCTCGACCCATAGGGGTTCCCCTCGCCCACGGCAGGGTGTGATGCGCCAACAGGTACGCACAGTGAAGTGATCGACACATGATGTGATGTGGACCACGGTGTTGCCGGCGTGCAACGGAAAGGAACGAGCGCTCATGCGCGAGATCCTCGGAAGGCGACGCAGGCTCCTGTCCCAGCGCAGCGACGGGAGGCCTGAGCTGATCGGCGCGGCCCTGACCTACGCGACGGAATGGCAGTGGCCCGTACTCCCGGGCGTGGCGGCGGACCCCGAGGGGCGCAGCCGCTGCGGTTGCCCTGACCCCGAGTGCACGGTGCCCGGCGCGCACCCCTTCGACCCCGGCCTCCTCGCGGCCACCACCGACGGGCGCATGGTCCGCTGGTGGTGGAGCAACCGGCCGACGGCACCGATCGTCCTGGCCACCGGCGGCAAGGCCCCCTGCGCGGTCTCCCTGCCGGCCCTGCCGGCCGCCCGTGCCCTCGAAGCGCTCGACCGCACGGGCATGCGGCTCGGCCCGGTCGTCGCCTCCCCCAGCCGGTGGGCGATCCTCGTGAAGCCGTACTCCATGGAGCAGCTCGGCGAACTGCTCTACGCCAAGGACTTCGTCCCCGGCTCCCTCCGCTTCCACAGCGAGGGCGGCTATCTGGCGCTGCCGCCGTCCGAGACGGGCCAGGGCGAGATCCGCTGGGAGCGGGCGCCGCTGCCCGGCTCGGCCTCGCCGTGGGTGCCCGATGTGGAGGCCGTGGTGGACGCCGTGGTCGAGGCCCTCACTCGTACGGGTGTGAGCGCGCCCGAGTTCTAGGACTGTCGGGCGCGCCGAGCCCGGGTTCCGCCCCGGGGCGTTATGTTCCGGGGCCATGCCGCGTCATTCCCGGGGCCGTTCCGGGGACCCCCGAAAGATCCGACTGCTCGCCCTGACGGGCGTCGTGGCGGCGTGCGCGGTCGCACTGCCGCTGGCGGTGGCGTCCGCGGGGCCTCCCGGTTCCCCGGGGCCTTCGGGTTCCACGGGTGCAGGGGACACGGCACGTGCCGGGAGCTCGTCGGACACCGGCGGCCCGGCGAAGGGTGCCGACGTACGCGGAGGTTCTGTGTCCGGTTCCGGACCGGACGGCGTACGTTCCTCTGCGCCGTCCGCGGACGGCAAGGTGCCCTCCGCCGTGGCCGGCCTCCCCGCTGTCGGCCCGGGCCTGTCGGCCGCCGTGCGCTGCGGTCCCGAACTCTCCTCCCCCGAGGGCGTCGAGGCACAGACCTGTGTCGTGACGCAGGCCGCGGACACCTGGGCGCGGACCTACTACCGCAATGCGACCGGCGAGGCGCTGGACGCCGTACTGACCCTGATGGGGCCCGGCGCCCGGACCGTGCGGATCACCTGCGCGGTCGGTGCCGAGGACGAACCGGGGACGTGTGAGACGCCTCGCGAGCCCGCACGCGGGGATCTGGCGGCGTACACGGCGGTCGCGGAGTTCGCCCGGCGGGCCGGACAGGGGCCGCTGCTGCTGCGCTCGGGGAGCAACTCGCCTTCGTAAGCGGGCAGTTGAGGAGCGGCGGTGTTCGGTGAACGGCCGCGCGCATGGAAAGACCCGGTTGCTGGCGACGGGGGATGCACCAGCAACCGGGCTACAGGAACGGTAACAAGAGATCGGCTGTTCGCAAATTCGATCTCTCCCTTTCCAGTCACCGATCGGCTTGCCCCGGCAGGGAGTTGTGCACGGCGTCACCGGTCCGGAGTGCGCGGGTCCGGTCGGCCGTCCGAGCGGCCGGACCGGGCCCTGTGACGAGCCGTCAGCTGAGCGTGACCTGCCGGTTGGTGAGGCCGCCACGCGCACGGCGCTCGTCCGGCGTGAGCGGCGCGTCCGTCGCCAGGGCGGTGGCGAGGCGCTCGGCGAACTCCGCCGCCGGCTTCTCCACGTCCTCGGCCTTGACCCCGCTCGGCAGGTCCCAGACCGGCACGGTGAGCCCGTGAGCGCGGAAGGAGCCCACCAGGCGGGTGCCCTCGCCCAGGCTCGACCGGCCCGCGGCGTGCAGCCGGGCGAGAGCGTCCAGAAGCTGCTCCTCGGCGTGCGGCATGACCCACCGCAAATGGTTCTTCTCGGGCGTCTCGCACCAGTACGCGGCGTCCACGCCCTGGAGCTTCACGGTCGGGATGGCCGCGGCGTTGGCCCGCTCCAGGGAGGCGGCCACCTCCGCAGTGGCGTTCTCCGGGTCCGGCACCCAGAACTCGAAGCCGCTGTGCACTTCTGGCTCGAAGGCGCCCTCCGGGTCGAGCAGATCCTGGAGCCGCGGTCCGTCGGCCGGGGCGCGGCGGCCCTGCACGGGGGTGCCGGGCTCGGCTTCCAGGGCGCGCTGGAGGATGTCGGCGAGGTCGCGGCTGATGTCGCCCGACGAGGTGTCGTTCTGAAGGCCGAGCAGGACCGAGCCGTCGTCGCGGCGCAGGGCGGGCCAGGCCATCGGCAGGACCGTGGCCAGCGTGACCGCCGGGACGCCCTCGGGGAGGCCGCCCTTGAGCGTCAGCCCGGCCGTGGCCGCCGGGACCAGCTCGCGCAGGGCCACCCAGTCGCACTCGCCCGGCAGACCCTCGAAGGGGCGGTGCACCAGCTCGGTCGCGGCGTGGGCCGCGGCCCGGCCGTGACAGGCCTTGTAGCGGCGGCCGCTGCCGCAGGGGCAGGGCTCACGAGCGCCGACGACCGGGATCTCTCCGTCCGTGATCTGCGGGCGCTTGGCCTTCGTCTGGGGTCGCTTCTTGGCCATCGATGGGTCTCCCGGTTACGGCTCGTCTCGTACGGTCGCGAGCCTAGCCGTTCAGGCCTCCGGGGACGGGATGCTGTGGACAACGCGTCCGGTGGACAACGCGGGGCTGGTGGACACGCGGGTCCTGTGGACAACGCGGGTCCTGTGGACGACGGGGCGGGCCGAGGCCCGGGTCAGTCCATGTCGTCGAAGGCGTCCGCGAAGTCCAGTCCGGGTATCTGGGACACCGCCGGGGCCGTGACGCGTGTCGCGAAGTCGTCGCGGCGGTGTCCGGCGTCCGGGTCGTACACGTCGGCGTGGACGACGACCCATACGGTGACCTCGCCGCGGATGTCGTCCCGGACACCCCAGTCGTCGGCCAGCGCGGTGATGATGTTCAGCCCGCGGCCGCCGTGCGCCGTGACCGACGGGGTCGCCGGGGCGGGGCGGGTCGGGCCGCCGCCGTCCGTGACCTCGACGATGAGCCGGCCGGAGGGGTCCACGCGCCACGCGGCACGGACGTCACCGTCGCCGGAGAGCGCGTCGCCCAGGGGTCTGCCGTGTTTGCACGCGTTGCTCAAAAGTTCGGAAAGGATCAGTACGGCGTCGTCGATGACCGATTCCGCTACGCCACCTCTGCGCAACTGCACGCGCATACGGTGTCTCGCTTCCCCCACGCCCGCAGGGCCATGGGGTACGGCCATGCTCGACGACGTGGGCACCTCCTGTGCCACCACCAACGCCACCCCCGAGACCTCCTTCGCCCCACGCCACGGTGTGGATGCCCCATTGGCCTGTACCGGAAACCGGCCAATCCACGTCCGGTGACGCATTCACCACGATCGAATACGGGTCGAACGCGCCGGAGCACTCCCTGTAATCGTGTGGCTGGATTTCATCGGTGTGGCCGAGACGCGAGGATCCCGTCTGCCAAGGGTGAGGTCAAGAGGGGTGCGTGGGACTGGTGGGACTCGACCTCAGCGGCCGAGCTGGTCGAGCACCGCGCGCGGGCGGTTGGTGATGATGGCGTCGACGCCCAGGCCGACGCAGAGATCCACGTCCTCGGGCTCGTTCACGGTCCACACGTGCACCTGGTGGCCGGCCCGCTTCAGCCGCTCCACGTAGACGGGGTGGTTGCGCACGATCCGCAGGGAGGGCCCCGCGATCGGCACGCCCAGGGGCAGCCGCCCGTCGCGCAGCCGGGGTGAGACGAACTGCATCAGGTAGACCGTCGGCAGCGTCGGCGCCGCGGCACGCACGCGGTGCAGCGACCGGGCCGAGAAGCTCATGACCCGCACCGGGGACTCCTCGGCGGTGGCCGGGGCGTCGAGACCGAACCGCTTCAGCAGGACCAGCAGCCGCTCCTCGACCTGCCCCGCCCAGCGCGTGGGGTGCTTGGTCTCGATGGCCAGTTCCACCCGGCGTCCGGCGTCGGCGACGAGTTCGAGCAGCCGCTCCAGGGTGAGCACGGACGTCGCCTCGCGGTCCTCCGGGGGGTGCTCCCAGTCGGGTTCCTCGTCGCGTCCCTTCCAGGCCTCGCCCCTCTTCCAGGAACCGAAGTCCAGGGCGGCGAGGTCGGCGAGCTCCAGGGCGGAGACCGCGCCGCGGCCGTTGGACGTACGGTTGATCCGGCGGTCGTGTACGCACACCAGGTGGCCGTCGGCGGTGAGGCGCACATCGCATTCGAGGGCGTCCGCGCCGTCCTCGATCGCCTTGGTGTACGCGGCCAGGGTGTGTTCCGGGGCGTCCTCGGAGGCCCCGCGGTGGGCGACGACTTGAATCACATGCTGTCGTGCGTGGGTCACCGCGTCATGGTGCCACCGCGCGCGGGTACGCGTCCGGTCGGACGGACCCGGCGGATTCACAGGTCCGGACGGAGGCACTGGAATTGCGCCCCTTTCGTTAGTAATGACCTATATAAAGAATGGCCCCGGACCCACAGCCACCGCTTATGGTGCTCTGACGGCCAGTGGGAAAAGCTGACGGCATACAAAGGGACAAGCACAGCTGTATCGCGCCGGACCGTCGCCAGCGTGAAAAGCGTGACCGAGTGCGACCCAGGAAACAGCCGTGGATCGAGGAGAGAAGCTGTGAGCACCGAGAACGAGGGCACCGCGGTACCCCCCGCCCCGTCCGCACCCCCCGTGCCGGTCGACGCTCCCGCTGCTCCGGCGCCCGAGGGGCAGGCATCTCAGGGGCCGGGACCGTACGGACAGGACTCCCAGGGCCAGCCCGCCCACGGTCAGGGCGCTCCTGGTGACGCCGCACATCACGGCGTCTCCTCCTCCGCCCCCGACCCCTCCTGGCCCCCGCCCCCGCCGCCCACCTCCCCGTACGGCGGCGGCGGTTCCGGGTCCGGCGGGGGCTGGGGTTCGTCCTACCAGCAGCCGGAGCCGAAGTCCGGCCGTGGCCGTGGCGGTCTGGTCGCCGCGCTCCTGGTGGCCGCGCTGGTCGCGGGCGGCCTGGGCGGCGGTCTCGGCTACACGCTGGCGAAGAACAACGACGACAACAGCGGCTCGACGACGGTGTCCGCCGCCACCAGCGGCGGCGACGTCAAGCGCGACCCGGGCACGGTCGCGGGCGTGGCCGCCAAGGCGCTGCCGAGCACGGTCACGATCGAGGCCGAGAGCACCAACGGCGAGGGCGGCACCGGCACGGGCTTCGTTTTCGACAAGCAGGGCCACATCGTCACCAACAACCACGTCGTGGCCGGCGCGGTGGACGGCGGCAAGCTCACCGCGACGTTCCCGAGCGGCAAGAAGTACGACGCCGAGGTGGTCGGGCACGCGCAGGGCTACGACGTGGCGGTCATCAAGCTCAAGGACGCCCCGTCGGACCTGAAGCCGCTCACCCTCGGCGACTCGGACAAGGTGGCGGTCGGCGACGCGACCATCGCGATCGGCGCCCCCTTCGGCCTGTCCGACACGGTGACGACGGGCATCATCAGCGCCAAGAACCGCCCGGTGGCCTCCAGCGACGGCAGTGGCAGCCAGGCGTCGTACATGAGCGCCCTCCAGACCGACGCCTCGATCAACCCGGGCAACTCGGGCGGCCCGCTGCTGGACGCGCAGGGCAACGTCATCGGCATCAACTCCGCGATCCAGTCCACCGGCAACGGCGGCTTCGGCACCGGCCAGTCCGGCTCGATCGGCTTGGGCTTCGCCATCCCGATCAACCAGGCCGAGTACGTCGCCCAGGAGCTGATCAAGACCGGCAAGCCGGTGTACGCGAAGATCGGCGCGTCCGTCTCCCTGGACGACACCTCGGGCGGCGCACAGATCTCCAAGGAGGGCGCGGGCGGCGCCGCCGCACCGGTCGAGCCGGGCGGTCCGGCCGCGAAGGCGGGACTCAAGCCGGGCGACGTCATCACCAAGCTCGACGACCGGGTGATCGACTCCGGGCCGACCCTGATCGGCGAGATCTGGACCCACAAGCCCGGCGACAAGGTCACGATCACCTACGAGCGCGGCGGCAAGCAGCACACGGTCGACGTGACCCTGGGCTCGCGCATCGGCGACAACTGAGCCCCACCCGCGCGCACCGACCCGTTACCCTTGTCCCCGCGCCGCCGATCACGGCCGGCGCGGGGAGGCGTGCCCGAGCGGCCGAAGGGAACGGTCTTGAAAACCGTCGTGGCAGCGATGTCACCGTGGGTTCAAATCCCACCGCCTCCGCGTGGTGAGCAGTGAGAACGGCCCCTGACCTGGATGATTGGTCGGGGGCCGTTCTCATGCCGGGACTCTGTGACTGCCCGGTGTTCCCCGTCGCCTACCGCTTTGTCGGGCACGGCTGGGGCACGCCCACTGGGCCCCCGCGTCCGACGCTTGTACCGTTCCGAAGTGGCCTGGATATCACTACTTGCAACACTTGCTGGTGGCGTGATTGCTCTGGGATCGGCACTTCTCGTGGAGCACCGAAGAGCGCGGCGAGAATCGGTGTCTGAGTGGGATAGGACACGGCGGGAGCTCTACTCAAGGTTTCTCGCGGCTCATGCCCAAGCCGGCAGCGATCTGCGGAACATTGCTGCCACGCCCGGCCTCGATGCGGGCGAGCGGTACCGGCTGACACGGTCGGCCTACACCCACTGCTACGCGTCACGCCATGAGTTGGAGCTTCTCGCGCCGCCCTCCGTCGTTCGCCCGGCTGAGGAATGCAGCCGGGCAGTGCGAATGATGCGCGATGCCGTGAGCGCGGGGGCGCGTCTTGACAGCGATGAACTCGAGGAACTGACACGCAGGTACCTGGAACTGCGTCTGGAGACCAGAGGTGCCATGCGCTCGGACATCTCGGCCGACAACCTTTGACCTGCTTCGGGCCCGGGTGTTCGGTCGGGGGTCGTTTTCATGTCCGGCTACCGTGACTGGCGGGTGTTCCCCCCTGGTTTCCCGCTCGATCGGCATCTGAGTACCCGTGCTCATGTCCAGTGCCCGCTGCAGCCACCATGCTGACCGCATGTACTTGGTGGATCGTCGCCTGCAGACAGGATGGCAGTGGGCATGAGACGGGCGAATGAGCCGTCGACTGGTCAGCAGATCGGCGTCAGCGTGGCGCTGCTCGTCATCGACTTCATGCTCATCGCTTGGTCGGTGTACAGCGTTGGGATGGCGGGCTGGGCCGACAGCTACGAAAGCGATGGCGTCGCTCCGTCGAGCGCGTCGCGGGCGGCGTCACAGGCATCGTGGCTTCTCGGGGGCGGCGCAGTACTGACAGGCGGTGGCCTCCTCGCCCTGGGATGGCGCATTCCTGGCATCGTGCAGCTGGCCGTCCTCGGGTTCGGGGCGGTGCTGGTCTCTTCACTGGCTGCCGGTTGATGGCGCCCTGACAAAGGCTGTCCGCAGTGCCGGCCGGACAGCGCGCTCGGGTTCTTCGACCGGGGGCCGTGGTCCGTGCGTGGGCTGCAGCACTAGGATCGATCCGTAATCTGCGCAGGTCGCGGGGGGTTTCGCATGCGAGGTGGAGCGCGGCGGGGTGGGCGCCTTCGTCAAGGGCACACCGAGGGAGCGGTCTTGAGAGCCGTCGTGGCAGCGAGCGTGCCGGCGTGAGCGGGCGCATCGTCGTCGTCACCGCTGTGCACGGCCCGTCGGCCCGGTTTCTGCCGGAGGCCCACAAGTCCCTGTGCGAGCAGTGGCTGCCGGAGGGCTGGCGGTGGCACTGGGTGATCCAGGAGGACGGCGAGAGCGCGGACGTACGGCCGTACGTGCCCGACGACGAGCGGGTGACGTTCCGGCAGGGGCGGGCCGGGGGGCCCGGTGTCGCCCGGACCATCGCGCTGGCGCATGCCGAGGGTGCGTACGTGAAGGTCCTGGACGCCGACGACCGGCTGACGCCGGGCACGCTCGCGCGGGATCTGGCGGCGCTGGAGGCCGACAGCGGCCTCGGGTGGGCGACGTCGCGCGTGCTGGACCTCATGCGCGACGGGTCGACGGTCGGTTTCCGGGGCGACCCCGACCCGGGGCCGATCGAGCGCGGGGACGTGCTCGACCAGTGGAAGGCCAACGGCTTCATCGCACCGGTCCACCCGGCGTCGCTGTTCGTACGGTGGGAGTTGCTGCTCGCCCTGGGCGGCTGGATGGCGCTGCCGGCGTCGGAGGACACGGGGCTGCTGCTCGCACTGAACGCCGTGAGCCGCGGGTGGTTCTCGGGTGAGGTGGGGCTGCTGTACCGGAAGTGGGAGGGGCAGGTGACCGGACAGACGGCCCATGTGGACCAGGCCGAGCGCGCTGCCCGGATGGCGGTCGTGGAGGCCAGGGCCCGGGCGTTGGCCGGTCTTCGGTGGCCCTTTCCGGCGGGGCACTGACCCGAGCCGGTCAGCGACCTACGGCTTGAGCTCCGTCCCTGCCGGGGCCCTCGCGAGAAGGTCATGGCGGATGTACCACTCGGTACCGAGCAACCGCTCCCGCTCCGGTCCCGGCAGCGCGGCGATGAGACCGGGGGCGGCTCCCCGTTCCACCTCCGTGCGGTGCGCCAGCACGGCGGCGATTTTCCGGTCCAGCCAGGGAGAGACGTCGATGGTCGCCGTGACCCGGTCGTCCGGGACCGTGCGCATCGTCTTGCCGGCGGGGGCCAGGTGGCCGCCCCACGCCCGGACGGCGGAGTGCGGGTGCGTCGCCAGGTACAGGGCGCTCGGCTGCCAGGGCTCACCGGCGTCCGGGTAGAGGCGTTCGAGTCCGGCGGCGTGGGCCGCCAGCAGGGTCACGCGGTGGGTGTGGACGTGGTCCTCGTGGCCGGTCAGGCCGCCGTAGGCGTCGTGGGTGACGACGATGTCCGGGCGGAAGTCCCGGATCCGTGCGACCAGGGCGCCCACCGCCTCGTCGAGTGGGGCGTCGCACAGGCGCTGGCTGCCCGGGGCCGACCGCGGGACGCGGGAGTCGGCGTAGCCCAGCATGCGTGGCCGGCCGGCGCCGAGGATGTGGAGCGCGTCGGCCAGTTCCGCGGCGCGCGGGGTGTCCGCCGCCCAGGTGGCCGTGACGACCGCCGTGCGGGCGCCCGCCGCCGAATGCCGGGCGAGGGTGCCACCCGCCATCA
The DNA here is from genome assembly GCF_900236475.1 of Streptomyces chartreusis NRRL 3882. Classification (GTDB taxonomy): domain Bacteria; phylum Actinomycetota; class Actinomycetes; order Streptomycetales; family Streptomycetaceae; genus Streptomyces; species Streptomyces chartreusis_D. The sequence continues at coordinate 4,674,018 of NZ_LT963352.1, forward strand.
GTGACTCGTCGTCGGGATGGGCGAAGACCGCGAGCAGGCTCGGTACCGGCACCGGAACTCGCTACGGACGGTCCGGTGACGAGGGCGCGTCAGCGATGGTGATGCTGATGGCCTGGCTGGGGCACTTCTCGGCCGCCTCCAGGATCTCCGGGGCGTCGCCCGCCTCTTCCCGGCCCGGGCGGACGACACCGAATCCGTCGACGAACTCGAAGACCGCCGGGGCCCTGTGGACGCACTCGGCGGAGCCGTAGCAAAGCTCGCGGTCGACAGAGACCTTCTGCCCCTTCATCCCCTTCATCCCCCTCGTCCCCCCACCGGCCGATACCGGAAGCCGGTGGGACCCGAGGTGTTGCCTGCCCAGCGCGAGACCGGCTGAACCGGCCTGCCCTACCGCGCGCCGGCGACCGCGAGCCAGTGGGCGACCCGGCGTACGGCGGCCTCGTCGAGCCGTTCGGCGAGTGCCTGGACGGTCGCGTCGTCCTCGGGGGAGAGGTCGTAGAGGCCCGCCCTGCTCAACCCGGACATGAGGACCTGGTGGCGACGGGCGGTCATGCGTTCCGCCAGGATGGTTGGTTCGGCGGCGGAGGCCTCTGGTTCCGGCCGGGGCGAAGCCGCCTGCTTCAGGGGTGTGTCGAAGCGGTGCCAGTCGCCGTCCTTCGGGCCCCACAGGGCGAAGGCCACCTCGTCCCCACGGGCCCGCAGTGTCTGTGTCATCTCGCCGAGGGCGTGCAGCACGGGTGAGCGGTGGGGCGACTCCGCGGCCGCCCGCCAGGTCTGCTCGGCCGGCCGACGGTACATCGCCACCCAGCGCGGGGCGCCCTGCGGTCGCGGACTCTCGGGACGTGTCTCCACTGTGCTCACCCCTGTACGTCGCTTTGGAAGCGGTACGGCAGGCCGGCCTCGGCAACGGCAGGCAGACCATAGCTGACGGATCGTCAGTTATCCAGGGTTGGAGAGCGCGGTCCGGTGGGGAGGATCACCACGTCGTCCGGCACCGGTCCCTCCCCTCGTGGGGACCGGTGCCGAACGGTGGGGTCACCGTGGTCTGACTCCGCTGGGAGTTGGCCGGATGAGTGCGCTGCTGCGTCCGGATCCTGCCAGTTCCGGCCGCCGACGAGGAGTCTCCGGTTCCGGGTGGGCGGTATTACCGCAGGTCAGGCATATAGAGTGAGTTTTCCGGTCCGGACGTCCAGGCGCGGGGAGTTGAGGAGTGGAGACCTTGGGTTCCGACCCCGGGGCACGCACCGCCTTCGCGGAGCGCCTCGCGCTGCTGTACAAGGAAGCCGGGAACCCGCCACTCAAACGAGTGTCCGAAGCGGTCGTCCGGCTCCAGCGCGTCGACGAACGCGGGCGTCCCGTCCGGGTGTCCGCGCAGCGCATCAGCGACTGGCGCCGGGCACGGAACGTACCCGCTCAGTTCACCGCCCTCGCGACGGTGCTGCACGTGCTGATACCCGAGGCGCGGCGCGCGCGGCCCACGCCGGTGTCGCCGGGCCTGTACGACCTCGGCCAGTGGCAGCGGTTGTGGGAGGCGGCGGTGGCCGACCCGGTCGGTGAGCGCGGCCCGGACTCCGCCGAGCCGGGGCGGCCGGACGCCGAGGCCCCGCCCGTGCCGCCCGGCGGGGTGTGCCCGTACCGGGGGCTGGCCTCGTACCGCAGGGAGGACGCCCGGTGGTTCTTCGGCCGGGAGCGGAGCACGGACGCGCTCGTCGCCCAGCTCCGGGCCGTGGCGGAGACGGGCGGGCTGGTCATGCTCGTGGGGGCGTCGGGGGCGGGCAAGTCCTCACTGCTGAACGCCGGGCTGGTGCCCGCCCTGCGGAACGGCGCGCTGGATGAGCGCCCTGATCGCGGCGCCCGGGGTGACAACAGCCACTACAGCGGTACCGAAGACAACAGCCGTACCAACGGCGACAGCGACAACAGCCGTACCAGCGGTGTCGGCATCGGTCGGGGCCGCCAGGCAGCGGAGGTCGTACAGCTCGTGCCCGGCGGTCATCCCCTGGCGGAGCTGACCCGGTGCATCCCCGAGCTGGGACCGGTCGTCTCGGCCGGGGGCGGGGCCGACGCATCCGGTGCGGAGGATCCCGTCGTCCCCACCACCGTGGGCCCACGCGTCCCCAGGGCCCCTGACGTCCGCGCCGCCGTCGCCGCCTGGGCGCGGCGCGCGGCGCCGTCCGGTGCGCGGCCGGTCGTCATCGTGGACCAGTTCGAGGAGACGTTCACCCTCTGCCCCGACGAGGCGGAGCGGCGTGCCTTCGTCGAGGTCCTGCACGCCGTCTGTTCTCCGGCCGGCGACGGCGACCCGGCCCCGGCGGTCGTGGTGCTGGGCATACGGGCCGACTTCTACGAACGGTGCCTCAGGTATCCCGAACTGGCCGACGCGCTCCAGCACCGGCACATGGTGCTCGGACCCCTGACCACCGCGGAGCTGCGCGAGGCGGTGACGGGCCCGGCCAAGGCCGTCGGCCTGGAACTGGAGCCGGGCCTGGCGGAGCTGATCGTCCGGGAGGTGAGCGCCGACGGCCCGCGCGGGGCGCACGACGCGGGAGTGCTGCCGCTCCTCTCGCACGCCCTGCTCGCCACCTGGCAGCGCAGAAAGGCGGGCCGGCTGACGCTCGCCGGGTACCGCGCGGCCGGCGGCATCCAGGGCGCGGTCGCGGCGACCGCCGAGCGGGCCTGGTCCGGTCTCGACCCGGCGGCGCGCACGGCGGCCCGGCTGCTCCTGCTCCGGCTGGTCCGGCTGGGCGAGGACACCCAGGCCACGCGCAGGCGGGGCACCCGGCGCCAACTGGCGGAGGAGTCGACCGACCCCGGCAAGACCGAGGAGTCCCTGGAGGCGCTGGTCCGCGCCCGGCTGGTGACGCTCGACGCGGAGACCGTGGAGATCACCCACGAGGCGCTGCTGCACGCCTGGCCGCGGCTGCGCGACTGGATCGACGACGACCGGCAGGGCAACCTGCTGCGCCAGCGCCTGGAGGAGGACGGCCGGGCCTGGGAGGAGTCGGACCGCGACACCTCGCTCCTCTACCGGGGCTCCCGTCTGGAACAGGCCCACGGGTGGGCGAAATCCGCCGGGGACACGTTCCTGACCCGGAGCGCGGTGGAGTTCCTGGCCGCCTCGGTCAGGTTGCGTCGGCGCACCATCTGGATCAGCCGGGGCGCGGTGGCGGCCCTGGTCGTGCTGGCGGTGCTGGCCGTCGGGGCGGCCGTCGTCGCCTGGAAGCAGCGCGACGAGGCCGTGTTCGAACAGGTGCTCGCCCAGGCTGATCGCGTCCAGTACACGGATCCCTCGCTGTCCGCGCAGCTCGACCTGGTGGCACACCGGCTGCGGCCGGACGACAAGGGCGCGAACAGCCGCCTGATCTCCATCGTGAACGCCCCGCTGTCCACGCCGCTGGCCGGCCACGCCGGCGCCGTCTACCTCACGACGTTCAGCCCCGACGGACGGACACTGGCGACCGCCAGCTACGACCGGACCGTACGGCTGTGGGACGTGACCGACCCGAAGCGCCCGAAGCCCCTGGGCAAGCCGCTCACCGGCCACACCAGCTGGGTGAGCAGCGCGGTCTTCAGCCCGGACGGCCGTACCCTCGCCAGCGCCTCCGACGACGGCACGATCCGGCTGTGGGACGTGACCGACCCCGGGCACCCGAAGCGGCTCGGCAAGCCCCTGACCGGCCACGACGGCACGATCTACCTGGTCGCCTTCAGCCCGGACGGGCGCACTCTGGCCTCCGTCGGCGACGATCACACCGTACGGCTGTGGGACGTGGCCGATCCACGCCGGCCGCGGGCGCTGGGCAAGCCCCTGACCGGGCACAAGGCCGCCGTGCGCTCGGTGGCGTTCAGCCCGGACGGCCGGACGCTGGCGGCCGGTGGTGACGACGGCACGATCCGGCTGTGGGACGTGACCGACCCCGGGCACCCGAAGCGGCTCGGCGAGCCGCTGACCGGCCACACCGCCACGGTGCACTCCGTGGCCTTCAGCCCCGACGGCCGTACGCTCGCCAGCGGCAGCTCGGACAACACCGTCCGGCTGTGGACCGTGGCCGACCGGCGTCACCCGGCAGCGATCGGAGCGCCGCTCACCGGCCACACGGGCGCGGTGTGGTCCGTGGCCTTCAGCCCCGACGGAAGCATGCTCGCCGCCGCCAGCGCGGACAGCACGGCGAGTCTGTGGAAGGTCGGTGACCCGGAGTACCCGTCACAGGTCGGCGCGCCCCTGGCGGGCAGCAGCGGCGAGATGTACGCGCTCGGCTTCAGCCCGGACGGGCGCACCCTGGCCACGGGGTCGGGTGACAACAAGGTCCGTCTGTGGGCGCTGCCGACGGCGGACATGATCGGGCGGACCGGAGTGTTCCGGCCGGACGGGCGGGTGCTCGCGACGGCGGCGCTCGACGGACGGGTCCGGCTGTGGGACGTACGCAAGCCCGGCAGGCCCGTGCCGATGGGCGAACCGTTCCGGCCCGAGGGCGGCGTGCGCTCCCTGGAGTTCTCCGCGGACGGCCGCACCCTCGCGGTGGTGGCGGGGAACCGGACCTTGCAGCTGTGGAACCTCGGCGATCCGGACCGGCCCGTCCCCCACGGATCGCCCGTCCCCCTGCGCATCCGGTTCGCCGACCCGCTGGCGTTCAGCCCGGACGGTCGCCTGCTGGCGACGGCCGACGACGACCGCACCGTCCAGCTGTGGGACATCGGCGACCCGTCCCGTCCCCGCCCGCTCGGCGCGCCCCTCACCGGTCACAAGGGGTACGTCAACTCCCTCGTCTTCAGCCCGGACGGCCACACGCTCGCCAGCGGCAGCGCCGACGGCACCATCCGGCTGTGGAACGTGACGGACCCCGGACGTGCCGTCCTGCGGGGTGCGCCGCTCAAGGGCCATCTCGGCGCCGTCAACGTCCTCGCCTACAGCCCCGACGGGCAGACACTGGCCAGCGGCGGCGACGACAACTCGGTCCGGCTCTGGGACATGCAGGACCCCTCGAAGGCCTCGGAGCGGACGAGCCTCACGGGCCACACCGAGGCCGTCGTGTCCCTGACGTTCAGCCGGAGCGGCCGCACCCTGGCCAGCGGCGGCAACGACAGCACGGTCCGGCTCTGGAACGTCTCCGACCCCGCCAGGGCCACCGCGATCGGCCAGTCGATGAGCCCCAACACCAAGAGCGGCGGCACCTTCCTGTCGTTCCGACCGCACAGCCACATGATCGGGGTGTCGAGCGGCACCGACACCATCCGGCTGTGGAACCTGGACGTCGACGACGCCGCACGCCGCGTCTGCACGATGACCCGGGGCGTTCTGACGCCGGAGACCTGGGGCGAGTACCTCCCCCGGCTGTCCTACGACCCGCCGTGCGAGCCCTGACCGGACCGGGCCGCCCAACGGGCCCCGCAATCACCGCAGTTGAGTGATCCGAGTCACACCACGGGCTTTGCTGACGAACAGTCGGTTCCGATGGGCAAGCGCTTGTTACCCTTGGCCATAGCTCGACCGCTGGTGCATCCCCCGTCGCCAGCGGTCGAGCATTTATGTGTGCGCGTGCCCCCGCAGGTCGAGCCGCATCAGGACCCGGGGGTGGCCGGCCAGCACCGAGGTGGTGGCTGCCGCGCAGGTGAAGCCGGCGCGTTCGAAGTTCTTCCGGAGGCCTGCGTACGCCATCGTCAGGTCGACCTTGGCGTCGCCGTTGTCGAGGGGGTACGCCTCGATCGCCGGTGCGCCGTGGGCGCGGGCGAACTCGACCGCTCCGGCGATGAGGGCGTGCGAGATGCCCTGCTTCCGGTGACCGGGGCGCACCCGGACGCACCACAGCGACCAGACGGGCAGGTCGTCGACGTGCGGGATCTTGCGGTTGCGGGCGAACGAGGTGTCCGCGCGCGGGGCGACGGCGGCCCAGCCGACCGGTTCGCCGCCGTCGTAGGCGAGCACGCCGGGCGGGGGATCCTGGTGGCACAGCTCGGCGACGTACTCGCCGCGGGCCGGTCCGCGCAGCTCGTTGTTGAGCTTGGAGGGGATCCGGTAGCTCAGGCACCAGCAGACGTTCGCACCGGGCGACTTGGGCCCCAGCACGGCACGAACGTCCTCGAAGACCGTGGCCGGCCGAACGTCGATGCTCATGCGACCACGATGTCACGCGCCGCCCGGCCGCGCCGCCCGCAGCAGTCGCAGGTGGCCGATCTCCGTCACGTTCTTCATCAGTTCCGCGTTCACCCAGGCCGCCATGTGCGCGACGGTGTACCCGGGATCGTCCTGCGAGGGGAACGGCGCCGGGGCGTCCAGGTCGGCGTCGGTGAGGTCGTCCAGGACGGCCAGCCATTCCGTGCGCAGCCCGCGCAGCCAGTCGACGGCCGGTGTGCCCTCGCCGGGCCACACGACGTCCGTGCGGTCGCGGGGCGGGCGGCCCCGGGCGTGGTCGAGGGTCACGCTCCACCACCAGCCGATGTGCCAGCTCACCCAGGCGATGGTGGGGACGGGCACGGGGTCGGGCTCGGTCTCCGCCCAGTCCGGTACCCAGGTGCCGTCGGGGCCCCTGCGCATCGTCCAGCAGAGCGGCGCCGGTTCCCAGAGGAAGTCCTCCGGCTCCAGCCTCTCCAGGTGGTACTCGAACAACGACCAGGTCAACTCGTGCTGCCAGCGCAGCAGTTCCGTCCGTGAAGCGCTCATCGGACGACCCTACGCAAGAGCCCGGGCGTCCCGCGCCAGTCCCGTCCAGTCGAGGTCCCGCAGCCCCGGCTCAGCGTCGCAGCCCGACGGCAGGCGGGGCGTGGCCTGGAACCAGAGGACGGTGAGCCGGGAGCGGTACGCGACCGGGTCGTGGGCGGGGTCGAGGGCCGTGGAGTGGAACGTGCCGACGCAGGCCACGGCGGGCAGGACCTCGACGGGTCCGAGGCCGCCCGCGTACTGGTCGGGGTATTCGCGCCGGGGCGGGAGCAGGTGGACCGGCGTGCCGGGGCGGGCCCGCTCGGCGGCGCGCAGCAGGCCGCGGATCCGCAGGTCGTTCACCGGCTTGCAGGGGTAGCCCTCCAGCAGGTCGCCGTACGTCGACGTGAACCGCAGCTCGGCGAGATCCACCGAGCGGCCGGAGGCCAGGACGAGGCGGGCGAGCGCCAGGGCCGGCGTTCTGACGTGCTGCTGCATGGGGGTCTTTCGGTGTTCATGGACGGGGCCCGGCTCATGGCCGGTGCCCCGTCAGCCGTGCCGCCGAGGCGATCGTCGCCCGGGCCTCCCGTTCGGACAGGCCGGTGGTGAGCGCCGCCTCGACCAGGGGATCCACGAGCGCGGGGCCGATGCCGTCCTCGTAGGCCCGGCAGGCCGCCCAGAACAGCCGGGTGTTGCGCTGGCCCTCGTGCGCGGCGAGGACGAACTGGACCAGGCCCTGGCCGTGTCCGCCGGTCGTCGGGGGCGCGGGGTGGTGGGTGCGGGGCGGCGGCAGGAGCAGGCGCAGGAGGGAGCGCGGGCAGGGCGCGGGGGCCAGGTGCGCGGTCCCCGGGGCCGCGGCGTACACGCCCTGGCCGGTGCGGGAGCCGGGGCCGACGAGGTAGCCGCCGGCGCCCCGGATGTCGATGCCGGGCGCGAGGCGGCCCGCCGAGTTCGGGACGACGACGTCGGGCGGGCCGCTCAGCCAGAGGTGGCGGCCGCCGGACGGGGTCACGACGACCACCGTCGGCGGGATGGTGAACAGATGCCGCAGCGCCAGCTCGCGCAGGGCGGCCGAGGAGTCCGTGCCGGTCTTCACGTCCAGGTCGATGCCGATCAGATGGTGCGGGGGCAGGCCGCAGGCGATGCCGTAGCCGGTCGCCCAGGGCGCCGCGGCGAACAGTTCGCGGATGCGGGCCGGGTCGCTGGAGGCGTCGTAGACCCCGTGGCCGAGCCGGCCGCACTCGCCGTGGCAGGGGGAGGGCTCGTGGTCGTCACGGTGCGGGGAACGCAGTGCCGGGAGCTTGGTGCGGGACAGGGGGAGGACGGCCAGTCCGCGTTCGGCGGCTGACAGGGCGTGTGCGAGGGCCAGCGTCGTGGCCTGCCGGTCGGTGGTGGCCATGCTCCTAGTTTCGTACGTACGTTCGAAAAAGGAAAGAGGGAGCGGGCGTGACGCGCCGGGGGGCAGAGCCGGACGGGAAAACCGCGGGAATGCTTCGGCCCTTGCGGCACCTGGGTTCGAACGCCCCCTTTCGCTCCCGTCCGGGACGGAAGTGACGCAAAGGGGTTTATCGACTTGTCCTCACGCTTGCGTGCGAATGGTGGCTTCCGGGGTGGTTCGCCGGGGATTCGGTGGGCAACTCTGGACTCGCGACGTCGCACACCGCGCCGGGTGGTCGGCCGACTTCCCTGGTGACAGCAGTACTTCTGAAGTCCTGGAGGGACAACAACATGGCACGTACCCGTTCCGGCCGCGTCATCGCCGCCGTCTCCGCACTGCCGCTCGCGGCCGCTCTCTTCGCCGGTGTCGCGGCGGCGGACAACGGCTCCTTCGCGGACAACGGATCGATCGCGTCCGTCACGGAGGCCGAGCAGGGCAACCTCGGCAGCGGCGTCGGCGGCGACAACTTCGGCACCGTGGCCACCACCCAGCAGCAGGCCCTCGGCGAGGGTGCCACGAACCAGAGCAACACCGCCCAGGTCAACGGCTCGGAGCCCACGGCCGTCAACCAGGGCAACGCCAACACCGCCGTCACCTTCGCCCCCCTGTGGTGAGCTGAGCGGGCCGGTGTACCGACCACCGGCCCGCGTCCTGTGTGGTGTGCTTCGTTCGTGAGGGTGACATGCGCCTGTGCGGCGGTACTCCGGTACCGCCGCACAGGCGTTTTCGCGGCTGCGGGGTCTTGACGGTGTCATGTATCTGACGGACAGTCAGAAACTGTGAGTGGTGACCCGGAGATCCACGAGGAGCACGAGGGGTTCGAGGCGCGCCTGAAGGCCTACGAGGGCCGCCCGGCCGCCGCCACCGGGACCGGCCGGGACCCCGTCAACGAGCCGATGATCAGGCACTGGTGCGAGGCCATGGGCGACACCAACCCGGCGTACACGGGCCCGGACGCCATCGCTCCCCCCACGATGCTCCAGGCGTGGACCATGGCCGGCCTCTCCCGCCGTCCCGAACGCACGGCGGCCTACGACGAGCTGCTCGGCCTGCTCGACGCGACGGGTCACGACGCGGTCGTCGCCACCGACTGCGAGCAGGAGTACCTCCGCCCGCTGCGCCCCGGGGACGAGATCACCTTCGACTCGGTGATCGAGTCGGTGTCCGGCCGCAAGACCACGAAGCTCGGGACCGGCTACTTCGTCACCACCCGCACGGACGTCAGGGTGGGCGGCGAACTCGCCGGCACGCACCGCTTCCGCATCCTCAAGTACGCCCCCGCACGCCGGCCGAGGAAGCGGAAGGAGCCGGAGGAGCCGGAGACGCGGAAGGAGCCGGAGGGGCGCCGCCCCCGCCCGGTCGTCAACCGCGACAACGCCGGCTTCTGGGAGGGCGTGGCGCGCCACGAGCTGCTGATCCAGCGCTGCACCGGCTGCGGAACCCTGCGTTTCCCCTGGCTGCCGGGGTGCAACGGCTGCGGCTCCCCGGACTGGGAGACGGTCGAGGCGAGCGGCGAGGGCTCGGTCTACTCGTACGTCGTCATGCACCACCCGTCCTTCCCGGCCTTCGAGCCTCCTTACGCGGTCGGGCTGATCGAGCTCGCCGAAGGCGTGCGGATCATCAGCAACGTGGTCGGGGTGCCGTACGACAAGGTGCGGGTCGGCATGCCGGTGCGGCTGGAGTTCCGGCGGTACGACGACGAGCTGGTGCTGCCGGTCTTCCAAGGGGTGACACCGTGAACGCCGGCGACCGCCTCCCGCCCCTGGAGATCCCCGTCACCCGCACCCTGATCGTCGCCGGGGCGATCGCCTCCCGGGACTACCAGGACGTGCACCACGACCCGGAGCTGGCCCGGCAGAAGGGCTCCCCCGACATCTTCATGAACATCCTGACGACCAACGGCCTGGTCGGGCGGTACGTCACCGACCACTTCGGCCCCCGGGCCGAGCTGCGCCGGGTGGCGATCCGGCTCGGCGCTCCCAACCACCCCGGCGACACGATGGTGCTGACGGGCACGGTCGAGGAGGTCGACGGGGACATGGTGACGGTCCGGGTCGTCGGCGCGAACGGCATCGGCAAGCACGTCACGGGCACGGTGACGGTGACGGTGAGGGTTCCGGCATGAGCCTGAGAGGACGGGACGGTCTCGGAGGGCGCGCCGCCATCACCGGCATCGGGGCCACCGAGTTCTCCAAGGACTCGGGCCGCAGCGAACTGCGGCTGGCCGTCGAGGCGGTGCGGGCGGCCCTGGACGACGCGGGCCTCACCCCGGCCGACGTGGACGGGATGGTCACGTTCACCATGGACACCAGCCCCGAGATCACCGTCGCCCAGGCGGCCGGCATCGGCGAGCTCTCATTCTTCTCCCGGATCCACTACGGCGGCGGCGCGGCCTGCGCCACCGTCCAGCAGGCGGCCCTGGCGATCACCGCGGGCGTGGCGGACGTGGTCGTCTGCTACCGGGCGTTCAACGAGCGCTCGGGCCGCCGCTTCGGCTCCGGGGTGCGGCACCGGGAGCCGTCGGCGGAGGGCGCGGCGCTCGGCTGGGCGCTGCCGTTCGGCCTGCTCACCCCGGCCTCGTGGGCGGCGATGGCGGCCCAGCGCTACCTCCACACCCACGGCCTGACCCCGGAGGCCTTCGGGCACGTGGCCGTCGTCGGCCGCAGGCACGCGGCGACCAACCCGGCGGCGTACTTCCACGGCCGGCCCATCACCCTGGCCGACCATGCCGCGTCCCGCTGGATCGTCGAGCCGCTGCGGCTGCTGGACTGCTGCCAGGAGACGGACGGCGGGCAGGCGCTCGTCGTCACGTCCCTGGAGCGGGCCCGCGATCTGCCGCACCCGCCCGCCGTGATCGCGGCGGCCGCCCAGGGCGCGGGGCGCGCGCAGGAGCAGATGACCAGCTTCTACCGCGACGACTTGACCGGTCTGCCCGAGACGGCGGTGGTGGCCCGGCAGCTGTGGCGGACCTCGGGACTCGCGCCGGCCGACCTCGACGCGGGGATCCTCTACGACCACTTCACGCCGTTCGTGCTGATGCAGCTGGAGGAGTTCGGCTTCTGCGGCCCCGGCGAGGCGCCGGACTTCGTGGCCGAGGAGCGCCTGCCGCTCAACACCCACGGCGGCCAGCTGGGAGAGGCGTACCTGCACGGGATGAACGGGGTGGCGGAGGCCGTCCGGCAGATCAGGGGGACGGCGGTGAACCAGATACCCGGTGCCGAGCGGGTCCTGGTGACCGCGGGGACGGGCGTGCCCACGTCGGGACTCGTACTGACCGCCGACCCTCAGGGGTGAACCCGCAGTACCCCGGGTCCTCCGCTCCACCTACAGGAGGTGCAGCGGGCCCTACCCCTACAACCTGAGGGGGACCCCGCTTCGGGACCTGCGGCCGATCCGCTGACGGCGGCCCCGCTCATAGCGTTGAGTCATGACCACACTCGTCTGCACCAGCGCGTCGAAGGCCGCTGCACCGGCGGCGCAGACCCTTCCGTACCCGTCGTTCTCGTCGTACGTCAGGGCCCGACAGCCGGTGCTGCTGCGTACCGCCCGCTCGCTCACCGGCAACCCGAGTGACGCTGAGGACCTGTTGCAGACCGCGCTCACCAAGACGTACGTCGCCTGGGAGCGTATCGAGGACCACCGCGCCCTCGACGGCTATGTGCGCCGAGCGCTGCTGAACACGCGGACGTCGCAGTGGCGCAAGCGCAAGGTCGACGAGTTCGCCTGCGACGAGCTGCCCGAGCCGGAGCCGGTGCCCGGTGGCGACGACCCCGCCGAGCAGCAGGCGCTGCGCGACGCGATGTGGCGGGCGATCATGCGGCTGCCGGCCCGGCAGCGGGCGATGGTGGTCCTCAGGTACTACGAGGACCTGAGCGAGGCCCAGACGGCCCAGGTGCTCGGTGTCTCGGTGGGCACGGTGAAGTCGGCCGTCTCCCGTGCGCTCGGCAAGCTACGCGAGGACGCTGAGCTGGGGCTTGTGCGTCAGTGAGCGGACGTGTCGGTCGCCGCTGAGCGGTTCCGTCGGCAGCCGTGACGTGATCGATCACCCGGTCCTAGTGACATACCGCGCGGTATGTGAGCAGAATCAGCGCAGCCCTTACCACCGCGCAGGCAATGTCGCCCCGGGAGGACGCCGTGCTGAGCACCATGCAGGACGTACCGCTGCTGATCTCGAGGATCCTGACCCACGGGTCGACGATCCACGGGACATCACAGGTGACCACCTGGACCGGTGACGACGAGCCGCACCGCCGCTCCTTCGCCGAGATCGGCGCCCGCGCGGCCCAGCTCGCACACGCCCTGCGCGAGGACCTCGGCGTCGCCGCCGACGACCGGGTCGCCACCCTGATGTGGAACAACGCGGAGCATGTGGAGGCCTACTTCGCGATCCCCTCCATGGGCGCGGTCCTCCACACCCTGAACCTCCGGCTCCCGCCCGAGCAGCTGGCCTGGATCGTCAACCACGCCGCCGACCGCGTGATCATCGCCAACGGTTCGCTGCTCCCCCTGCTCGCCCCGCTGCTCCCGCACCTGAAGACGGTCGAGCACGTGGTCGTCTCCGGCCCCGGGGACCGCTCCCTGCTCGCGGACGCGACCGCGCGGGTCCACGACTACGACGACCTGATCGCCGGGAAGCCCGCCTCGTACGACTGGCCGCAGCTGGACGAACGCCAGGCCGCCGCCATGTGCTACACCTCCGGCACCACCGGCGACCCCAAGGGCGTGGTCTACAGCCACCGCTCCATCTATCTGCACTCCATGCAGGTCAACATGGCCCAGTCGATGGGCCTCACCGACCAGGACACCTCCCTGGTCGTCGTGCCTCAATTCCACGTGAATGCGTGGGGGCTGCCGCACGCGACCTTCATGACCGGCGTGAACCTGCTGATGCCGGACCGCTTCCTCCAGCCGGCCCCGCTCGCCGCGATGATCGAGAGCGAGAAGCCGACCCACGCGGCGGCCGTCCCGACCATCTGGCAGGGCCTGCTCGCCGAGCTGACCGCGCACCCCCGCGAGGTCTCCTCCCTCACCCAGGTCACCATCGGCGGCTCGGCCTGCCCGCCGTCCCTCATGGAGGCCTTCGACAAGCTGGGCATGCGGGTCTGCCACGCCTGGGGCATGACGGAGACGTCCCCGCTCGGCACGATCGCCCGTCCCCCGGCCGGTGTGGTCGGCACGGAGGAGGAGTTCGCCTACCGCCTCACCCAGGGTCGTTTCCCGGCCGGCGTCGAGGCCCGGCTGACCGGCCCGGGCGGCGAGCGCCTCCCCTGGGACGGCGAGTCGGCCGGTGAGCTGGAGGTGCGCGGCCCGTGGATCGCCGGCGCCTACTACAACGGCCCGGGCGCCGACCCCCTGCGCCCCGCCGACAAGTTCAGCGAGGACGGCTGGCTCAAGACGGGCGACGTGGGGACGATCTCCCCCGACGGCTACCTCACCCTGACCGACCGGGCCAAGGACGTCATCAAGTCCGGCGGCGAGTGGATCTCGTCGGTGGAGCTGGAGAACGCGCTGATGTCCCACCCGGACGTCGCCGAGGCGGCCGTCGTCGCCGTCCCCGACGAGAAGTGGGGCGAGCGCCCCCTGGCCACGGTCGTCCTCAAGGAGGGCGCCACCGCCACCTTCGAAACCCTGCGCGCCTTCCTCGCCGAGGAGGGCAGCATCGCCAAGTGGCAGCTCCCGGAGCGCTGGACGGTCATCGAGGCGGTTCCGAAGACGAGCGTCGGCAAGTTCGACAAGAAGGTGCTGCGCAGGCGGTACGCGGAGGGGGAGCTGGACGTCACCCGGCTCTGACCCCGCGCCCGCCCGGGCCTGACCGCCGTCACCGTCGTACGGCGGTCAGCCCCCACCCCAGCACCAGCCAAACCGCCGCCACCCCGCACACCCCGCCCCAGCCGAAGTGGCTGAAGGCGAACCCGGCGAGGGCCGAGGCGCCCGCGCCGCCCGCGAAACCGGCGACCACATAGGCGGTGTTGGCGGTGGCCGGGGTGGACGTGGCGGTCAGGGCGAGGGTCTGGTTGGCGACGTGCGACGCCACCAGCGCCGCGTGGATCAGCACCGCGGCGGCGAAGAGCGCGCCCAGCGTGTGCCCGCCCAGCCAGAACAGCGGCACGGACACGGCGGCGAGCAGATACGCGGACCGCACGACTCGCGCCGCCCCGAACCGGTCCACGAGCCCGCCGGCCAGCGGTGCCACCGCACTCGCAGTCAGCCCGAAGAGCCCGAAGAGCCCGGCCGTCGCGGTGGACAGCCCGTACTCCGGCCCGGTCAGCAGCAGGGCGAGCGAGGTCCACAGCGCGCTCCACGCCCCGAACATCCCGGCCTGGCGCAGGCAGGCGCGCCACAGGTCGGGCGAGTGGCGCAGCACCGAGGGCAGCGCGGCGAGCCCGGCGAACAGCGGGCCTTCCCGCCGCCGCTGCGACGGCAGGACGAGGGCGGTCGCGAGCCCCAGCACGAGGGTGAGTACGGCCGAGCCCGCGAACACCCACCGCCAGCCGAAGGCCTGCCCGGCCAGTCCGCCCAGCACCCGGGCCGCCACGATGCCGGCGAACAGGCCCGCGATGACGGCCGCGACATGGCGGCCACGCCGCTCGGCCGGGGCGCGTTCGGCGACCAGCGGGACGAGCAGCTGCGGGATGACGGTCGCGGCCGAGGCGACGAACACGGCGACCGCGAGGGCGGTGATCCCCGGGGCGGCCGCACTGGCGGCCAGCGCGGCGGTGGTGACGAGCGTGAGCCCGCCGACCAGCCGGCGCCGGTTCACGCTGTCGCCGAGCGGGGCGAAGAACAGCAGGCCGACCGCGTAGCCGAGCTGTGCGACCGAGGCGATCCAGGCGACGGCCGAGGGTGCCGAGCCGAAGTCGCGGGCCATGAGCGAGAGCAGCGGGGCGGCGAGGTAGATGTTGGCGGCGGTGACCGCGCTGCACACGGCGATCAGGGTGAGGAAGAGACCGGGGGCGGGCGTACGCGCCTGCCGCACGGGGGCCGTACCGGCCCGGGGGGACGTGGTCGTGCTCGTGGACGCTGACGGCATGGAAGGAGGACTCCTCGGAGTCGGCTCTAACAACTAACTGGTTGGTTGGACAATGGGGCAACAGTGTGGGCCGCTCTGCGATTCCCTGTCAACCAAACAGTTGGTTACCGTTGCGCGCTACCCTCTCTCCCATGGCAGCAAGGGACCCCGAGGCCACCAAGGCCCGGATCTTCGAGGCGGCGGTCGCCGAGTTCGCCCGGCACGGCATCGCCGGTGCCCGCATCGACCGCATCGCCGCCGAGGCGAAGGCCAACAAGCAGTTGATCTACGCCTACTTCGGCAACAAGGCGGAGCTGTTCGCGATCGTCCTCGAGAAGAAGATGCTCCACCTCGCCGAGGCCGTCCCCGTCGACCCGGACGACATCGAGGGCTGGGTCGACCGCCTGATGGACTACCACGCCGCCCACCCGGAGCTGCTGCGCCTGCTCTTCTGGGAGGGCCTGGAGTACGGCAGCGACGAACTGCCCCACGAGTCCGACCGTCAGGAGCACTACGCCCGCAAGGTCGCCGCCCTCCAGGACGGTCAGGACCGAGGGGTCGTCACCGACGCCATCCCGGCGGCCGACCTGCTGTTCCTGCTGACTGCCCTGGCCAACTGGACCGTGGTCGTGCCGCAGATGCGGCGCATCCTGGTCGGGGGCGAGGACCCCGACCGGGACCGCCTGCGCACGTCGGTCAAGGAGGCGGCGCGGCGCCTCACCGCCCGATAAGGCCCGCTGGTTCGTCTAGTTGGTCCTAGTTGGTGCCGATCCGGGTCAGCAGTTCGACGATCCGGGTCTGCACCTCGCCACTGGTGGACCGCTCCGCGAGGAACAGCACCGTCTCGCCCGAGGCCAGCCGCGGCAGGTCGGCCTGGTCGACGGCGGCCGTGTAGACGACGAGCGGGGTGCGGTTGAGCTGCCCGTTCGCGCGCAGCCAGTCCACGATGCCGGCCTGCCGCCGGTGCACCTGCATCAGGTCCATCACGACCAGGTTCGGCCGGAACTGTCCCGCCAGCGTCACCGCGTCCGCGTCACTCGCCGCCCGCGCGACCTGCATCCCACGCCGCTCCAGCGTCGCCGTCAGCGCGAGCGCGATCTCCGCGTGCTCCTCGATCAGCAGTACGCGCGGCGGGTGCTGCTCACTGTCGCGCGGTGCCAGCGCCTTCAGCAGGACGGCGGGATCGGCACCGTACGCCGCGTCCCGCGAGGCCTGCCCGAGTCCGGCCGTGACCAGGACGGGCACCTCGGCGGCGACGGCGGCCTGCCGCAGCGACTGCAACGCCGTACGCGTGATCGGCCCGGTCAGCGGGTCGACGAACAGCGCCGCGGGGAAGGCCGCGATCTGCGCGTCGACCTCCTCCCGCGAGTTCACGATCACGGGCCGGTAGCCGCGGTCGCTCAGCGCCTGCTGGGTGCTGACGTCCGGCGCCGGCCACACCAGCAGCCGCCGCGGGTTGTCCAGCGGCTCCGGCGGCAGCTCGTCGTCCATCGGCTGCGGCAGCGGTGGATCGGCCACCTCGACGGCACCGCCGGGCCCGTCCAGCGGCTCCGGCCCCTCGGCGGCGTTCTCGTCCGGCGCGCCTATGGCGTACGAGCGCCCGCCGCCCTCGGTCATCTGCGCGAGCCGCGACTGACCGGCCAGGGACGGCTGCGCCGGGACGGGCGCGGGGGCCGGGGCGGTGCCGTGCGCGGTGCCGTGCGCGGGAGTCGGCTCGGCCGCCGGATGCGGGCGCGCGGCCTGCTCCGGGCGGGGCGCCGGTTCCTGGCGGGGGGCCTGTTCGGTCCGGCCGGCCTGTTCCGTCCGCGTGGCCGGGTCGGGCGGCGTGCCGAGCTTGCGGCGCCGGCCCGATCCGCCCGACTGGTGCGGGGGCGGCGTCGCCGACGACTGGGGCGCGGGCGCGCCCGGCGCCTGCGGTACGGAACCGGCCGAGGGATGCGCGGCGGGCATGCCCGACGGCTGCTGCACCTGAGCCGCCTGCCGGTTGAACGGCACGCCCTGACCCAGCGTCCGCACGCTGATCGCCCGCCCCTGCGTGGAATTCGGGTCGACGGGTGAGGCCGCCTCCGCGGGCAACGGCTGAGCCGCCCGTTGCGCCTGCGCCGCGCCCTCCGGTGGCAGCGGGGTGCCGGGGGCCGGGGTGTGGGTCTGCGGAGCCTGGGCCGGGGCCGCGGGGGTGCCGTTCGGGGGCACGGGGTGGGCGGTTCCGTCGGGGGCTACGGGCTGTGCCGCGCCGTTCGGAGGAACGGCCTGTGCCGCGCCGTTCGGGGGTACGGCGACACCGGCCCCCGAGCTGTCGTCGGCGGCGGGCCAGGGCTGTGGCCGGGGGGCGGTGGTGGCTTGGACCGGGACCGGGGCTCCGGGGGCGGTGGTGCCCTGGGCAGGGGTGCCCTGTCCGGGGGCGGCCTCGGCGGGGAGCGGTTGACCGGCGGAGGACTGCTGCTCCGGCGTGGCGACGCCCTGCTGCGGCAACGGCTGTGCGCCGTAGGGCTGGTGCGGGGACGCGGGCTGAAGCACCTGACCCGGGAGGGCCGCCGCCTGCACGCTGTGCCCGAGACCACCCGGGGCGGGCACGGACACGCCCTGCGGCGGTACGGCCGTACCGGGCGCTGCCTGGCCTACGGCCGGTCCGGCCCGGCCCGCCGGAAACTGACCGGTGACGTCCTGCTGTGCGGGAATCCCCTGCTCGGAACCGGGCACGGAGCCTGCCGGGGCGAGACCCGGCTGGCCGGCACCGCCCTGCGCAGGGACCTGCTGTCCAGCCGCCCCCGGCACGGGCGAACCGGCCACCGCGCCCGCCGTGCCCGGCGCCTGCACTCCGGCCCCGTCCGTCGGCTGCGCGCCCGCGGCCCGCCGCCGACGCCCGGTCGGCGCACTCGTGGGATGCGGCTGGGGCGGGGTGTGATCGGCGCTCTGGTCGTGCGGAACGGCGTCGTGCCGGCCCTCCTCGGCCACCCCGCCACCGGAGCCGGCCGAACCGGGAACCGCCACGGCTCCGTGCCCTTGGCCGGGCAGCTGCCCAGGCCCGGGCACCTGCTCGTGGCCGGGCACACCACTCGGCGCGACCTGCTGCCCCTGGGCGGCCCGGGCCTGGTCCGCCTCGGCCGGCGGCAGGGCGAACACCGGACGCGGCCCCGCCGCCTCCTGCGCAGCCGCCCGCTCGGCGGCGGCAGCCAGCGCCCGCCGCCGACGCCCGGTCGGCTGCGAAACCTGACCTTGTCCCTGACCCTGGCCCTGGGCCGCATCGGCGGACCCCGCGGCGGCCTCACCGGACGACGCGGGCAGGGCGGGCGGCAGCGCGTGCTGCTCGCCGGGTTCACGGCGGGCCCGCCGGCCGGACGGCGCGGGCACGCCCTGCGGCGGAACGGTCCCGCCCAGCCCCGTACCCGAGGCGGCGGTCCCCGCCGCATGCTCGGCGGCCGTGACGACGGCCCCTTCGGCGACGCCCTGGACGGCACCCCCGACGGGCAGGGCCGCAGCCGCGGCGGCGTCCTCGGCCGCCCGCCGCCGACGCCCGGTGCCGCCCGACACGGCCGCGCCCTCACCGGACGCCTGCGCGGGAAGGGCAGCCGGTTCCCCGGCGGCCCGCCTCCGGCGCCGCCCGGTGGGCGCGGCCCCCTCGGCAGCGGGCCCACCGGACCCACCGGCCCCGTCGCCGTCAGCCGGAACGTCACCGTCCAGGAAGGCATCGGTGGTGGCCCGCCGCGCCCGGCGCCGCCCCCCACCGGAGGTCTGCCCACCGGAGGTCTGCTCACCGTCGGCAGCGGGCAGCAGTGCCTCGTCGACCGCCTCGGCGGCGGCATCCGCGGCGACGGCCCCGGCCCCGCCCCCGATCGGCACTTCGAGGACGTACGCGTTACCGCTCATCCCCGGCACCTCATGCGTCTGGAGCACGCCGCCGTGAGCCCGGACGATCCCGCGGACGATGGGCTCGTGCACGGTGTCGCCGCCGGCGTACGGCCCGCGCACCTCGATGCGTACGACCTCACCGCGCTGCGCCGCCGCCACCACGACGGTGTTGTCCATGTAACCGCCCGCCGACACGGGCGTGTTGCCGGTCGCGTCGACCCCCGCCACGTCCGCGACCAGGTGGGCGAGGGCGGTGGCGAGCAGCCGGGGATCGACCTCGGCCTCGATGGGCGGCGCGTGCACGGCGAACTGCACCCGCCCGGGCCCGATGAGCTCGACGGCCCCGTCGACACCGGCGGCGACGACGGCGTCCAGCATCACCTTCGTACGGGAGATGCCCTCGCTGCCCGCGTCGAGCCGCTGGTAGCCGAGGACGTTGTCGATGAGCGTCGTGATACGCGAATAGCCGGCGGACAGGTGGTGCAGCACCTGGTTGGCCTCGGGCCACAGCTGCCCGGCGTCGTCCGCGGCCAGCGCGGCCAGCTCGCGCCGCAGCTCCTCCAGCGGCCCGCGCAGCGACCGCCCGAGCAGGGTCAGCAACTGCTCGTGCCGCGCGGCGAGCGCCTCGTACCGGTCCTTCTCGCGCTCCCCGAGGGCGGCGTACCGGTCCTCGTTCGCGCCGAGTTCCTCGGCGTGCCGCTCGCGCAGCTCCTCCAGCTCGGTGACGTGCTGCTGGCGCAGCGCGGTCAGCTCGGAGGCGTGCTCCTCGGCGATCCGCTCCAGCTCTTCCGCGTGGCGCTTCTCCGCCGCCTCCTTCTCCTCGACGACGGCGTCGTACGGCCGCCGGTCGGTGAAGGTCATGACGGCGCCGACGAGCTGATCGCCGTCCCGCACGGGCGCGGTCGTCAGATCGACCGGCACCTTGCCGCCGTCCTTGGCGTACAGCACCTGCCCGCGCACCCGGTGCTTGCGCCCGGAGCGCAGGGTGTCGGCGAGCGGCGACTCCTCGTACGGGAAGGGCGATCCGTCGGCCCGCGAGTGCAGCACGAGATCGTGCAGTGGGCGGCCGCCGAGATCGCTGGCCCGGAAACCCAGTATCTGAGCGGCGGCCGGATTGACGAGCACGATGCGCCCGTCGGTGTCGGTCCCGACGACGCCCTCGGCCGCGGCCCGCAGAATCATCTCGGTCTGCCGCTGCGACCGGGCGAGCTCGGCCTCGGTGTCCACGGTCCCGGACAGGTCGCGCACGACGAGCATGAGCAACTCGTCGCCGGTGTAGCCGTAACCGTCGTAGGCCTGCTGCCCGTTCTCCAGATTCGCACTGGTGACCTCGACGGGGAACTCGGTCCCGTCCGTCCTGCGCGCGATCATCCGGGTCGGCTTGGTCCGGGCATGCGGATCGAGGTGCTCCGGCCGCCGCATGGACCCCGGGATGAGCTTGGAGTCGAACTGCGGCAGCAGATCGAGCAGCCCGCGCCCCACCAGAGCGGTCCCCGGCGTCTCGAAGGCCTCCAGGGCGATGGTGTTCGCGTTGACGACCGTCCCGTTGGCATTGACCAGCACCAACGCGTCGGGGAGGGCGTCCAGTATGGCTGCGAGGCGAGCAGCGCCTCGGGATGGCCTGCTGCTCACGAGACGCTTCCTCCCTGTTACCGCACCTTGCCGACCGCTCGGGCCATCTTGCCAACCGTCCCGCGGCGTGTCACGCGAGGGAGTCTAAGGGCTGCGGTTGCGCTCGCGACGCCGGATGAGTGCGAGGTCGCACGAGGAAGTGACCCCGAACTGACGACCGAGTAACCGTCAAACGCCCGCCCTCCTGCAACGACGTCGCGGGACCTTCGCGGGACCTTTACGAGGGCAGTGTTTCTGTACCTTTTTGCCCGGGTGGCCGAATGGGGCCGTGAGGTGGCCGGATAGGGGCACGAGCGGCGACACGGGGTGAAACCGCCACGGGCTTCCCTCAGAGGCGCTTGCCGGACCGCATGTCCGGCAGCAGCGGCACGAGCCGGTCCCAGCGGGCGATCGCGCAGCCGTCACGCCGGTCGTACCTGGCGTCGACGGGCCGTCCGGACCAGGTGCCGGTGACATGCGCGGTGGCCGGCCCGCCGTACTGCATGGTGCAGAAGCCGCCTGCCGGGGCGGGTGCGAAGACGTCCCTGCCCCACCGCGTGTCCCGCTTCAGGGCGGCACAGGCTCCGCGCGGGTCGGGGTGGCTGCCGCCGTCGGGTTCGCAGTACAGCTCGTACGTCCCGTCGAGGTCACCGCCCGCGTTCCGCACGGTGACGGTGAGGTGGTCCCGGTCCGGGCCCTGGCCTCCCGCGAGCCCGGCCGGGGACGGGGCGGCCTGGGCGTACGAGGCCGGGGACACCGCGGTCAGCGACCCGAAGGCGGCGACGGACGCGGCGGCACCGACGACGAGACGCCGCAGACCGGGACGAGCGGTGGTCCAGGAGGTTCGGGAGGTCGGAGAGATCGGAGAGGTCCGGGAGGTGAGGGGACTCCGGGACGCGTTTCCGGGGGCAGCCCGGCGAATGGCATGCAACATGGCCTGACTAACGCGGCGCGGCCCGGTACGTTGCGCGCCGGTCCGAGGCGCCGCACGACTGCACCGCACACCCCGCGACCCCACACCCTCGCGCACTCCCTGGTGCCGGCGGTACCGGCCGGACAAGGCCTTTGCCCTGCGACCTTCCGGCCTAGTACCGTGGGGGTCGATTGGTGACAGCACGCTCGACTGTGTCATCATCGGCACGCACCGACTCGCGCTCGCGCGGGAGGATGTGCCTGGAGGCGTCGCCTAGTCCGGTCTATGGCGCCGCACTGCTAATGCGGTTTGGGCCTTAAAGCCCATCGAGGGTTCAAATCCCTCCGCCTCCGCACTCTGACCAGGGAGTTCGGCCCCACGTGGCTGGACTCCCTGAGTCGCGTTCGAGGCCCTTGTCCGACGCCGGCGCCGAGGCGCTGCTCAGCCTCGGCCGGCCCCGAACAGTCCCTCGACGATCCGCCGCAGTACCGCCTCCTCCTTCTCCCGCTCGCCGGCGGCTTCCGTCCGCTCGTACTCGGTGAGCGCGAGGCCGGCGAGCGTGAACTCCTCCGTCAGCGCCCGCACCGCTCCGAGCAGCTCCTCCACGCCGAGTCCGCGCGGCTCGGGCGTGCCGACGGCCGGGAACACCTGCGGGTCGAGGACGTCGAGGTCGATGTGGAGGTACACCGCCTCGGCGCCGGTGGCGCGCACGGCGGCCAGGAGCGGCCCTGGTTCCGTCAGGTCCTCGACGCCGAGGTGCCGTATGCCGCGGCGCTCGACGAGGTCCTGTTCGCCCGGGTCCAGTGACCGCGCACCCGCCAGGACCACGCGGTCGGCCGACAGGCTCCGCGCCGGCCGCAGGCCCTCCGGCCCGTCGCCGATGAGTGCGCGCAGCACCATGCCGTGGAAGGCCCCGGAAGGTGACGAGTCCGGAGTGTTCAGGTCTCCGTGCGCGTCGAACCACACCAGCGCCAGCCGGTCCCCGAACGCGGAGAGCGCGGCCTCGACCGGTGCGAGGTCGACCGCGCAGTCGCCGCCGACGGTCACGGTCCGCTCGCCCGGCGGAACCTCGGCCAGTGCCGCGCGCACCGCCGGCAGATGGCGCTCCAGCACATCGGCGTTCCGTACGCCGCCCCGCGCGTTCCCGGCGTTGTCGTCGAGCGTCACCGTGCGCCGCCGACCTGCGGGTATCAGCTCGGCGAGCCAGGCAGCCCCGCTGGGCAACCGGCGGGCCGTAGGGGCACCCGACCCCTGCCACTGCGCCACCTCGAGCACGACCGGACCGCGCATGACCGCTCCCTTCCCCACTCCGCTCCGCACCTGGTCGCGAAGCCCCATCTGAGGCCATTTCCGCAGGTCACAAGCGGTATGGCAAACGGATTTCACATGGCGGCGGCAGTCATGTAATGTTCTTCCTGTCGCCGCGAGCGCGCCGGAAGGCCCGGGAGCGGCGAAAAAACAGAACAGGCACTCGTAGCTTAACGGATAGAGCATCTGACTACGGATCAGAAGGTTGCAGGTTCGAATCCTGCCGAGTGCGCACAGAGCAGAGGCCCCGGAGAGATCCGGGGCCTCTGGCGTTTCAGGCGCGGACAGCGGCGAAGCACAGCAACGGCTGATGTACGTCCCCCACGTCTTCAGCCGGCGGCCTTGGCGATGATGCGGTCCATCTCCTCGCGGCCGAAGGCCCGCAGGGTCGTGGTACGGACGTTGCCCACCCCGCCCAGCTGAAGGAGCGCCGCGGTGGCGGTTTCGTCGTCCGGTGCCTCGACGAGGGCCACGAGGTCGTACGGACCGACGGTCCAGTAGACGTTCAGGAGCTTCGCCCCGATCTTCTGCACCGCTGAACCGAAGGCCTCGGCACGCTTCGCGGTGTCCTTGTAGTTTCGGATCCCTTGATCGGTCCAGTTCAGCAACGTGACATACGTCGGCATGGTCTTTCGCCTTCATGAGGGAACACATCGCGCACCCCATCCTGGATGCCATGGGGGAAACCCGCACAAGGTGCGCACCTGAACGAGTAATACGAGCGATGACAAGTTGTTGATAACGGAACCTTCAGGACTGCCTGGCTGGGATCAACGCCGAGTAGCGCGTACGGAGTCGGCGTGCCCAACCTGGAAAGAGACAGCTGAAGAAGGGCGAACGATCATGAGAGTCCAGCGTGCAATTCTTACCCGTGTGACCTGCACGGCGACGCTGGTGGTCGTCGGCCTCGCGGGCGGTGTGACGACGCAGGACTCGAACGGCATCGAGGACCTCCCTGCGAACGAGATTATGGAGAAGGCCGCTGACGCGACCAAGAGCGCGGACTCCCTTCGGCTGAAGGGAACGACGACGAGCGGCCCGGATGAGGTCCTGGTAGACCTCGCTCTGAACGAGGACGGTGATTGCAAGGGCACCATCGGCCCTCGGGAAAACGTGACTGCGGAGATCATCAAAGTCGGCGATGCCGCGTATCTCAAAGGAGATGAGACCTTCTGGAAGGAGATGGAATCCGGGAGCGATGAGGTCGACCTTCTCGCGGATCAGTGGCTGAAAGTGTCCGCCCAGTCTGAGGGATTCGAAGACCTGGCCGAGCTGTGTGATGCCGACCGTCTGCTCCAGGACATTCCCGATCACCCTGACCCCGGGCTGACCAAAGGCAAGATCCACGACGTCAATGACCAGCCTGCAATTCCGGTTGTGAGAAAGGATGACGGCGTCACCAGCACCGTGGATGTCGCGACGGAGGGTGAGCCCTACATTCTGAGGCTCAGTCGGACCGGAGGAGACGAGCCCGCGGATTTGGTGATGAGCGACTACAACAAGCCCGTCAATGCTGAGGCGCCGCCCGCCGAGGACGTTCTCGACATCGAGGATCTTCAGTGAGTCACCGCCGGCGCCCTTCCCGCCTCGCGGGGTGCATCCCTTGATGGAACGAAAGGCAGACATGATGCCGCTCTACCTGTCGAGGTTCAGCTACACACCGGAGACCTGGGCGAGGCTGATCGGCCGCCCGGAGGACCGTGCGCAGGCCGCTCAGTCGTACATCGAGTCCGTCGGTGGGAAGCTCCACGGCTTCTGGTACGCCTTCGGCACGCACGACGGTTACAACCTGTGGGAAGCCCCGGACAACGTGTCCATGGCCGCGGTGGCCCTGGCGATCAGCGGAGGCGGCGCGCTGAGTTCGTTCGAGACGACGGTCCTCCTGACCGTCGACGAAACGATCGAGGCCCTGCGCACAGCCGAGCAGGTCCGGTACCGGGCTCCTGGCGCGTAGCGGAAGGCCGCGGCTCAGACCTCCACGCTCACGCGCTGATGCTCGGCAGTGAGCCACTCGATGTATGCAATGAGGTATGGCACAACGGGCGTCCGCTGCTCAGGGCCGGTGTTCAGTCGGTGCGGCAGTGTTCCTCCAAGTAGTTCGCCGCGAGGCCGCTCGCGCGGGTGAACCAGTCGTTCAGGACCGCGATTTCGTCGGGGGAGTAGTCCGCGAAGAGTTCCGTGAGGCGGGCGTAGTACGGCTCGTAGACCGCTCGGACGCGGGCGACCGCGTCGGGCTGGGCGGCTACGCGGATGCGGCGGCGGTCGGTCGGGTCGGGGCGGCGGGTGATGTAGCCGGCGCGTTCCAGGCGGTTGAGGATGCCGGTGACCGCGCCCGTCGTGACGTGGACTCGGGCTGCCAGGTCGCCGGCCGTGGGCAGGTTCTCACCGGCTTCGATGACGTAGGCGAAACAGGTGAGGTCGGTCACACTCAGGCCTACCTGTTGGGCGATCTCATGCTGTCCGACCAGGTGGGTCGCGATGAGGTGGTCCATCGCCGACAGTGCCTGCTCCGGCGTGGCAGCCGGACGCGGCTTGGCTTGCATTCCCAGATCCCTTAGTTCGTGAGATGTTTGGGCTCTAAAAGGCTTAGCTGGTGAGAGGCTCGGGGGCGCGGGTTCCCGGGGCCTTCGTGTGTGAGGGGGCAGCATATGAGCGCACATCAGTATGACCACGGTCATACCGTCGCGGGATGGGTCGGAACCGGGATCGCGAGTGTCGGGGCCGCTCTGGCGGGTGCGGGGGTGTGTTTCGTCTCGGGCGTGCTGATCGCCGGTGGGCTCGCGATCGGTGTGGTCGCCCTGCTGGTCACCTGGGCGCTGCACCTGGCCGGCTGGGGGAAGGGGCCGGGGCTCCGGCCCAGGGAGGAGTGGGGCTGGCGGGTCCGGGACTCGGGGGCGCGGGCCGGACATGACGAGTGCCTCGGGTGCCGGCTGGCCGGGCGGGGGCGTACGGCGGGCTCGGGCCGTACGACCGAGGTGGCCGGGGGTGCTTCCGTACGCGCTGAGGTGAGCGTGGGCGGGCAGAGCGAGGCCGCTGCCGTGGGGGCCGACTCCGGGCGCTGACGCGCGGACGCCGCTGCAGCGGATGCCGCTGTCACCGGACGCCGTTGTCAGTGGTGCCCTCTACGCTCGGCAGAGATGGCACAGGCATGGAAGTGCTCGGGGCTGCGGTGGTCGGCTGACGGTCCCGTGCTGGTGTGGCACGGCGGGCGGCGCACTGCGCTGACCTGGGGGAAACGGGTGGCCTTCGGGGTCGCGGAGGGGGGCGTGCGGACCTGCGTGGGGGCTCGGGGGCATGCCTGTCCGACGGGGGCGGCCGTGTCGGGGCGGAGTACGGGGGCGCGGTGCGAGGAGTGTGCGCGGCTGGACCGGGCGCACTCCGTGGCCGCCGACACGATCGCCGACGACCCGCGGCCGTATCGCGTGTATCTGGCGTGGTTCGGGCCCGGCATGGTCAAGGTCGGGATCACGGCGCAGGAGCGGGGCTCCGCGCGGCTGCTGGAGCAGGGGGCCGTGTGCTTCAGCTGGCTCGGTGCCGGGCCGCTCATGGCCGCGCGGCGTACGGAGGAGTTGTTGCGGGCCGCGCTGCGGGTGCCCGACCGGATCCCCTACGTCGAGAAGCGGGCCGTGCGGGCCGTGCTTCCGGAGGCTGCGGCCGACCGGGCCGTCGAGGTCGCCGAGCTGCACGCGCGGGCGGTCGCGCTCGGTGGGTGGCCGGAGTCGCTCGCGCGGGAGCCCCTGCGCGTTGTCGATCACCTGGAGGTGTTCGGGCTCGCCGGTCTGCCCGTCGCGGTCGGGGAAGTGGGCGAGCTCGTCGCCGGTGGGGTCGTGAGCGGGGAGCTCGTGGCCGCTGCCGGGCCCGATCTGCATCTGGCGACCGGGGGTGGGGTCGTCGTGCTGGACACGCGGCTGATGAGCGGATGGGAGCTGGTGCCCGCCGAGGGTTCGGAACTCACCGTGCCGGTGCGGGGGTTCAAGGAGAAGGCAGGTGTGCAGGACGGGTTGTTCTGACCCTCCCGATTCCCAGGCGTTCCCTGAGAAGCACCTGTGTGTTTCTCAGGGAAATCACAGGTTGCCGAAAGGGTGCTCTCAGAGCACGCCGACATCGTGTGCACCATGACCACGACCTCGCCCCAGGGGCGCACCGAACTGCTGAGGCCGGACGGGAGCCCCGTCCGAGTGCTTGTGGTGGACGACGAGATGTCGATCACCGAACTGCTGTCCATGGCCCTCCGCTACGAGGGCTGGCAGATCCGGAGCGCGGGAGACGGCCAGGGCGCCCTCCAGACCGCGCGCGACTTCCGGCCCGACGCCGTCGTCCTCGACATGATGCTGCCCGACATGGACGGGCTGGCGGTACTCGGCCGGCTGCGCCGTGAGCTGCCGGACGTGCCGGTTCTCTTCCTCACCGCCAAGGACGCCGTCGAGGACCGGATCGCCGGGCTGACGGCAGGCGGGGACGACTACGTCACCAAGCCGTTCAGCCTCGAAGAGGTCGTCGCGCGGCTGCGCGGGCTGATACGGCGGTCCGGTGCCGCCGACCGGCGCTCCGACTCCATGCTGGTCGTCGGCGACCTCACCCTCGACGAGGACAGCCACGAGGTCACCCGGGCCGGTGAGAACATCCACCTGACCGCGACCGAGTTCGAGCTGCTGCGGTTCCTGATGCGCAATCCGCGGCGCGTGCTCAGCAAGGCGCAGATCCTCGACCGCGTGTGGTCGTACGACTTCGGCGGGCAGGCCAACGTCGTCGAGCTGTACATCTCGTATCTGCGGCGGAAGATCGACGCGGGGCGCGAGCCGATGATCCACACCCGGCGTGGTGCCGGTTACCTGATCAAGCCCGCGGCCTCATGAGCGGACGGCGACGGCCGAGTACGCAGCAGAGGACGGGCGGGCTGTCGCGAGCGCGCAAGCCGCGCACGCTGCGGACCCGGCTCGTCGTCGCGTCCGTGGTGCTGATCGCCGTGGTGTGCGCGGTGATCGGGACCGTGACGACCCTCGCCCTCAGGTCGCATCTGTACGAGCAGCTGGACGGGCAGCTCGACGGAGCCGCGTCCAGGGCCGCGCTCAGCCCGCCCCGGGAGCCGGGCGAGGTCGGGGCCGACGGGCCCGCGAAGACGAAGAACGAAAGCCTCACCGACTTCGTCACGAGGGGGCCGCAGCCGGGCGGTACGGTCGCCGCCAAGATCGAGGGCGGCCGGATCACGGAGTCCGCGTACGGCGTCTCGGAAGACAACTACCGGATGAGCGCACGGTCGCTGAACTCCGCACAGAGAGCCGCCCTCGCTTCCGTGCCACAGACCGAGGGACAGCCGGCAACCATCGACATCCCGGGCCTCGGCGAGTACCGGGTCGAGTACAAGAGCGGTGACAAGGGCAGCTACTACGTGGCCATCCCGACCACGGACGTCACCAACACCGTCAACACCCTCATCCTGGTCGAGATCAGCGTCACGGCAGCCGGACTGGCCGCCGCGGGACTGGCCGGTTCCGTGCTCGTCGGCGTCGCCACCCGCCCCCTCCGCCGCGTCGCCGCCACCGCCACCCGGGTCTCCGAACTCCCCCTGCACACCGGCGAGGTCAACCTCAGCGAACGGGTCCCCGACTCCGAGACCGATCCGCACACCGAGGTCGGCCAGGTCGGCGCCGCGCTCAACCGGATGCTCGACCACGTCCACGGCGCCCTGCACGCACGGCAGCAGAGCGAGATGCGGGTCAGGCAGTTCGTCGCCGACGCCAGTCACGAGCTGCGGACCCCCCTGGCCTCCATCCGCGGGTACGCCGAGCTGACCCGGCGCGGCAGGGAGGACGTCGGACCCGACACCCGGCACGCCCTCGGGCGGATCGAGTCCGAGGCCGGGCGCATGACCCTCCTCGTCGAGGACCTGCTGCTGCTCGCCCGGCTGGACGCCGGGCGGCCGCTCACGTTCGAGCAGACCGACCTCGTACCGCTCGTCGTCGACACGGTCAGCGACGCCCGTGCGGCCGGACAGGACCACGTCTGGCGTCTCGACCTGCCCGACGAGCCCGCGCTGGTGTCGGCTGACGCGGCCCGGGTGCAACAGGTCCTCGTCAACCTGCTCGGCAACGCCCGCAACCACACCCCGCCCGGCACGACCGTCACCGCACGCGTGCAGCGGCGCGGCACCTGGCTGTGCGTGGACGTCGAGGACAACGGGCAGGGCATCCCGGCCGAGTTGCTGCCGCACGTCTTCGAACGGTTCGCGCGCGGCGACTCCGCGCGGTCCCGCGCCACCGGCTCGACCGGTCTCGGCCTCGCCATCGTGCAGGCCGTGGCGGCCGCGCACGGCGGTGCCGTGACCGTCGACAGCGTGCCCGGGCGGACCGTGTTCACGGTGCACCTGCCCGCGCTGCCGGCGCAGCCGCAGCCGGAAATGAGCTGGCAGCAGCACTCACAGGCACGCCACAGCGTCACCACATGGGCACAACAGGGCGCCTGACGAAAGTCGGTTCCATGCGAACCGATTCTTCTCCCGGCACCCTGCCGGCGCGGGAGCACCTCCCGGCCGCACCAGCCGGTACGCCTGTCCTGGACGTAGTGATCCCCGTCTACAACGAGGAGAAGGACCTCCAGCCGTGCGTCCGCAGACTGCACGAGCACCTCGCCCGCACCTTCCCGTACCCGTTCCGCATCACGATCGCGGACAACGCCTCCACGGACACCACCCCGCGGGTGGCGGCCCGGCTGGCGGCGGAGCTCCCCGAGGTCGCCCTCTTCCGCCTGGAGCAGAAGGGCCGGGGCCGGGCGCTGCGGGCCGTCTGGTCGGCCTCGGACGCTCCGGTCCTCGCCTACATGGACGTGGACCTGTCCACCGACCTCAACGCCCTGCTCCCGCTGGTGGCGCCGCTGATCTCCGGTCACTCGGACCTGGCGATCGGCTCCCGGCTAACCCACAGCTCGCGTGTGGTGCGCGGGCCCAAGCGGGAGTTCATCAGCCGGGCCTACAACCTCATCCTGCGCGGCTCGCTCCACGCCCGCTTCTCGGACGCCCAGTGCGGGTTCAAGGCGATCCGCCGTGACGTGGCGCAGGTGCTGCTGCCCCTGGTCGAGGACACCGGCTGGTTCTTCGACACCGAGATGCTGGTGCTCGCCGAGCGCGCGGGCCTGCGTATCCACGAGGTGCCGGTCGACTGGGTCGACGACCCCGACTCGACCGTGCACATCGTCAGGACCGCGACCGACGACCTCAAGGGCGTGTGGCGGGTCGGCAGGGCCCTGGCCACCGGTTCGCTGCCGCTGGACCGGCTCACCCGGCCGTTCGGCGACGACCCGCGCGACCGTGAGATCACGGACGTACCGCGGGGCCTCGCCCGCCAGTTGGTCGGCTTCTGCGTCGTCGGCGGCCTCTCCACCCTCTTCTACCTGCTCCTCTACAGCGGCTTCCGCCTCTTCACCGGCTCCCAGGCCGCCAACGCCCTCGCCCTGCTGGTCTCGGCGATCGCCAACACCGCCGCGAACCGGCGGCTCACCTTCGGGGTGCGCGGGCGCGGCGGAGCCGTACGGCACCAGGCGCAGGGCCTGGTCGTCTTCGGTATCGGACTCGCCCTGACCAGCGGCTCGCTCGCCGCGCTGGGCGCGGCCACGTCCGAACCCGCGCACTCCACCGAGCTGGCGGTCCTCATCGCCGCCAACCTCGCGGCGACCGTGCTGCGCTTCCTGCTCTTCCGGGCGTGGGTGTTCCCGGACCGGCGTGACGAGCCCGAGCTCTCGACGGTCGTGGACACGAACACCCAGTACGCCCCCTACGACACCACCCGGTTCCGCGTCGGTGACGTCGCGGACCGCACCTGGCCGGACAGCACCATGCAGCTCCAGCCGGTGCGCCTGACCGACACCGACCCGAGGAACGCCCGATGACGACGTACCACGACCGGACGACCCACGTGAGGGATACGAGTCCCCCGACCTGGGAACGGCCCCCGGCGGCACCCGCCGAGAACCCGCCCTTCGTACGGCGCCTGTGGCGCGGCCGGCCCGAGGACCCCCGTTGGGCACGCCCGGCCTTCCTCGGCCTGCTGCTCGCGACCCTGCTGCTCCACCTGTACGACCTGAGCGCCTCCGGCTACGCCAACTCCTTCTACTCGGCGGCCGTCCAGGCGGGCAGCAAGAGCTGGAAGGCCTTCTTCTTCGGCTCCCTCGACGCCTCCAACGCCATCACCGTCGACAAGCCCCCGGCCTCCCTGTGGCCGATGGAACTGTCGGTCAGGATCTTCGGCCTCAACTCGTGGGCGATCCTCGTCCCCGAGGTCCTCATGGGCGTCGGCACGGTGGCCGTCGTGTACGCCGCCGTGCGCCGCCGGTTCAGCCCCGCGGCCGGTCTGATCGCGGGTGCGGTGCTGGCGCTCACGCCCGTCGCGGCGCTGATGTTCCGCTTCAACAACCCGGACGCGATGCTGGCGCTGCTGATGGCGCTGGCCTGCTACTTCGTCATCCGGGCCCTGGAGGACGGCCGCACCAGGTGGCTGGTGTGGGCGGGGGTGGCCATCGGCTTCGCCTTCCTCACCAAGACCCTCCAGGCCTTCCTGATCCTGCCGCCCCTGGCCCTCGCCCATGCCGTGTGCGCGCCGGTGCGGATGAAGAAGCGCCTCGGGCAACTGGCCCTCGCCACGGTCGCGCTGGTCGTCTCCGGTGGCTGGTGGGTGGCGATCGTCGAGCTGTGGCCCGCGTCCTCCCGCCCGTACATCGGCGGCTCGCAGAACAACAGCTTCCTGGAACTGACCTTCGGCTACAACGGCCTGGGCCGCCTCAACGGCGACGAGACCGGCAGCGTGGGAGGCGGCGGTGGCAACGGCGGTGGCAACTGGGGAGAGACCGGCTGGGACCGCCTGTTCAGCTCCAGCATCGGCGGCCAGATCTCCTGGCTGATCCCGGCCGCGCTGATCCTGCTCGTCGCGGGCCTGGTGGCCACGCGCAAGACCGGGCGTACGTCGGTGACGCGGGGTTCGTTCCTCGTCTGGGGCGGCGCACTGCTCACGACCATGCTGGTCTTCAGCTACATGCAGGGCATCTTCCACGAGTACTACACGGTGGCGCTCGCCCCCTACATCGCGCCGCTGATCGGCATGGGCTCGGTGCTGCTCTGGGAGAAGCGTGACAAGGTCTGGGCGTCGCTGACCCTGGCGGCCGCGATGACGGCCACCGCGGCCTGGGGTT
This sequence comes from Streptomyces chartreusis NRRL 3882, assembly GCF_900236475.1. Taxonomy (GTDB): domain Bacteria; phylum Actinomycetota; class Actinomycetes; order Streptomycetales; family Streptomycetaceae; genus Streptomyces; species Streptomyces chartreusis_D. The sequence goes on from NZ_LT963352.1 coordinate 4,705,957, forward strand.
ACGTCCTGCTCAACCGCTCCTCCGACTACCTGCCCTGGCTGAAGTGGCTCGTCCTGGTCGGCGGTCTGACGGCGGCCCTCGGCCTGATCTTCGCCGGCCGGCTGGGGCACGGACTGGCCCTGGGAGCGGCCGGGTTGGGCCTGGTCGCGGCGCTGGCCGGTCCGGCGGCGTACACGCTCACCACGCTGAACGAGGGGCACACGGGCTCGATCGTCACGGCGGGCCCGGCGGTCGCGGGCGGCCGGGGCGGTCCGGGCGGCGCCGGCGGTCCCGGCGGCGGTGGGCCCGGCGCCGGTGGCTTCCCGGGCGGCGGCCAGAACCAGCAGAACGGCAACGGCAACGCCCGGGGCGGGCAGGGCAACGGCTTCCCCGGCGGCGGTTTCCCGGGCGGTGGCCAGAACCAGCAGGGCCGGAACACCGCCCCGGGCGGCCCGACCGGCGACGGCGGCCGCATGGGCGGGGGTGGCGGCATCGGCGGTCTGCTCAACGGCGCCAGCGTCGGCTCCGAGGCCAGGAAGCTGCTGGAGACCGACGCCGACCGGTACACCTGGGCCGCGGCGGCCATCGGGGCCCAGAACGCCGCGAGTTACCAGCTGTCCACCGGCGAGCCGGTGATGGCCATCGGCGGCTTCAACGGCACGGACCCGTCCCCGACCCTGGCCCAGTTCAAGAAGTACGTGGAGGAAGGAAAGATCCACTACTTCATCGCGTCCGGCACGCGCGGCGGCATGGGCGGCAGCAGCGACGGCACGTCCTCCCGGATCACCTCCTGGGTCGAGGCCAACTTCAAGAAGGTGACGGCCGGTTCGGCCACCTTCTACGACCTCACGCAGAAGGCGAGCAGCTGACGGACCGCTGACCGGGAGAAGGGCCGTGGCCGGGAGCCACGGCCCTTCTCCAGGGCGCGATTACTCGGTTGTACGGCGTATGGGAATCCTTCTACGGTGTACAGCATGACGACGTCCCCCCAGGAAGAGGCCCCGCCGCAGACGGCACCCGGCGGCCACCCCCAGCGCTGGCTCATCCTCGCTGTCATCTGCCTCGCGCAGCTCACCGTGCTGCTCGACAACACGATCCTGAACGTGGCGATCCCCTCGCTCACCCGCGAGATGGACGCGACGACCGCCGACGTCCAGTGGATGATGAACGCCTACTCACTGGTGCAGTCCGGCCTGCTGCTCACGGCGGGCAACGCCGCCGACCGCTACGGCCGCAAGCTGCTGCTGATGTCGGGACTGGCGATCTTCGGCGTGGGCTCGCTGGCGGCCGGACTGTCCCAGAGCCCGGCTCAGCTGATCGCGGCCCGCGCCGGCATGGGCGTCGGCGGCGCGCTGCTGATGACCACGATCCTCGCCGTCGTCGTGCAGATCTTCGACGACCAGGAGCGGGTCAAGGCCATCGCGCTGTGGTCGACGGTCAGTTCACTCGGTTTCGCGGCCGGGCCGCTGCTCGGCGGAGTGATGCTGAACCACTTCTGGTGGGGCGCGATCTTCCTGATCAACATCCCGGTCGCGGTGCTCGGCCTGATCGCGGTCGCCGCGCTCGTGCCGGAGTCCAAGCACAAGGCGGGCGACCGGCCCGACCTGGTCGGCGCTGTGCTGTCGACCATCGGCATGACGTCCGTCGTGTACGCGATCATCACCGGCCCCGAGCACGGCTGGACGTCCGGCCAGGTGCTGGTCTCCGCGCTGATCGGCGTGGCCGTACTCGGGATCTTCGTGGTGTGGGAGCTGCGGACCGAGCACCCGATGCTCGACATGCACTTCTTCCGCAACCAGAAGTTCGTCGGCGCGGTCGCGGGCGCGATCCTCGTGGCGTTCGGCATGACGGGCTCGCTGTTCCTGCTCACCCAGCACCTCCAGTTCGTGCTCGGCTACGAGCCGCTGGACGCCGGCCTGCGGACGGCGCCGCTGGCGTTGACCGTGGTCGCGCTCAACTTCACCGGGCTCGGCGCGAAGCTGGTGCTCAAGGTCGGTACGCCGGGGGCCATCGCGCTCGGCATGACGCTGGTGTCGGCCGGTCTGGCGGCGATCGCGCTGCTCGGCGGGCACGGGTACGGCGGGATGCTGCTCGGCCTGGTCGTGATGGGCGCGGGTGTGGCGTTGTCCATGCCGGCGATGGCCAACGCGATCATGAGCGCGATACCGCCCGAGAAGGCGGGTGTGGGAGCGGGCATCAACGGGACGCTCGCGGAGTTCGGCAACGGGCTCGGTGTGGCGGTCCTCGGTGCGGTGCTCAACTCGCGGTTCGCGTCGCTGGTCGCCGTATCGGCGGCGTCGTTGCCGGCGGCACTCGCGGCAGCGGACTCGGCTGAGGAGAAGGCGCGCATCTCTGACGCATTCGCCTCCGGGTTGGAGACCAGTCAGTTGGTGGGGGCGGTGGCTGTGCTGGCCGGTGGGTTGGTCGCGGCGGCGTTGTTGCGGCGGGCTGAGCGGGCAGAATCCGTCTAGGAGTGCAGTTCCCCGCGCCCCTTTCGGGACGCCTAGCATGATCGGCGTCGGCGAGTCGAGGAAGGTGCGCCATGGCGAAAGCGGCTCGGGAGAGTCAGCCGCGGTCCAGCGTCTGGCTGGAGAGCAAGGCGCACCGGCGGCGCGGTGGAGGTCAGCCCTCGGGGCTGGACCGCGCGCGCATCATCGAGGTCAGCGTCCGGCTGCTCGACGCCGAGGGGCTGGCCAGGTTCTCGATGCGGCGGCTGGCCGGCGCGCTGAACGTCACCGCGATGTCCGTCTACTGGTACGTCGACACCAAGGACGACCTGCTCGAACTCGCCCTGGACGAGGTCATGGGCGAGATGCGGCTGCCCGATCCGGACGCCGACGAGGACTGGCGCGACCAGGTGCGGGCCCTCGCGTGGGAGTACCGGACGCTGCTGGTGCGGCACCCCTGGGTGTCCGCGCTGGTCGGCGTCTTCCTCAACATCGGCCCCAACAACCTGGCCTTCTCCCGGGCCGTACAGCGCGTGGTCCGCAGGACCGGGCTGCCCGCGAAACGCCTGACGAGCACGATCTCGGCCGTCTTCCAGTTCGTCTACGGCTACGGCACGCTGGAGGGCCATCTCTCCGCCCGCGCCAAGGCCGGCGGCATGACCGTGGACGAGTACTTCCAGCAGGCCCTGAGCACCGTGACCGCGGCCCCGCAGGCCGCCGACGTCATCAAGGAGTCCCAGGAGATCATGGCGGCGCGCGGCGGCGACACCGTCGCCGAGATGCTGGAGCGCGACTTCGAGTACGCGCTGGAACTGCTGATCGCGGGCATCGAGGCGATGGTCGCCCGGGAGCGAGAAGCCTGAGCGGGAGTTCCCCCCTACCCCCCCTCGACCAGCCGTGCCGGGAACCCGCCGGTCGCCACCGGCCCCCACCGCTCCGGGGTGATCCGGATGATCGACTTGCCCTGCTTGAGCATGGCCGCGCGGTACTCGTCCCAGTCGGGGTGCTCCCCGGCGATGTTTCGGTAGTACTCCACGAGCGGTTCGACGGAGTCGGGGGTGTCGACGACCTCGGCCGTGCCGTCGATCTGGACCCAGGGGCCGTTCCAGTCGTCGCTGAGGACGAGCAGGCTCACCCGGGGGTCCCGCTTGGCGTTGCGGGTCTTCGCCCGCTCCGGGTACGTCGAGACCACGATCCGGCCGGAGTCGTCGACCCCGCAGGTCAGCGGCGAGCCCTGGGGGCCGCCGTCGGACCGCCGGGTCAGCAGGATCGCGTGGTGCCGGGGGCGTACGAAGTCGAGCAACTCGTCGAGGGAGACGCGGGTGTTCGTCGCGATGTTCGGTGCCATGCCAGGCAGCCTACGACGCCATGGCCTCGGTGAGGTTGTCGTACACGGGCACGTCCCGGCGCAGGCCGGTCAGCTCCAGTACGCGGCTCGTGACACCGTCCGGCCGTGCCACCAGACGCATCCGGGCCCCGGGGCGCAGCCGGTGGCGCACGTCGTTGATGAGGCGGATGCCCTGGGAGTCCATGAAGCGGGTCGCGGTGAGGTCGAGGACGAGCACCTCCAGCCGGTCACCATGGGCCCGGGTCTCGGACACGATGAGCGGAAGCAGCTGCTCCGCGTTGCAGAAGTCGATCTCCGCGGGCATGGTGAAGTGGACGCGGCCTGGCAGACCGCGCGGTTGGGTGGGATTCGGGAGGAAAGTCACAGCACTCACCTGGCAGACGTTCGTCCGGACTCCGGTAAGGCCGCTTCCTGACCCTCAGGCCCATTCCACCATGCCGGGGCGCGGCCACGGAAGCGCCTGGGGCGGCCGTCGGCCGGACGTCACCTGGATGCAACCGAGCAGCTAGAGTGCTGTCCGTCCTGTGCTCGCAGTCGGGAATGTGCTGCGGAGCTCTCCTGCGCACGGCCATGGTCGTGCATGCCGAAGAGGTTCGTGGTGGCTGCGTCCGAGTTTCCTGATTTGCCCCGTTTTCCGGTCGGCTTCGAGCTGGCCGAGGCCCTGACGGTGGCGTCTCAGCAACTGCACGAGACACCCACCCCGCACAACACGCTGCGCACGGCGGTCCGGCTGGCCGTGCACATCATGCCCGGGGCCGAGCACGCCGGCATCTCCGAGATCGAGCGCGGCAACAAGTTCCGCACGCTCGCCTGGACCGACGACGTCGTGCGCTCCGCCGAGGCCCGGCACGGCGGCCGTGAACCGCACGGGCACTGGGAGCAGTTGTGGCACAGCCCGGTGGCGCGGATAACGGACAGCGAGGCCGACGACGGCTGGGACGTGCTGTCGGCCCTCGGACTGCGCTCGGCGCTGTCGCTGCGGCTGCGCGCCGACCGCCGCCGGCTGACCGTGCTCACGGCCTATGCGCGCAAACCGGGCGCCTTCGACGAGGACGCGACGCGCATCGGCCGGCTGTTCACCGCGCACGTCAGCATCGCCCTGGACTCCGCCACCGTGCGCGAGCAGCTCACCGAGGCCATGCACACCCGGGACCTGATCGGCCAGGCCACCGGCATCCTCATGGAGCGCCAGGGCATCGACGCGGCCGCGGCCTTCGAGAGCCTGGTGCGGGCCTCCCAGCGGGAGAACGTCAAACTGCGCGATCTGGCCCGCAAGATCGTCAGCGCTCACAACTCCACGTGAGCCGCTGAGAGTCAGGGCGGGGGCGTTAAGGGACGCCGACGGGATACCCGTACGTTCATGAGCTCCGAGACGTCCGACACGCTGGACCAGGCGATGGTGCGCAGCAGCGGTCTCGACACCCTGCTGCGCGATCTGACCGACCGCGCGGTTCAGGAGGTGCCGGGCGCCGCCGCGTGCAGCATCACGGTGAGTCGTGGCGGTCGGCTGCTCACCCTGGCCGGCAGCGACGGCCTGCCCAGCGGCCTGGACCAGCGGCAGTACGAGAACGGCTCGGGTCCCTGCGTCGACGCCGCCGAGACCGGCACCGAGCAGTACGCGCCGGACCTGGCCACGGAGTCCCGCTGGCCGGCGTACACGCGGTACGCGCTCTCCGCGGGCGTCCACTGCGCACTGGCCGTGCCGGTCGCCGTGGAGGGCGGGACGGGCGCCGCGATCAACCTCTACGGCGTGCGGCCCGGAGTGCTGGACGCGGGCCGGCACGCCGCCCGTGTGTTCGCCGCACGGGCGGGGGACGCGATCGACGTGGCGCTGCGCATCGAGCACCGGCGCCAGTCGGCGGCCGACGTGCGCACCGCGCTGCTCTCCCGCAGCGTCATCGACCAGGCGATCGGCATCCTCATGGCCCGGGAGCGGATCGACGCCCGGGACGCGCTGGAGCGGCTGCGCCGCGCCTCGCAGCACCGGAACGTCAAACTGCGCGACCTGTGCGACCAGTTGGTGGCGAAGGTCTCCGGCCCGGCCTCAGACAGCCGGAAGTGACTCGCCCTGCACGGCCTGGATGTCCAGCTCCACCTTGAGCGTCGTGCCGATGGCGGCGATGCCGGCCTGGAGGACCTGGTTGTAGTTCATCGCGAAGTCCTCGCGGTGCAGTTCGGTCGTGGCGCGGAACGCCGCACGGGTGCCGCCCCACGGGTCCGGGCCCGTGCCGAGGTAGGCCAGGTCCAGGTCGACCGGACGTACGACGCCGTGCATCCCCAGCTCGCCGTGCACGGTCCACCGGTCGGACCCGGTCGCCGTGAGCCCCGTCGAACGGTAGGTGATCTCGGGGAACCGCTCGACGTCCAGGAAGTCCGGCGACTTCAGGTGCCCGTCGCGCATGCCGTTGCCGGTGTCGATGGACGCGGCCCGGATCACCGCCTCCACACGCGACTTGGTGACGTCGTCCGGGGCGATCTCGATCGAGCCGGAGAACTCCGTGAACCGGCCGTGCACGCTGGAGATGCCCAGGTGCTGTGCCACGGCGGCCACGCTGGAGTGCACCGGGTCGACGGTCCACGGCCCCGGCGGCGGCAGCTCGGTGCCGCCCTGCCGTGCCAGCGTCACCGTGCCGACCTCGGCCCGGCCGCTCGCCGTGACGATCACACTGGAGGCCGCGGGCGCGTAGCCGACGGCGGTGACGATGACGGTGTACGCCCCCGGCTCCAGCGGCGTCGCGTCCCGGACGGCGCCCTCCGCGTCGGCCTCGGCACGCAGCGCCTGCGCACCGGTCATGTCGGCCACGGTGACGACCGCGTGCGACACGGCCCAACCGTCCCGGGTACGGATCCTCGCGGTCAGTCCCATCTCAGGTAACTCCTCGGAATGAAACCGGCCCGTGGCAGGGGCGCACCTCCGCTCGGAGCGCGCCCGCCGCCACGGGCCGGGGCTTGTCCTACTCGCCGGGGTGGGCGAGTTCGATGTCGTGGGCGTCGGTGCCGCGGCCCGTGACCGTCAGGGCGGTGGCCACCGGCGGGTAGCCCGTGGCGATGACGGTGTACTCGCCGCCGTCCAGGTCGGTGAAGGCGTACGCCCCGTCCGAACCGGTCGTGGCCGAGCCGACGACGTTGCCCGCCTGATCGACCAGCGTCACCCGGGCATCGGCCAGCGGGCCGTGCGGGGCGCGGACGACACCCTGGACGCGGGCGCCCGAGTCCAGGTCGATCTCGACCCGGGTGATGCCGGTGCCGCCCACCTCGACGGGCAGGGCGCGCGGCCGGTACCCGGCGGCGTTGACCGCGACGGTCACCGCCCCGGGCACCAGCTCGGCGAAGGAGAACTCGCCCTGCTCACCGGTCGCCTGGGTGGCCAGCAGGTCGCCGCGCACATCGGTGACGATCACCATCGCGTCCTTGACCGGCTGCCCGCCGTCGGCGGCCCGCACCAGGCCGGTCAGGCCGCTGGTGCCGCTGAGCAGGATGTCGTAGGCGACCGGCTCGCCGTTCACCACGACCGTGGACGCCTGCGGCTGGTAGCCGTCGGCGGAGGCGATCAGGACGTACGACCCGGCGCCCGGCGCGTCGAGGCCGTAGGAGCCGTCGGCCTGCGCCACCGACCGGCCCAGCTGACGCCCGGCCAGCGAGATCAGCGTGACGGCGGCCTGCGGCACCGGGGTGCTCTCGTTGCCGCGGACGAAGCCGCGGACCGGCACACCGTTCCCACCGGAAGCGGGCTCCTCGGCCCGGGCCACCGTGGCGACGGCGGCGAGCCGCTGCGTGCCCTCGGGCCCGGTGCCGTCGGCGGCCTCGGTGTCCGCCACGGCCCAGCTCGGCACGGCCTTCTCCGCGACGGGGGCCTCGGCGGCCGACTCGGCGGGAGCCTCCGCGCGGGCGTCGGCGTCCGCCGCCGCCTGTGCCAGCCCACCCTTCGTCTTCAACGGGACCTCCTTGATGAACAGCGACACCAGCAGCGCGAGCAGCGCCAACGGAGCCGAGTAGAGGAACACGTCCGCGACACCGTGGCCGTAGGCGCTCTCCACGACGGTGCGGATCGGCGCGGGCATCGCACCGAGGTCGGGGATGTTGCCCTCGCCCGTGCCGGCGTGGCCGAGGGCCGCGCCCTGGGCGCCGAGACCGGCGAGGCCGTCCTTGACGTAGTCGGTGATCTTGTTGCCCAGGACCGCGCCCAGCGCCGAGACGCCCACGGCACCGCCCAGGGACCGGAAGAAGGTCACCGTGGAACTGGCGGCACCCAGGTCGCCCGGCTCCACCTGGTTCTGCGTGCAGAGCACCAGGTTCTGCATCATCATGCCGATGCCGAGGCCCATCAGCGCCATGAAGATCGCTATGTGCCAGTACTCGGTGTCGTACCGGATCGTGCTCAGCAGGCCGAGCCCGGCCGTCACCAGCACACCGCCGCCGAGCAGCCAGCCCTTCCAGCGCCCGGTCCGGGTGATGACCTGGCCGGAGACGGTGGAGGAGACGAACAGGCCCGCGATCATCGGGATGGTCATGACGCCGGACATCGTCGGCGACTTGTCCCGCGCCAGCTGGAAGTACTGGCTGAAGAACACGGTCCCCGAGAACATCGCGACACCGACGAACAGCGAGGCCACGGAGGCCAGCGTGATGGTGCGGTTGCGGAACAGCCGCAGCGGGATGATCGGCTCGCTCGCCTTCGCCTCGATCAGGACGAACAGCGCCAGCAGCACGACCGAGCCGCCGACCATCGCGTACGTCTGCCACGACAGCCAGTCGTACTTGTCGCCGGCGAAGGTCACCCAGACCAGCAGCAGGCAGACGGCCGCGGTGATGAAGAAGGCGCCGGCCCAGTCGACCTTGACCTTCCGCTTCACCACGGGCAGGTGCAGGGTCTTCTGGAGCACGATCAGGGCGATCACGGCGAAGGGCACGCCGACGTAGAAGCACCAGCGCCAGCCGAGCCAGTCGGTGTCGGTGATGACACCGCCGACCAGCGGACCGCCGACCATGGCCGTGGCGAAGACGGCACCCAGGTAGCCGTTGTACCGTCCGCGCTCACGCGGCGAGATCATCGCCGCCATGATGATCTGGGCCAGTGCGGACAGACCGCCCATGCCGATGCCCTGGACCGCGCGGAACGTGATGAGCATGCCGGGGTTCTGCGACATGCCGGCCGCCGCAGACCCCAGGACGAAGACGACCAGGGCGAGCTGGATCAGCAGCTTCTTGGAGAACAGGTCGGCGAGCTTGCCCCACAGCGGCGTCGACGCGGTCATGGTCAGCAGGGACGCGGTCACGACCCAGGTGTAGGCGCTCTGGCCGCCGCCGAGGTCGCCGATGATCCGGGGCAGGGCGTTGGAGACGATCGTCGACGACAGGATCGCGACGAACATGCCGAGCAGGAGACCGGTGAGGGCCTCCATGATCTGCCGGTGCGTCATCGGAGCGCCGCCGCCGGAGGGGCCGTGGGAGCCTCCCCCGTGCTTGGCATGAGCCCGCACACCGGCTGGTGTGGTCGTTGCCATGGGCTTCCTTTTCTTACGTGCTTGCGGGTGTACGGGTGGTCTGTTCGACAGCGGGTGGTGCCGCCCGGGTCGCGGGCCGGCAGTCGAAGCTCTCCCTCAGCCGGGCCATCAGGTCGGTGAGCCGGCCGACGTCCTCGTCGGTCCAGTCGCTCAGGCGCTCGGCGAGGACCTCGGTGGTCCGCCGGGACAGCTCGTCGAGCTGTGCGTGGCCCGCGGGCGTGAGGCGCAGGATCCGGGAGCGCTTGTCCGCGGGGTCGGGGGAGCGTTCGATCCAGCCGCGCGCCACGACGTGCGCGACATGGCGGCTGGTGACCGACATGTCCACCGCGAGCAGCTCCGCGAGCTTGCTCATGCGCATGTCGCCGTGGCGCCCGAGGACGGTCAGGACGGCCGCCGACCCGCCGGGGCAGTCGGCCGGCATGATCCGGCCGAGCTCCCGCTTCACGGCGCCGAAGGCACTGAACTGGCGGACCAGCTCTTCGTACTGCGCCCTCTCGGCCATGACACCTCCCGCTTTCGTTGCTTTGGGCAACCATAGGAGCTGTTGGTTGCTGCAGGCAAATAAAAGTGGTGAGGAAGGTATAAAAACTTGGCAAAGGCAAGTATTGCGGTAGTAAATGTGCAGGTCGTGAGGCCGGGGGGAGGGGGCGGCTGGGACTGAACGGAATGCCAACCCCCACTTGGGGAGCCCCGGCGTTTTCGCTAGGGTCTCGGGCCATGGCTAACAACCAGGCCCCGCAGGGCAATCACGACCCCGCCGGCAGCACCCAGATGTTCCGCGCGTTCGTCGACGAGGCGCCGCAGGGGCGGCAGGCCGCGCCGACGAGTGGCGGGCCGCGTATCGGTCTCATCCTCGGCGTCGTCATCGCCGTCGCGGTGGTCGCGGCGGTGGCTTGGCTGGCCCTGGGGTGACGTCGGAAGCGCGCCAGCTTTCCTGAGCTCGGCGTTGCGGGGCGCTCGGCGTTGTCGCTGAGGCGCGGTGGGTCCGCAACCCGGCGGTACGGGGTGCCGCTGCGCCCACCCGTGCCGCCCTTAGCGGCACGGGTGGGCGCAGCTAAGGCGGCCCGCACCCGCGTACGCACGGAAGGGGACGTGTCGGGGTGTCCGCCCGCAGCGGTTGGCGCGTCAACGCCAGTCAGTCGGTATAGGGTCCCATCGCGCCGTTCCGAGACGGACACCCCCGGCGCGCAGGCGCGACACAAGCCCCCACACAGCCGCGCAGGCCGCCGCAGGCACCCGTCCACCGGCCGCAACCGGCGATCAGGTGCCTGCGGCGGGCGGCGCGCTCAGTCCGAGATGAGGCCTTCCCGCAGCTGCGCCAGTGTCCTCGTCAGCAGGCGGGACACGTGCATCTGCGAGATGCCGACCTCCTCGCCGATCTGCGACTGGGTCATGTTCGCGAAGAACCGCAGCATGATGATCCGCCGCTCACGAGGCGGCAGTTTGGCCAGCAGCGGCTTCAGCGACTCCCGGTACTCGACGCCCTCCAGGGCGCTGTCCTCGTACCCCAGCCGATCCGCCAGCGAGCCCTCGCCACCGTCGTCCTCAGGCGCCGGGGAGTCCAGCGAGGACGCCGTGTACGCGTTCCCCACCGCCAGCCCGTCGACGACGTCCTCCTCGGACACCCCGAGCACGGACGCGAGTTCGGTGACCGTCGGCGAGCGGTCCAGCTTCTGCGAGAGCTCGTCACTGGCCTTCGTCAGGGCCAGCCGCAGCTCCTGAAGCCGGCGCGGCACCCGCACCGACCACGACGTGTCGCGGAAGAACCGCTTGATCTCACCCACGACGGTCGGCATCGCGAACGTCGGGAACTCGACGCCCCGTTCGCAGTCGAACCGGTCGATCGCCTTGATCAACCCGATCGTGCCGACCTGGACGATGTCCTCCATCGGCTCGTTGCGGGAGCGGAAGCGCGCCGCCGCGTACCGCACCAGCGGCAGGTTGAGCTCGATCAGCGTGTCACGGACGTACGCACGCTCGGGGCTGTCCTCGTCGAGCGCGGCCAGCCGCAGGAACAGGGAGCGGGACAGGGTGCGGGTGTCGATGGCCCCCGTGGCCGGAAGCGCCGGGGCGGGCTCGGTCGCGAGCTCGGCCGGAACGTCGTCGATGGGGCCGAGTGAGTCGAGAGCATGGGGAGCTGTGTCGCTCTCCGCGAGCGTGAGCACCTTCGAGCTGCCCTGTTCTGCGGACATGCCACCCCCTTTGGGTCGCGGGACGGTCGCGGCGAACGCCCCCGTCTGAGGAACGCAGCCTTCACCTGAATACCGGAGCCGAAGCCCCGGCAAACGCGCTTCCCGCAGAATGTCACATGTCGGCAACACGCTGTAGTGACATGTCGACATCTGAGACGCGAATCCGCCCTGCAAGCAAGGGGTCTGACGCCTTTTCGGCCCGCAACTGTCGGGAACCGCCCTGATGAGCGATTCGCTCGCCAGGGTTATCACTCGCAACTGTTTGCGGTTACGCCCTGAGGGGGCTCACGCTACGCGTCGATCCGGTTCGCCGACCGCAACCGCTGGAAGCTACGCGCGAGTAGCCGCGAGACATGCATCTGCGAGACGCCGAGTTCCGCACTGATCTGAGACTGCGTGAGATTGCTGTAGTACCGCAGCAGCAGGATCCGCTGCTCCCTTTCCGGCAGTTGTACGAGCAGGTGCCGTACGAGGTCCCGGTGCTCCACCCCGTCCAGCGCGGGGTCCTCGTAACCGAGCCGGTCCAGCAGCCCCGGCATGCCGTCGCCCTCCTGCGCGGCCTCCAGCGAGGTCGCGTGATACGACCGCCCGGCCTCGATGCAGGACAGCACCTCGTCCTCGGTGATGCGCAGCCGCTCGGCGATCTCGGCGGTGGTCGGGGTGCGCCCGAACGCGGTCGTGAGGTCCTCGGTCGCGCTGTTGACCTGTACCCACAGCTCGTGCAGCCGGCGCGGCACATGGACCGTACGGACGTTGTCGCGGAAGTAGCGCTTGATCTCGCCGACCACCGTCGGCATCGCGAACGTCGGGAACTGCACGCCCCGGTCCGGGTCGAAGCGGTCGATGGCGTTGATGAGCCCGATGGTGCCGACCTGGACGACGTCCTCCATCGGCTCGTTGCGGGAGCGGAAACGGGCGGCCGCGTAGCGCACGAGCGGGAGATTGGCCTCGATGAGCGCCCCGCGCACCCGGTCGTGCTCCGGCGTCCCCGGCTGGAGCTCCTTGAGCTGAGCGAACAGGACCTGTGTGAGGGCTCGGGTGTCGGCGCCGCGGCTCCGCTGGGGAGCCGGCTCCGAGGACGGTGCCTGAGGTGCCGTATTGGCCAGCACGGTCAACTCCACCTCGTCATCCGTCAACCCGTCCGTCAACTCTTCCATCAAAAGCGGTCATAGCATCACAAGAAATGTGCACTGTGTGCAAGCACCCCATAACTACGTGTTGAGGGATGAAATGCCGCAAACGCGGCGCACCGCCATCGGTCGGCAACGGGTCCGGCAACGGGGACGACAACGTAAGAGCCCCCCGTCGAAACGACGGGGGGCTCGAAGCGGCGGGCTCAGAACTCGTAGTCGGCGATCACCCATGTGGCGAACTCGCGCCACAGCGCGACACCCGCCTGGTGGTCGGGATGCTCCACGTACCGGCGCAGCGCGTCCCTGTCGTCGAAGGCCGAGTTGATGGCGAAGTCATGGGCGATGGGACGGTCGCTGACGTTCCAGCCGAGCTCCCAGAAGCGGATCTCGGGGATCGTGCCGTCGAGGGCGCGGAAGGCCTCGACGCCCTTCACGACCCGCGGGTCGTCGCGCTCGACGCCCTCGTTCAGCTTGAAGAGGACCAGGTGGCGGATCATCACTTTCCTCCGTTGGCGACCCACGTGGCGAAGTCGCCGAGGGCCCGGGCGGCGTCCGATATGCCCTGGAACCCTATCTGGACGTAGTCCGCGGCCTTGGCCGGGTCCGTGATGATCACGTACAGCGCGAAGACCACGAGGACGTAGACGGCGACCTTCTTCGCGTTCACCGCCATCGCGGCCTCCCCTGTCACTGGTGTCCCATGCAGCGCACATGATCGCACGAAGGGCCCCGTCTGACGACGGGGCCCTTCTCCAGCGGTAGCGGAGGGATTTGAACCCTCGGTGACTTGCGCCACACTCGCTTTCGAGGCGAGCTCCTTCGGCCGCTCGGACACGCTACCGAGGGAGACCTTACAGCAAGGTGCGGCGTGCTTTGAAATCGGTATCAGCGGCCGCGGAAGAACTCGGTGAGGATCCGGGCGCACTCCTCGGCGAGCACGCCCTCGATCACCTCGGGCCGGTGATTGAGCCGTCGGTCGCGGACGAGGTCCCAGAGGGAGCCGGCCGCTCCGGCCTTCTCGTCGCGGGCGCCGTAGACGAGCCGGTCGACACGGGACTGCTGGATCGCGCCCGCGCACATCGTGCAGGGCTCCAGCGTCACCACGAGGGTGCAGCCGGCGAGCCGCCACCGGCCGAGTGCGGCCGCGGCCCGCCGGAGGGCGAGGACCTCAGCGTGGGCCGTCGGGTCACCGCCGGCCTCGCGCTCGTTGTGCCCGGCCGCGAGCACGGTGGTGCCGTCCGGGGCCAGTACGACGGCACCGACGGGGACGTCCCCGCCCCGGACGGCCTCACCGGCTTCGCCCAGGGCGAGCCACATCGCGGACCGCCAGGGGTCCCGTACCGGATCCGTCGGCCCTGGCGGTCCCGGAGGGTCCGCCGGTCCCGTTGGTCCCGGCGGCTCTGGCGGTCCCGGAGGTCGCGGCAGGCCCGGAGGCTGCGCCGGTCCCGGAGGTCCCGGAGGTTCCGGTGATCCCGGTGACTCCGTCGGTCCCGGAGGTCCCGGAGGTTCCGGTGATCCCGGTGACTCCGTCGGTCCCGGAGGTCCCGGAGGTCCCGGAGGTTCCGGTGATCCCGGTGACTCCGTCGGTCCCGGAGGTCCCGGAGGTTCCGGTGATCCCGGTGACTCCGTCGGTCCCGGAGGTCCCGGAGGTTCCGGTGATCCCGGTGACTCCCTCGGTCCCGGAGGTCCCGAATGTGCCCGAGATCCCAGCGACTCCGCCGGTCCCGGAGGTCGCGGGAGGCCCGGAGGCTCCATCGGTCCCGTCGGTCCCGAAGGTTCCGGCGATCCCGGCGACTTCCCTCGTCCCGGCAGCTCCGGAGGTCCCGGCAGCTCCGGAGGTCCCGGCAGCTCCGGAGGTTCCGGAGGTTCCGGAGGTTCCGGTGGTCCCGGGGTGGTGCGAGCGGTCAGCGGACGGTCTCCAGGGTCTCCGAGGCGCCGAGGGCCTCGGCGATCTCCGTGACGGCGTCCGTCGCCAGCGAGCGCAGCTCCTTCTCGCTCACGCCGAGGTCGTCCAGGATCTGGGCGTCGCCGACCGGGCCGTGCGGCACGGCCTCGCCGGCTCCGGCGACCGCGTCGCCGTCGTCGGCCTCGTCGTCGTCGGACTCACCGTCCTCGGTGCCGTCGAGGTCGAGGGCGTCCAGGTCGTCCCCGTCGTCCGGATCGCGTCCGAGCAGCTCGTCGGTGAGCAGGATCTCGCCGTAGCTGCTGCGGGCAGCGGCGGCGGCGTCCGAGACGTAGATACGAGGGTCGTCCTCGCCGTCCACGCGGACGACGCCGAACCAGGCGTCCTCCTGCTCGATGAGCACGAGCACCGTGTCCTCGTCGGGGGAGGCTTCACGGGCCAGGTCGGCCAGATCCGACAGGGTTTCCACATCGTCGAGCTCTGTGTCGCTCGCTTCCCACCCGTCTTCGGTGCGCGCGAGCAGTGCGGCGAAGTACACCGTGACTCTCCCACTGGTCATAGGCGTGCCGGTTGGGGGTCCCCCCGGCGGAGGTTGCGGGCGGGGAGTGCTCGTCCGAGCCCCACCCACTCGGAATCGTGGCAGAAACAAGGCGTTCAGGGGACGTCTTCGGCTCCCTGTGTCCGGCAGTTTTGATCGCACGCTCGTTGCCGCCACCTGCGGATCGTACGCGGCTTTCCCCCGCTCCACGCACGGCCACCTCGACAACGTCCGCGTGGTTCGTGATCTTCCCCGGGGGTTTCCTCACCCGTTTCCTACCAGCGGAACGTGCGCATGCGCATCGCGTGCCGCAGCCGGGCCGTCTTGGCGCGGCGCGGCTGCACACGGTCGCGCAGCTCCCGTGCCTCGGCCAGATCGCGCAGGAACCGGGCGCGCCGCCGCCGGCGCTCGGCGTCGGACTCGTCGACCCCGTCGGCCCCGCCCCACGGGCCAGTCGCGCCATTGGCGTCGGCCTGCTCGGGCTGGACGGCCCGGGCGGTCTCGCCGGTCCTGCCGGCCCCGCCGGTCGCGGTCTGGTACGTCCCCGCGGCCGTCGCGGGCCGTGCGCGCGGCGACGGATCGTCTCGGGAATCCCGGTCGGGCATCAGGCTCACCACCCCCAGTCCGTCCTTCCCACTTTCCCCCGGACGGGCGGTTTGACGCCAGCGAACGGGTGACGGGCGTGCGGCGGGCTTGCCGTGCCGCCGGGGTCGGCGGGCCCGGTTACTGTTGTCGACATGCGTCTCCACGTCGTCGACCACCCCCTGGTCGCCCACAAGCTCACCACGCTGCGCGACCAGCGCACCGACTCCGCGACCTTCCGCCGTCTGGCCGACGAGCTGGTCACCCTGCTCGCCTACGAGGCCACGCGCGACGTGCGCACCGAACAGGTCGACATCCAGACGCCGGTGGCCACGACCACGGGCGTCAAGCTGTCCCACCCGAGGCCGCTGGTGGTGCCGATCCTGCGGGCCGGGCTCGGCATGCTGGACGGCATGGTCCGGCTGCTGCCGACCGCCGAGGTGGGCTTCCTCGGCATGATCCGCAACGAGGAGACGCTCCAGGCCTCCACGTACGCCACGCGCATGCCGGAGGACCTGTCGGGCCGTCAGGTGTACGTCCTGGATCCGATGCTCGCCACCGGCGGCACGCTGGTCGCGGCGATCCAGGAGCTGATCCGGCGCGGCGCCGACGACGTGACCGCCGTGGTGCTGCTGGCCGCGCCGGAGGGCGTCGAGGTCATGGAGCGCGAGCTGGCGGGCACCCCGGTGACGGTCGTGACCGCGTCGGTCGACGAGCGCCTGAACGAGCACGGCTACATCGTGCCGGGCCTCGGCGACGCGGGGGACCGGATGTACGGGGCGGCCGAGTAGGCCGTTCGGAGCTGCTCTGCTCAGCAGCCCTTCTTCGACGACGGCGCCGGCTCGGGCCTGGCCAGCTTGGTCAGGGCCCGGTCGGCGTCCGGCTTCTTCGCCAGCTCCGTGAAGGCGTCGCCGATGACGAGGTCGAGAGCGGCGCCCTTGCGGGCCGCGTCGGTACGCCGTTCGGCGTCCGGGAGCTGGGTGCCGAGCACCGGCAGCGAGGTGTCGAGGGCGGCGGCGGGGCCGAGCAGCACGCCGGGGCCCTTGACCTTCTTGTCGTACTGCTTCGTCGCGTTGCCCACGTCGCCGATCTTGAAGCCGCGCTTCTTCAGCTCGTCGGCGGTCTTCTTCGCCAGGCCGCTGCGGGTGGTGGCGTTGAACACGTTGACCGTGATCGTGCGGGGTTCGGGCAGGGCCTTGGTGCTGGGCGAGGGGCTCGCCTTGGTCTCGGCGGCACAGTCCGTCCCGCCGCCTACCGCCGAGGCCGATCTGCCGCCGCCGGTGAAGACGTCGACGAGCTGCAACGTGCCCCAGCCGCCCACGCCGAGCACGGCGGCGGAGGCGACGGCCAGGACGACGAGCCTGCCGCGCCGCCGGGGCCGGCGCATCCGCGGGTACTTGTTTCCCTTGATGCGGTATTCGCCGCCCATGCCGGGGGGAGTCAGCATGCTCATGAGCGCAGCGTAGTGCGCCTGGGCGACGATGCCTACTAGATGATCATTCGACGTCGCCCAGCAGAAC
Source organism: Streptomyces chartreusis NRRL 3882 (assembly GCF_900236475.1). Classification (GTDB taxonomy): domain Bacteria; phylum Actinomycetota; class Actinomycetes; order Streptomycetales; family Streptomycetaceae; genus Streptomyces; species Streptomyces chartreusis_D. The sequence continues at coordinate 4,723,103 of NZ_LT963352.1, forward strand.
CCGAAAGGGCCAACCCGTGACCTGCGGGGGTCAGTCGAGTTCGAGCACGCGCGCGTGCAGCACCTGGCGCTGCTGGAGCGCCGCCCGCACCGCGCGGTGCAGGCCGTCCTCCAGGTACAGGTCGCCCTGCCACTTCACGACGTGCGCGAAGAGGTCGCCGTAGAACGTCGAGTCCTCGGCGAGGAGCGTCTCGAGATCGAGCTGCTGCTTGGTCGTCACGAGCTGATCGAGGCGGACCGGGCGCGGCGCGACGTCCGCCCACTGCCGGGTGCTGTCCCGGCCGTGGTCGGGGTACGGCCGGCCGTTTCCGATGCGCTTGAAGATCACACGGAAAGCCTACCGGGCAGGACCTTCCGGGCGCAGCCGTGGCGACGGAGTGCGACGCTGAAAAAAACCCCACAAGGCGGTACGAACCGGGAACAGGGGCGTGAATATGCCGGATCGCGAGACCATGCCGCCGACCGCTGCGCCCGAGGTGTCCGCCCGCGCCGCCGCCCTTCCCCAGGAGGCCCTGCGGATCGCCTCCGGCTACGCCTTCTCCGGCCCGGCGCTGCATCTGGGCGCCCTGCTGTGGGACGGGCAGTGCCTGCCGGACGCGCAGATCCGGGTGCCGCTGGCGATGCTCAACCGCCATGGTCTGGTCGCGGGCGCCACCGGCAGCGGCAAGACCAAGACGCTCCAGCTGGTCGCCGAGCAGCTGTCCGCCCAGGGCGTGCCCGTCTTCCTCGCCGACATCAAGGGCGATCTCTCCGGGATCGCCGCGCCGGGCCGCCCGGACGCCCGGGTCGAGGTCCGGGCCGGGGATGTCAACCAGACGTGGACCGCGACCGGCTTCCCCGCCGAGTACTACGCACTCGGCGGCATCGGCCAGGGCATCCCGGTCCGGGCGACGGTCACCGGCTTCGGCCCGGTGCTGCTGGCCAAGGTGCTGCGGCTGAACCGGACCCAGGAGCAGTCCCTCGCGCTGATCTTCCACTACGCCGACAGCAAGGGCCTGGAGCTGGTCGACCTCAAGGACCTCAGGGCGGTCGTGACCTTCCTGACCTCGGACGAGGGCAGGCAGGAGCTGAAGACGATCGGCGGTCTCTCGGCGGCCACGGCCGGGGTGATCCTGCGGTCCCTGACGGCCTTCGAGGCGCAGGGCGCGTCGGGGTTCTTCGGCGAGCCGGAGTTCGACACGGCCGAGTTGCTGCGGACGGCGCAGGACGGGCGCGGCGTGGTCTCCGTGCTGGAGCTGAGCGCCGTGCAGGACCGGCCGCAGTTGTTCTCGACCTTCCTGATGTGGCTGCTCGCCGACCTCTTCCACGATCTGCCCGAGGTCGGCGACGTCGACAAGCCCCGGCTGGTCTTCTTCCTCGACGAGGCGCACCTGCTCTTCGACGACGCCTCCGAGGCGTTCCTGGAGTCGATCACACAGACCGTGCGCCTGATTCGCTCGAAAGGGGTCGGCGTCTTCTTCGTGACGCAGACCCCGAAGGACGTACCCGCAGACGTCCTCGCGCAGCTCGGCAACCGCGTCCAGCACGCGTTGCGCGCCTTCACGCCCGACGACCAGAAGGCCCTGAACGCCACGGTGAAGACCTTCCCGAAGTCGCCCTACGACCTGGAGGAGGTCCTGACCGGCCTGGGGACGGGCGAGGCGGTGGTGACGGTGCTGAGCGAGAAGGGGGCGCCCACCCCTGTCGCCGCGACCCGGTTGCGGGCGCCCGAGTCCCTGATGGGGCCGGTGGGGAAGGAGGCGCTGGACCGGCCGGTAGAGGGGTCGCCGCTGTACGAGCGGTACGCACGGGCCGTGGACCGGGAGTCGGCGTACGAGCGGCTGGGGGGTGGCCGGGGGGCGAAGGGGCCCGACGAGATGCGGGACGCCGCCGCGCCGGAACGGCGTGCGCAGGAGGGGCCGTCCGTGGTGGAGCAGGTCGTCGGGAGCGGCGTGTTCAAGTCGCTGGCCCGGTCCGTGGGGACGCAGATCGGCCGGGAGATCACACGGTCGCTGTTCGGGACGGCCCGGCGTCCGGGGCGGCGGAGGCGTCGCTAGTCCGTCGCCTCCGTCGCCTCCGTCGCCCCCGCCGCCACGGCGGCCTCGGATCAGCCGCGTTCCCTGTCCTTCGGGGGCTGCTGTCGCTGCTGTCGCTCCCGTGTCTCCGGCCTGGGCTGGGGGTGGGGCCGGGGCGGCTTGGGCGCGTTGCGGACGGCCTCGGCGCGCAGGAGGGCGCGCAGGACCGCGTAGGGGTCTTCGAGCATGGCTGTGTTCCTCGTTCCGTCTTGCTGCGTACGGGCTGATGGACCGGTGTCCGGTCCCGTCAGCAGCGCAGGACCTCGGAACGCAGGGGACGAGGGTCGTGACGCGGGCCCGACGGCACGGGCGCGGCATGCGGAGTGCCGTGTGCGGGCCCGGGGCCCGGGAGAGGGGCGGAGCGCAGGGGGACGGCGGTGCGCCGCGTGCCCCGGGCCGGTGGGCGGGGGGCGGTGTCGACGACATCGCACTCGACGGCCGTGCTCTCCCCGGAGACGATGGCCGTCGGCCCTGCGTGCGCCTCGGCGTGCGCGCCGGGCACGAGCAGGGCGAGCAGCAGGACGAGCACCCGGGCACATGTGTTCCGGCGGGTGCCGCGACGGGCCGGCTGCGGTGCGGCGTTCACGGGAGGTGGTTCCCCGTCATCGGTACGCCGTGCATCCCACCGGCTGCGAGTTCCGCTCGCTCGGCGTACGACGCCCCGGGATGCGCAGGGCTGTGACGTGGGGCTCCAAGCCCAGGGGCGGGCCGGGCACGTGACCGGGAGGGGCCGCGGTCCGGTCCCCAGGGGGAGCCGCTCGGTGGCTCGGTCATGATCCATGCTCGGCCCGACCGCGCGGAGCCCGCCACCTGGGACGGACCGGACGGCTGATGCCTGCGGGCTGGGCGGGTGTGGGGCGGACGCTTGCTGGCCGGGCGGAGCACGGGGCTGGCGCCCGCTGCTGCGGCCAGCCCTCGTGGCTGGCGCCTGCGGCTTGGAATGGGCTGCCTGGCTGACGCCCCCGCTTGGGCGCGTGTGTGGCGGGCGCATGCCGACTGGCCCCGGTCATGGGGCTGGCTCCCGCCGTTGGGACCGGGTCGTGTGGCCGGCGCTCGGGGGTTGGGCTGTGCCGTGCGGCCGGCGCCTGCGGCTTGGACGCGTGTGTGGCTTGGGCTTGCAGGCTGGGCCTGGTCACCCGGCTGACGACCGTCGTCGGAGGTGCGCCGCCGCGCGGTAGATGTCCGGCTTGGGTGTGCCTGTGGTTGGCGTCCGTCGTGGGCGTCCGGTCACTCCGGCGGGGGCTCGCTGTTCGGGGTGGGCCCGGGTGGTTGGTGCCTGCCGGTGGGGCCAGTCCGTGTGGCTGTTGTCCGTGGCTGGGTGTGCCTGTGGTTGGCGTCCCTTGTGGGCGTCCGGTCACTTCGGCGGGGGCTCGCTGTTCGGGGTGGGCCCGGGTGGTTGGTGCCTGCCGGTGGGGCCAGTCCGTGTGGCTGTTGTCCGTGGCTGGGTGTGCCTGTGGTTGGCGTCCCTTGTGGGCGTCCGGTCACTTCGGCGGGGGCTCGCTGTTCGGGGTGGGCCCGGGTGGTTGGTGCCTGCCGGTGGGGCCAGTCCGGGTGGCTGTTGTCCGTGGCTGGGTGTGCCTGTGGTTGGCGTCCGTCGTCGGTGGTGCAGTCCGGCGGGCGCTGGCTGTTCGGGGTTGGCCGGGTGGTTGGCGCCTGCGGCTCGGGTCGGGTGGCCGGTGCCCGTCGTTGAGGACGCGCCTGTGGCTGGCGCCAGTTGCTTGGGCGGGCCGCGGGTGCTGGTGCCCTCGGCTCGGGTCGGGCCGCGGGGCCGGCGCACCGCCGGGGCCGTGGCTGGGTCCGGCCCCGGCCGTGCGCTACTTGCCCGTCGTCTTCGCGGCCTTGGCTGCCGCCTTCATTTCCTGCTTGTGTGCTCGTACCTTCGCCAGTGACTCGGGGCCGGTGATGTCGGCGACCGAGCGGAAGGACTTCGGCTCGCCGTAGGAGCCCGCCGCCTCTCGCCAGCCCGTCGGCTGCACCCCGAGTTGCTTGCCGAGCAGGGCGAGGAAGATCTGGGCCTTCTGCTTGCCGAACCCGGGCAGCTCGGCCAGCCGCTTCAGCAGTTCCTTGCCGGTGGCGGCGTCCTTCCAGACGGACTCGGCGTCACCGTCGTAGTGCTCGACGAGGTACTGGCACAGCTGCTGGATCCGCTTGGCCATGGAACCGGGGTAGCGGTGCACCGCCGGTTTCCGGGAGAGCAGCGCGGCGAAGGCCTCGGGGTCGTGCACGGCGATCTCGTGCGCGTCCAGGTCGTCCGCGCCGAGCCGCTGGGCGATGGTCGCCGGACCCTTGAACGCCCACTCCATCGGGATCTGCTGGTCCAGCAGCATGCCGATCAGCGCGGCGAGCGGACTGCGCCCGAGCAGCGCGTCGGCCTCGGGGTCCTGGGCGAGGTGAAGAGTGACGTCCATGACCCGATCATCCCCCGGCCCGGTCCCGACCGCGTCCGGAGACCGGCCCGCCCGGTACCTACGTGGCCCGCCAGTACCCCAGCGCGTGTACCCGCTGCTTGGGCAGGCCCAGTTCCCTGCGGACGTAGGCCGACAGGGCGCGAGTCGTCGCCGTGTCGCAGGCGATCCAGACGTACGGGTCGGACGTGCCCTGGAGCAGGCCGGGCAGGTCCGCCTTCACCTGCTCGACCAGGTGCGCGCCGGAGTCCTTGCGCGGCACCTTGCGTAGCTCGTGCCGGGCCGGGTCGGTGCGGAACGGCAGCTCGTCGTCGCCGCCCTCGAACCACACGGTGGCCGGGGCGGAACCGAGCGCGTCCAGCAGGGAGTTGATGGCCGGCAGCGAGGCCGGGTCGCCGACGGCGAAGACGTGCGAGGGGCCGGGTTCCGGGCGTTCGAAGCCGGTGCCCTGGACCGTCGCCTCGATGGTGTCGCCCGGCTTCGCCGCCCTGGCCCAGTCGCTGGCGCAGCCCTCGTGCAGGGCGAACTCCAGGCTGAACGTCCCGGCCGCCGGGTCCGGGTCGACCAGGGTGTAGGCCCGCTGGTGGGGCTTGCCCGCGTTGTCGAACCACAGGCGGACCCACATGGTCGGGTGCACACCGGTCGCCACGAGCAGACCGCCGTCGGTGAAGCGCAGCCGCCGGTAGTCGGGGGTGACGTCCTCCGCGTCGGTCACGGTGCACACGAAATCCTTCGCGCGCAGCAGCCTGAGGACCGCGCCCTCCCAACCCCGCCCCTGCCCCATCCGGTATTCACCCTTCGCGTACGATTTCCGCCACAGTTCTGACTTAGGCAAGGCTAACCTAAAGGAAAGTGGGGCACAGCGTGGCCACCGAGATCCATCGCGACGCCTGGGGCATTCCGCATCTGCGCGCGGGCAGCGCGGCCGAACTCGCCCACGCCCAGGGCCTCGTCACCGCCCGCGACCGGGCCTGGCAGCTGGAGATCGAGCGGCACCGGGCCCAGGGCACCTCGGCGTCCTTCCTCGGCGAGACCGCCCTGGCCTGGGACCGGTTCGCCAGACGCGCCAGACTCGACGACACCGCCAGACGCTGTTTCGCGGACCTGGAGAGACGGGACCCGGAGACGGCGGACTGGCTGCGGGCGTACGTCGACGGGGTCAACGCCGGACTGGCGGCCGGCGCCGACGCGGCCCCCGAGTTCGCCCGCACCGGCCTCACCCCCGGCCCCTGGCACCCCTGGACCCCGCTCGCCGTCTGGCTCGCCACCCACATCCTCTTCGCGGGGTTCCCGGCCAAGCTCTGGCGTGAGCAGGTCGCGGCCCACCTGGGCGCGGACGCCGTCAACCTGTTCGCCACCGACGGCCCCGCCACCTCCGGCAGCAACGGCTGGCTGGTGAGCGGCGAGCGGACCGTCACCGGGCAGGCGGTCATCGCCGGCGACCCCCACCGCTGGATCGAGGACCCGGGCGTCTACCAGCAGATCCACCTGTCCTGCCCGGAGTTCGACGTCGTCGGCCTGGCCGTCCCCGGCGTCCCCGGCATCGCCCACTTCGGGCACACCGGCACGGTCGCCTGGGCCATCACCAACGCCATGGCCGACTACCAGGACCTGTACCGGGAGCGGCTGCGGCGCACCGGCGCCGGGGTGGAGGCCCTCGGCCCGGACGGGGTCTGGCACCGGGCGGCCCGGCACACGGAGGTCGTCGAGGTGGCGGGCGAGGAGCCGGTCGAGGTCGAGGTGATCGAGACCGACCGGGGCCCGGTGGTCATCGGCGGTCCCGAGGGGCTCGACGGCGACCCGGCCGATGCCTCCGGCGCACCCGTGGCGATCAGCCTGCGCTACCCGCCCCGCGTCACCGGCGACCTGGGCTTCGGCGCCCTGCTGCCGCTGCTGCGGGCCCGCCGGGTCGCCGATGTGGACCGGGCGTTCGACCGGTGGGCCGAGCCGGTCAACGTCGTCCAGGCCGCCGACACCGAGGGCGGTGTCCTGCACCGCGTCGCCGGGCGGGTGCCGCTGCGCGCCGAGGCCGCCCGCCTGCGCCTGGTGCCCGCCTGGGAGCCCGGCCACGCGTGGCAGGGCTGGCAGGAGATGCCCCGCGCCGGGCTCGTCGACGGCGTCGCCGTCATGGCCAACCAGCGCGGCCCGGCCGAACCCCTCGGCGTCGAGTTCGCCCCGCCGCACCGGGCCGACCGCATCACCACGCTGCTCGCCGGGCAGGAGCGCTGGTCCGCAGCCGACATGCCCGCGATCCACACGGACACCCACCTCGCCTCCGCGTCCCCCCTCCTGGACCACCTCCGGGCCCTCGACGCCCTCACCCCCGAGGCCTCCGCCCTGCGCGACCGCCTCCTCGGCTGGAACCGCCGCATGGACGCCGACAGCGCCGACGCGGCCCTCTACTCGGCCGTGCGCGGCGCGGTCGTACGGCGGCTGGCGGCGCACCCCGCCTTCGCCGCACTCGCCACACCGCCGGCGTACCCGGAGGTGTTCCAGCCCTGGCTCGCCCTCCTCCCCCGCGTGGGCTTCGCCCTCGAACACCTGCTGCGGGCCGAGGAGCTGTACGGAATCGACCGCCCGTCGGCCGTCCGCGCGGCGGTCGAGGAGGTGGCCGCCCGGCCACCCGCCGGTGTCTGGGGCGACACCCACCGGCTCGCCCCCTGGCGGGCGCTGGAGCCGGAGACGCCGTACGACGAACCGGGGCTGTCCGGCGACCACGACTGCGTGCTGTGCACCTCGGGCGTGCCGGGCCTCACCGACCGGGCAGCGCGTGGCCCGGCGGCCCGGTACGTGTGGGACCTGGCCCGGCGTGCGGACAGCCGCTGGGTCGTGCCGCTCGGCGCCTCGGGCGTCCCCGGCTCGGCCCACCACCGCGACCAGCTACCCCTGTGGCTCGCGGGCGACCTCGTCCCGGTCGTCACCGACTGGACCCTGCTGAAGAAGGAGACCGATGTCTGACCCGTACGCCTCCCGCGCGGCCGTCCACGAGCAGGTGACCGACGGCTTCGGCACCGTCCGTGTCCTGCCGCTGGACCCGGAGGCCGACGCCGGGACGGTCCACCGCTGGGTGAGCGAGGACCGGGCCGCCTTCTGGGGCATGACCGGCCTCACCGAGCGGCAGGTCGCCGAGGTCTACGCCCACATGGACACGCTCACCACCCACCACGCCTTCCTCGTCGTCCGCGACGGCGAGCCGGTCGCCCTCCTGCAGACCTACGAGCCCGAGGCGGACCGCGTCGGCGAGTGCTACGACGTCCGCCCCGGCGACATCGGCGTCCACCTGCTGCTCGCCCCCGCCGGGCCGGGCGGCGCGCGCTCCGGCTGGACCGCGCACCTGGTGACCGCGATCGCCCGGTACGTCCTGCTCGGCCTGGACCGCCGGCGGGTCGTGGTCGACCCGGACGTCCGCAACGAGAAGGCGGTCACCCGTTTCCTCAAGCTGGGCTTCGCGGCGGGGCCGGTGGTCGTCCTGCCGGAGATCGACCTGCCGGACGTGTACCTGCCCGAGAAGAAGGCCCAGCTCGCCTTCCTCGACCGCGGGATACTCTTCCCCGGGTGACGCCCGACGACCTCATCGCCCACTACGGCCTCGAGCCGATCCCCCGCGAGGGCGGCCTGTTCCGCCAGACCTGGGCCGGTCCCGAACGCCCCGACGGCAGACCGGAGGGCACGGCGATCGTCGCGCTCCTCACGGCGGAGGACTTCTCCGCCCTCCACCGCCTGCCGACCGACGAGATCTGGCACTTCTACCGGGGCGATCCCCTGGAGCTCCTGCTCCTCGCCCCGGACGGCGGCACGCGGACGGTGGTGTTGGGACCGGACGTCCTCGGCGGCCAGCACGTCCAGTTCACGGTCCCGGCGGGCACGTGGATGGGCGGCAGGGTCCGCGAGGGCGGCTCGTGGACCCTGTTCGGCTGCACGATGGCTCCCGGTTTCACGTTCCAGGGTTACGAGCACGGGGACGCGGCGGAGCTGACGGCGCGCTATCCGGGGGAGGCGGACAGGATCGCGGGGCTGTCCCGGCACTTCTAGGCACACCCCCCACCCGGTGAGCGCTGCACGTTTTCCGTCCGTACATAACCGGGAGCCGTACAGCCCGACCCCGGAGACCCACGTGGAGCGCAATGTCGGACACCCCCGGCGATTCCAAGCCCTGGTGCTGCTCGGCACCGTGCTGGTACTGCTCCTCGCAGGAGCAGCCCCCGCCTCGGCCCACGCGGCCCTCCGCACCACCGACCCCGACGACGGATCCGTCGTCCAGCGTGCCCCCCGCCACCTCACCCTGACCTTCACCGAGTCCGTCGGCCTCCTCGACGACTCCTTCCGGGTCTTCGGCCCGGACCAGCGCCGCGTGCACACCGGCGAGGCGCAGCACGCGGACGGCCGTTCCGACACGGCCAGGGTCGGACTGCCCGGGAAGCTCGCCCGGGGCACCTACACGGTGGCCTGGCGGGTGGTGTCCGCCGACAGCCACCCGGTCTCCGGGGCGTTCACCTTCTCCGTCGGCAAGCGGTCCGCGACGACCGCGCAGGTCGACACCGGCCCGGACGAGGATCCGCTGACCGGCGGCCTGTACGACGCCGCCCGCTATCTCGCCTACCTCGCCGCCGCGCTGCTCGTCGGCACGGTGGCGTTCGCGCTGCTGTGCCGGCCCGCGGACAGGTCCCCGCTGCGCAGACCGCTGGTGGCGGCCTGGTGGACCCTGCTCGGTTCGACGGTCGTCCTGCTGATGCTGCGCGCCCCGTACGAGACGGGCGCGGGCCCGGCCACGGCCTTCGACCTCTCCGCCCTCGAACGCACCCTGACCAGCCGCCCGGGCCTGGCCCTGCTCGCCAGGCTGGCCGTCCTCCTGCTGACCGCCGCCTTCCTGCTCCGGCTGCCCCGGCACCGCGACCGCCAGGAGCCCGTGATGCGGGCGGTGGGCGCGGCCCTGGCCGTCGCCCTGGCGCTGACCTGGGCCGCGGCCGAGCACGCCTCCGCCGGGATCCAGGTCCCGCTGGCGATGACGTCGTCCGTGCTGCACCTGGTGGCGACGGGCGTCTGGCTCGGCGGCCTCGTGGCGCTGCTCCTGACCCTGCGCCGGGCCTCCGTCGACGCCCTGACGGAGGTCGTGCCCCGCTTCTCCCGGATCGCCTTCACGTCGGTGACCGTCCTGGCCGTCACCGGCCTCTACCAGTCCTGGCGCGGCCTCGGCTCCCTCGGCGCGCTGACCGGCACGTCGTACGGCCGGCTGCTGCTCGCCAAACTGGTCGCGGTGACCGCGCTGTTGCTGGCGGCCGGGTACTCACGCCGGTGGACGGCCCGCCTCGCGGCACCGGCCGCCGCCGCCCGGACGGCCGTACCGGAACGGGTCCCGCAGCCGGTCGGCGTGGGCGCGCGGGCCCAGTCGGAAGGGCCGGGGGAGCCCGCGGCAGGGGCCGCGGAACCGGAGGAGACCAAGGAGACGGAGGAGAGGCAGGAACCGGAAGCGGCGGAGAAACCGGAGGGGCCGTCGGAGCCGGCTCCCGAGTCCGGCGACGCGGACACCCGGCGTCGCGGTCTGCGCCGCTCCGTCCTCGTCGAAGTCGCCGTCGCCGCCGTGGTGTTGCTGATCACGACACTGCTCACCGCCACACTGCCGGGCCGTGCGCAGGCCGAGGCCGCGCAGCGAACTCCGGCGGGCGCGCTGCCGCCCACGACCCTCACCACGGTGCCCTTCGACACGGGCGGAAGCACCGGCACCCTGTCCGGCCGCGGCACGGTGCAGGTCACCCTGGACCCGGCCCGCGTCGGTGAGAACGGCGTCCAGGCCGTGGTCTACGGCGCCGACAAGGGTCTGATCGTCGTCCCCGAGGTCCGCATCACCTTCACCCTCCCCTCCCGGAAGGTCGGCCCGATCGACGCCGGACTCACCGACGTCGGCGGCTACTGGAGCGCCAACTCCGTCAACCTGCCCCTCGCCGGGACCTGGACGATGAAGACGACCGTGCGGGTGTCGGACGTGGACCAGGTGACGGTCGAGAAGCAGGTGCGGATCGTGCCCTAGGCAGCCTCGCCGCCGGCGGGTCGCCGTCGAGGAGCCGGGTCATGCACTCGGCGGCACGGACGGCGGCATCGCCGCAGCAGTTGTTGAACAGGACGTGCACCTGTTCGGTCCGCTCGGCCAGCCGGCGCACGCGGGGCAGCCACTCGGCGAGTTCGTCCTCGCCGTACCCGTACCGGAACCGGTCCTCCTTGCTGCCGGTCCCCCAGGCGGTGCTGCGTCCGTGGAACCGTACGACGGACAGCCGGGGCGAGGTGACGGGCGTGACAGGTGGCATCGAGGAGGGCAGCGTCTGCGTCATGTCGACGGCGACCGCGGCCATGCCGTACCGGGTGAGCAGGGCGCACGTCGCCTCCGCTCGGCCCGGCTCCCACCACGAGGGGTGCCGGAACTCCACGGCGACGGGCCACCCGCGCGTCCGCTCGGCGCACTCGTGGAGGAACGCCTCCGCCCGCTCCCCGGGCCGGAACCACGGCGGGAACTGGAACAGCACGCTCCCGAGCCGCCCGGTCCGCCGCAGCGGCTCGATCCCGGCCACGAACCGCGCCCACACCTCGTCGAGCACGGCGGGGTCCCGGTGATCGGCGGGCAGCCCGGCCGGCATCGCCGCCTCCCTGGTGGGGTGCCCGGTCAGCAGCGAGAACGCCTTCACGTCGAACGCGAACCCGTCCGGTGTCCGCTCGGCCCACAGCCGGCTGTTCCGCTCGCTCGGCAGCGCGTAGTACGAGGCGTCGACCTCGACGACCGGGAACCGCTCGGCGTAGTGCCGTAACCGCCCCTCGGCGTCCCGCCGCCCCACCGGATACCAGCCGCTGCCGACCAGGGCCCGGTCCGTCCAGGAGCACGTGCCCACCAGGATCTCGCCCATGGGGGACCGGTTACCCGGGCCGGGCTGCGGCAGGCTCCCGGCCGGGCCTTGGCGGCACGGTAAGAACTGCCACAATAGGGGTAATCAGGGCATGAGCCCCATACATCTGGGATCGATCCAGGATCACTGCTGAATCTCAGGATCGGCGCTGATTCTCCTCCAGAGCCTCCAGAGCGAGATGACCGATCATGGAGCAGCCCGTCACCGCCGGCCGAGCCGGCCGGTCGCGCGGAACGGAAACCGAATCCTCCGAAGCCCTCGCGGATCTCGCGGACCTCGTCGGCGAGCCCCTGACCGCCCGCGTCACCCTCGACGAGCAGGGCAGGGTGACCGGCTGGAACACGGGCGCCGAGCGGCTCCTCGGGTACCCGGCCCGGCAGATGACCGGACGCCGCGCCGCGGATCTGCTGGCCGAGCCGATCCCGGTCCGGGGCGGCCTGCCCACGCTCTCCGGACTGCCCCGGTGGAACGGCGACGTCGCGCTCCGCCACCACGACGGCCGGAAGCTCACCGTCAGTGTCCTCGCCCACCACAGGGCGCCCGGCACCGGCGACCCCGCATGGCTCCTCCTCTCCGCCCTGACCCGCCGGCAGCCCCGGCCCGCCCTCGACGAATCCCTCGTGAGCTGGAGCTTCACCCAGTCCCCGTGCTGCGCCCTGGCGATCTACGACACCCGGCTCCGGCTCCGGCGGGCCAACGAGGGCATGGAGCGGGCCATGGCGCTCACCGAGGAGGAGATGCTGGGCCTGCGCGTGTCCGAGATCGTCGACAACGAGGCCGGTGAGCGGGCGGAACGCAGCATGGCCAGGGTGCTGCGGACCGGCGAGCCGCAGTACGAGGAGAACTATCTGCGCGCCCCGGGCGAGACCCGCGAGCACGCCTGGTCGGTCTTCGAGTCCGCGCTGCGGGACGCCGAGGGCACGATCCAGGGCGTCTGCCTCTCCGCGCACGACATGTCGGAACAGTTCTGGGCCCGCAAGCGGCTCCAGCTGATCGCCGAGGCCGGCCGGCGCATCGGCGGCACGCTCGACGTGCGGCGCACGGCCCAGGAGCTGACGGACGTGACCGTCCCGGCCCTGGCCGACTTCGTCAGCGTCGATCTGCTCGCCGCGCTGGACGACGTACCCGAACCGCCCGCCCAGGTCCTTCCGGCGGACGGCCCGTTGCTGCTGCGGCGGGCGGCGCTGCGGTCCGTGACCCCCGGGGCCCCGGAGGCGGCCGTGGCGGCCGGCCAGGTGGACTCCTACCCGGAGGGCTCGGCGCCCTACGAGAGCCTGCGCGCGGGACGCGCCACCCTGCACGAGGTGACCGACCCGGCGTTCACGGCGTGGCTCGCGCACGACCCGGAGCGCGCCGCGCGGATCAGGGCGTTCGGCATCCACTCGGTGATGACCGTGCCGCTCGCCGCCCGCGGCATCACGCTGGGAGTCGCGTTCTTCCTCCGGTACCGCAACCCCGAGACCTTCCGGCACGACGACCTGGTCCTGGCCGGGGAACTGGCGGCCCGGGCCGCGGTCAGCATCGACAATGCCCGCCGCTACACGCTGGAGCGCGCCACGGCCGTCACGCTCCAGCGCAGCCTGCTGCCGCAGCGGCTGCCCCGGCAGGCGGCGGTCGAGGTCGCGTCCCGCTATCTGCCGACGGGCGGGCACGCCGGTGTCGGCGGCGACTGGTTCGACGTCATCCCCCTCTCCGGGGCGCGGGTGGCCCTGGTCGTCGGCGACGTCGTCGGCCACGGCCTGCACGCCTCCGCGACCATGGGCCGGCTGCGCACGGCCGTACGCACCCTCGCCGACATCGACCTGCCGAGCGACGAGCTCCTCACACACCTGGACGACCTCGTCGTCCGGCTGAACGTGGAGGGGGAGGACGGGGAGGGCGCGGAGACCTCCGGGGACGTGGGCGCGACCTGCCTGTACGCCGTGTACGACCCCGTGTCGCGGCGCTGCTGCTTCGCCGCGGCCGGGCATCCGATGCCGGCCGTGGTGCGGCCCGACGGGAGGGTCGAGCTGGTCGACCTGCAGGCCGCGCCCCCGCTCGGCGTGGGCGGCCTGCCCCACGAGGCCACCGAGGTCGTCCTGCCCGAGGGCAGCCTGATCGTCCTCTACACCAACGGCCTGGTCGTGAACCGGGACCGGGACCCCGACGCCGGCGTCCACCGGCTGCTCGAGGCCCTCGCCCGCCCACAAGCTCTCGGCTTCGTTCGAGCAGGGGGCACCCCCGTGGCGCCCTCGCTGGACGCCCTGTGCGACACCGTGCTGGCCGACCTGCTGCCGCAGCGCCCGGCCGACGACGTGGCCCTGCTCGTCGCCCGCACCCGCGCGCTCGACGCGAGCCAGGTCGCCACCTGGGCGGTGCCGGACGACCCGTCCGCGGTCGCCCAGACCCGCAAGGACGTGGTGGCGCAGCTGGAGAGGTGGGGGCTGTCCGACGCGGCCTTCGTCACCGAACTGGTCGTCAGCGAACTCGTCACCAACGCCATCCGGCACGCGGGGCCGCCGATCCAGCTCCGTCTGATCCACGACAACACCCTGATCTGCGAGGTCTCCGACGGCGGCAACACCGCTCCCCACCTGCGGCGCGCCCGCGGTTACGACGAGGGCGGGCGCGGTCTGCTCCTCGTGGCCCAGCTGACCGCGCGCTGGGGCACGCGCCAGGGCCCCACGGGCAAGACCATCTGGGCGGAACAGACCCTGCCTCCCCAGTGAGGATCCACCGGCCATGACCACACACCCTTCCCACCGGGCCGCCGCGGCGCCCGTGCAACGGGCCGCCCAGCTGGTGGGCTTCGTCTTCCTCCTGGTCGGCGTGCTGGGATTCATCCCCGGCGTCACCACCGACTACGGCTCGATGGAGATCGCCTCCCACGAGTCGGGCGCCGAGCTGCTGGGCGTGTTCCAGATATCGGTCCTGCACAACCTCGTGCACCTGGTCTACGGTCTGATCGGCCTGGCCCTCGCCGGCACGGCCGCCGGTGCGTACTCGTACCTGCTCGTCGGCGGCGCCGTCTACCTGGTGCTGTGGGTCTACGGCCTGTCCGTCGGCAACGACAGCGACGCCAACTTCGTCCCCCTCGACACCGCGGACGACTGGCTGCACTTCGCGCTGGGCGTCGCGATGATCGCCCTGGCTCTGGCCCTCGGCCGCCGCCGCCCGAGCGGCACCCCCCGCACCGGCGCGGAGCGGTAGGCACCCAGGACGGGACGGCGTGCAGACCTTCCTCCCCTACCCCGGCTTCCGGGACTCGGCCCTGGTCCTGGACCGCCGCCGGCTCGGCAAACAGCGGGTCGAGGCGCTGCAGGTGCTGCGCGGCCTGGTCGTACCGGGGTACGGCTGGCGCCACCACCCGGCGGTCCGGATGTGGGCCGGATACGAGGAGGCACTCGTCCGGTACGGCCTGGAGATCTGCCGCGTCTGGCGCGAACAGGGCCACCAGGACAGCTGCGCGGCCACCCTGGTCGCCGACCTCGCGGCGATCCGCCCGCACGCCCCGGTCCGCGACCAGCACGTCCTGGCGGTCGAGGGCGAACTGCCCCCTTGGCTGGGCGACGCCCGCTTCCACCACAGCCACCGCTCGGCCCTCGTCCGCAAGGACCCCACCACCTACGCGGCCCTGTTCCCCGGAGTCCCGGACGACCTGCCGTACGTGTGGCCGGCGTCGGACCGGTCGGCGTAGCTGATCGCGCTCGCGATCTGGCCACGCGGGTCGGACGACACCGAGAACTGACCCGGTTCCTACGGATCCCCGCTGACCACCTCGACGAGTCTCCACTGCCCCCGTACCTTCACCGCGGACAGCAGGATCCGCCAGCCGGTCCGGGCCTGGGCGGCGATCTCGGGGCGGACCGGGACCGGGCCCACCACCGGGCAGTCGTCCTCGTCGTATCCGTCGTGGTCCTTGAACGTGAGGGACCTGCCGGCCACTTCCGCGATCGTCAGGTACTGGCAGTCGACGCTCTCCTCGACGCGGGAGCGGTCGGGCCAGGGCACGAGATCGTCGTCGCCGAACGCGTCGACGAACTCCTTGAGGCAGGCCCGCTCGTCCACGGTGATGTCGATGTCCTCCAGGCGGTCCCGGGCCGCGTCGGCGTCGACGTGGCCGTTCGCGACCAGCCAGTTCAGCAGGTCCGTCACCACGCGTTTCGCCGCCCGGAGTTCGTGGGGCGACGCGTGCTGCTTGTGGGGCAGGGTGCTGCTGAAGAAGGGGCCCAGCTCATCGACGATCTCGGCGGGCGCCATCTCGGTGAACGGCGTGTCGCCGTACCAGCCGATACTGAAACGCAGCGTCGAGATGACGTCGTCGGCGGCCTCGAACGCGTGCATGTCGTCCCACCGCTCGGCCAGGAACCGCGCCACCGCGACGGCCAGTGTGTTCCCCTCGCCCTGCGCTCCCGCCCTGACCGCCTCGCCTCGGTGCTGGTGAAAAGCCAGTTCGGCGGCCAGGTCGCAGGGCCCCTCGGCCGCCCACTCGTCGTACGCGTCGCCTTCGCCGTCCCCGTCGTACTCGCTGTCCTCGTCGTCCACGCCGGCCCAGGAGCCGGGCTCCGTCCATTCGACGTGGTGCCGGGCGAGCAGCGGACGCAGCCTCTGCCACAGGTCCGGCTCGTCGGGCGGGCGGCGCTTGGCGCGCTTCTCGTGCAGGGCCTCGTCGGCCACGCAGATCCGTACCCGCGACGGGCGGGTCAGCGCCGTGAGCCCTTCCACGACGGCCGTCAACGCCATCCGGTGGGACGTCACGCCGGTGCCGTTGCCGCTGCCGCTCATCTCGCGCTGGTGAGCTCCGTACGTCAGGACCGCAGCCCACCCGCCGTATCCGTCCTCGCACTTCCCGGCCGCGTGCAGCACGACCTCCGCCGAGGCAAGACCCATTCGCCCTCCCGAAGCGCGCCGAGACGACGCGATGATCTCACCGCGACGCATCCGGTGGAAGAAGGCGGGCTGGTCGATGATCCACGGTTTCCTGAATTCAGGAATC
This sequence comes from Streptomyces chartreusis NRRL 3882, assembly GCF_900236475.1. Lineage (GTDB taxonomy): Bacteria > Actinomycetota > Actinomycetes > Streptomycetales > Streptomycetaceae > Streptomyces > Streptomyces chartreusis_D. Next base: position 4,739,426 of record NZ_LT963352.1, read on the forward strand.
CATGTACTCTCGCGCTGTGCTGACTCTTGCCCCCGACATCGAAGTGCTGGCCCGCTTCGGCCGCGCGCTCGCGGATCCGATCCGCTGCCGCATCCTGCTCGCGCTGCGCGAGGCCCCGGTCTACCCCGCCGATCTCGCCGACACCCTCGGCATCTCGCGCACCCGGCTCTCCAACCACCTCGCGTGCCTGCGCGACTGCGGACTGGTCGTCACCGTGCCCGACGGCCGCCGTACCCGCTACGAACTGGCCGACGAGCGTCTCGGTCACGCGCTGGACGACCTGCGTGCGGCCGTGGTCGCCGTCGAGACCGACCGCACCTGTGCGGAGGCCGGCGACAAGGGCTGCTGCTGATGACCGCGACATCCCTCGGGCCTTCCCCGGCCCGCCGGGACGTGCTCGCCCGTCGGATACGTCTGCTGGTCACGGCGACGATCACCTACAACGTCATCGAGGCGGTCGTCGCCATCACCGCCGGCACTCTCGCCTCCTCGACCGCCCTGATCGGCTTCGGCCTGGACTCGGCCATCGAGGTCTCCTCCGCCGCCGCGGTGGCCTGGCAGTTCTCCGCCCGCGAGCACGCCGTGCGCGAGGCCCGGGAGAAGACGGTCCTGCGGATCATCGCGGTGTCGTTCTTCGCGCTCGCCGCCTACGTCACCGTCGACGCCGTCCGCGCGCTGACCGGGGCCGGGGCGGGGGAGGCGGAGCGTTCCCTTCCCGGCATCGTGCTCGCCGCCCTCTCCCTCGCGGTCATGCCGTTCCTGTCAGCGGCCCAACGCCACGCGGGCCGTGAACTCGGCTCCGCCAGCGCGGTCGCCGACTCCAAGCAGACGCTGCTGTGCACGTACCTCTCAGCAGTGCTCCTGGTCGGCCTGGTGCTCAACGCCACCCAGGGGTGGTCGTGGGCCGACCCCATCGCCGCCCTCGTCATCGCGGCCATCGCCCTCAAGGAGGGCCGCGACGCCTGGCAGGGCAAGGGCTGCTGCGCGCCGTCGGTTCCCGCCGCGCCGGTCATCGGTGCTGACGCGGACGGTGTGTGCGGCTGTCGCCCGGGCTGCGACTGCTGCAACTGACCGTCCGCAGACGCTCAGAGGCCACCGGGTCCGACCGAGGCCGGCTCGCTGCAGCAGGTGCTGTCCTGCTGCCTGGCCGGCGAGTCGGCGTCGGCCTTGACGACGTACACCTCCCAGGGTTCCTGGCCGGGGCCGTGGACCCAGACCTTGTCCTGGACGGCGTAGCAACAGGTCGTGTCGTTCTCCACGTCGGTGGTCAGGCCCGCCTCGCCCAGGCGGGCGGTGGCGGCGTGCACCGCCTCGGTCGTCTCGACCTCGACGCCGAGGTGGTCCATGCGGGTCGTCTCTCCTGCGGTGCCCTCGATGAGAACGAGCTTCAGCGGCGGCTCGGCGATGGCGAAGTTCGCGTAGCCGTCGCGGAGTTTGGCGGGCTCCGCACCGAAGAGCTTCGTGTAGAAGGCCACGGATTCGGCGAGGTCGGGGACACGGAGGGCGAGCTGGACACGGGACGTCATGGCGGAACCTCCTGGAGTGGGCGGGGAGTTCAGCAGCCGCTGGAGGCGGTGGCCGGCGTGCCGGTGCCGGTCTGCGCGGTGACCGGAGTGGCGCAGCAGCCTCCGTTCTCAGCCGGGGCGGTGCCGGGCTCGTCGAACAGGCCGGCCCCGCCGCACACGCCGGTCTGAGGCAGGGTCAGCTCGACCCGCTCGGCGGCCGCACGGTCTCCGGCGATCGCGGCGGTGACGGAGCGGACCTGCTCGTAGCCGGTCATCGCGAGGAATGTGGGCGCGCGGCCGTAGGACTTCATGCCGACCAGGTAGACGCCCTGCTCCGGGTGGGAGAGCTCGTTCACGCCGTGCGGGTGGACGGTGCCGCAGGAGTGGACGTCGGGGTCGATGAGCGGGGCCAGGGCGGTGGGCGCCTGGAGGCGGTCGTCCAGGCCGAGGCGGAGCTCGGAGAGGAAGGACAGGTCCGGACGGAGACCGGTCAGGACGATCAGCTCGTCGACCGGGTCCAGGCGGCGCCCGTCCTCGGCGACCAGGACCGCCCTGGCACCGTCCCGCTCGACGGCCTGCGTACGGAACCCGGTGACCGCGCTCGCGCGGCCTTCGTCCACCGCGGCCTTGGCGCGCAGGCCGAGGGCGCCGCGCGCGGGCAGCTGGTCGGCCTCGCCGCCGCCGAACGTCGAGCCGGTGATGCCGCGGCGCAGGATCCACACCGCGTGCGTGCCCGGCTCCTCCTTCGCGAGGTCGGCGAGGACGGCGAGGGCCGTGAAGGCGGAGGCGCCGGAGCCGACCACGGCGGTGCGCCGACCCGCGTACCGGGCGCGGACGGCGGGGTCGCCCAGGTCGGGGATGCGGTAGGAGATGCGTCCGGCGGTGGCCTTCTCGCCGAGGGCGGGCAGACCGTCGGCGCCCAGCGGGCCGGGGAGGGACCACGTGCCCGAGGCGTCGATGACCGCGCGGGCGCTGATCCGTTCCTCGCGGCCGTCGGCCGACAGGATGTGCACGGCGAAGGGCTGCTCGTCGCGGCCGGAGCCGACGACGCGGTCGCGTCCGGCGCGGGCGACGCCGGTGACGGTGGCGCCGTAGCGGACCTTGTCGCCGAGGACGTCGGCGAGGGGCTGGAGGTACTGCTTCGCCCAGTCACCGCCGGTGGGATACGCGGCGCCGTCGGGGCGGACCCAGCCGGTCGGGGCGAGGAGCTTCTCGGCGGCGGGGTCGGTGATTTCTGCCCAGCGGGAGAACAGCCGCACGTGTGACCACTCCCGTACGGCGGTGCCGGCCGACGGCCCGGCTTCCAGGACCAGGGGTTCGACACCGCGCTCGACGAGGCGGGCGGCGGCGGCCAGGCCGACCGGGCCGGCGCCGATGACCACGACGGGCGGCTCGTCGGTGGTGGGCACGTTCTTGATGGACACGGCCACGAGACTCCCCTTGCTTCGACGTTCGTCGATGACCTGTGGAGCCAGCATGACACCTGCTTCGACAAGCGTCAACATAGACGTTCATCGAAATCGAAGCCTCTTGGTTCCTCCTTCTTCGCTTGGTTCGACGTGTGTCAACATAGATGCATGTCGAATACGAAGGTGCTGCCGCTGCTGGAACCCGAAGGTGCCGAGGCTGTGGCGCCGTGCTGCCCGCCGCTCACCGAGCGCCCGTTCACCGCCGAGGAGGCCGAGACGGCCGCCCGGATGTTCAAGGCCCTGGGTGATCCGGTGCGGCTGCGGCTGTTCTCGGCGGTGGCCTCGCACGAGGGCGGCGAGGCGTGCGTGTGCGACATCTCCGACGTCGGCGTCTCCCAGCCGACCGTCTCCCACCACCTGAAGAAGCTCAAGGAGGCGGGGCTGCTCACCTCCGAGCGGCGCGGCACCTGGGTCTACTACCGGGTCGAGCCGTCCGTGCTGGCCGCGATGGGCAAGCTGCTGACCATCGCGCCGGCCGCAGTCTGACTGCCGGCCGCAGTCCGACCCGCGAGTCGAATCTTCAGCGGGTGGCGAGGAACTCCAGCGTGTCGATCACGCGGTTCGAGAAGCCCCACTCGTTGTCGTACCAGGCGACGACCTTCACGTGGCGGCCGTCGACACGGGTGAGGGCGGAGTCGAAGATCGACGAGGCCGGGTTGCCGGTGATGTCGGAGGAGACGAGCGGATCCTCGGAGTACTCGAGGATGCCGGCGAGCCGTCCCTCTGCCGCGTTCCGGTAGGCCGCCAGCACGTCGTCGCGCGTCACGTCGCGGGCGACGGTCGTGTTGAGTTCGACGATCGAGCCCACCGGCACCGGTACGCGGATCGAGTCGCCCGACAGCTTGCCGTCGAGGTTCGGCAGCACCAGGCCGATCGCCTTGGCGGCGCCGGTCGTGGTCGGCACGATGTTGACCCCGGCGGCACGGGCACGGCGGGCGTCGCGGTGCGGACCGTCCTGAAGGTTCTGCTCCTGCGTGTAGGCGTGCACCGTCGTCATGAAGCCGTGCTCGATACCGGCGAGTTCGTCGAGCACCCAGGCCAGCGGAGCGAGCGCGTTGGTCGTGCAGGAGGCGTTCGAGACGATCGTGTGCAGGTCCGGGTCGTAGGCCTCGGTGTTGACCCCGAACGCGAGCGTGACGTCGGCGCCGTCCGACGGCGCGCTGACGAGCACCTTCTTCGCGCCCGCGTCGAGGTGCGCGCGGGCGGCCTCGGCCGAGGTGAAACGGCCCGTCGCCTCCAGGACGACATCGACGCCGAGGTCGGCCCACGGCAGTTGCGCCGGTTCGCGCTCGGCCAGCACCGTGATCCGACGGCCGTCGACGACGAGGACGTCCCCGTCGACGGTCACCGGACGCCCGAGCCGGCCGGCGGTGCTGTCGTAGGCGAGCAGCCGGGCGAGCGTGGCGGGCTCGGTGAGGTCGTTGACGGCGACGATCTCCAGGGCGCTGTCGCGTTCCAGCAGGGCGCGCAGCACATTGCGTCCGATGCGGCCGAATCCGTTGATGGCGATGCGAGTCATGAGTGATGTCCCTTCCCTTCACCACCAGGCTCGCGCGCGGCTCACGCCGCGGACAGTGGCGCGATCGCCACGGTTCAAAAGGATCCCGCCAAGGGGTTCACGAAAACCCCGCCAGGGGGTCAAGGGACCCCGCCAGGAGGTTCAAGGGGATCCCGCCACGGTGCTACTCGCCCCGGGTGAAAGTTCGCCGGTACTCGCTCGGGGTGGTGCCGAGGACGCGCTGGAAGTGCAGGCGCAGGTTCGCGCCGGTACCGAGACCGACGTCCGCGGCGATCTGCTCGACACTCCGCTTCGACCGCTCGAGCAGTTCGCGGGCCAGGTCGATGCGGGCGCGCAGCACCCACTGCATCGGCGTGTAGCCGGTCTCCTCGACGAAGCGCCGGGAGAACGTACGCGGCGACACCCCGGCCTGCCGCGCCAGTACGTCGAGGGTGAGGGGCTCGCCGAGGTGGCGCAGCGCCCACTCGCGGGTGGCGCCGAAGCGCTCGCCGAGCGGCTCGGGGACGCTGCGCGGCACGTACTGGGCCTGGCCGCCGCTGCGGTAGGGGGCCGCGACCAGACGGCGGGCCGCGTGGTTGGACGCGGCCACCCCGTGGTCGGCGCGCAGGATGTGCAGGCACAGGTCGATGCCGGAGGCGGCGCCGGCCGAGGTGAGCAGGCTGCCCTCGTCGACGAACAGCACGTTCTCGTCGACCTGGACGAGCGGATGCCTGGCCATGAGGGCTCGTGTGTAGTGCCAGTGCGTCGTGGCGCGCCTGCCGTCGAGCAGGCCTGTGGCGGCGAGCGCGAAGGCGCCCGTCGAGATGGCGGCGAGCCGCGCACCCCGGTCGTGCGCCGCGATCAGTGCGTCGAGGACGGCCTGCGGCGGGTCGTCGCGGTCCGGGAACCGGTAGCCGGGGACGAAGACGATGTCGGCCCACGCAAGGGCGTCGAGGCCGTGGGCGACGTAGTACGCGAGGCCGTCGCCGCCGGTCACGACACCGGGTGTCGCCCCGCACACCCGCACCTCGTACGGCATGCTCGCGCGGGTCGTGAAGACCTGCGCGGGAATTCCGACATCGAGCGGCTTCGCACCCTTGAGCACCAGGACGGCGACGCGATGCAGGCGGGAGGCTGGCACAGGAAGAGGTTAGAAGAGGTTGTGCGGGCCGTGACTCCGCTCCGTCCACCGCGCGAACCTGCGCCGCCAGGCCAGGGACACATGCACGAGCGCGACCAGCACCGGCACCTCGATCAGCGGCCCGACCACACCGGACAGCGCCTGCCCGGAGGTCACGCCGAAGGTGGCGATGGCGACCGCGATGGCCAGCTCGAAGTTGTTGCCCGCCGCGGTGAAGGCGAGCGTGGCGGTGCGGTCGTAGGCCAGACCGATGGCCTTGCCGAGGGCGAAGCTGCCGAACCACATCACGGCGAAGTAGACGAGCAGCGGCAGGGCGATGCGGGCGACGTCCAGCGGCTGCGAGGTGATCGTCTTCCCCTGCAGCGCGAAGAGGACGACGATCGTGAAGAGCAGTCCGTACAGCGCCCACGGGCCGATCCTCGACAGGAAGGTGTTCTCGTACGTGTCGCGGCCGAGCCTCCTCTCGCCGACGCGGCGGGTGAGGAACCCGGCCAGCAGCGGGATGCCGAGGAAGATGACGACGTTCAGCGCGATCTTCCACAGGGAGATGTCGAGATGTTCGCCGTCGCCGAGGCCGAGCCGGCCGGGCAGCAGGTCGAGGTAGAACCAGCCCAGCAGGCCGAAGGCGACGACCTGGAAGACCGAGTTGAGGGCGACCAGGACGGCCGCGGCTTCGCGGTCGCCGCAGGCGAGGTCGTTCCAGATGACGACCATGGCGATGCAGCGCGCCAGGCCCACGATGATCAGGCCGGTGCGGTACTCGGGCAGGTCCGGCAGGAAGGTCCACGCCAGCGCGAACATCACGGCCGGGCCGAGGACCCAGTTGATGACCAGCGACGACACCATCAGCCTCCGGTCGCCGGTGACAGCGTCGAGCTTGTCGTAGCGGACCTTCGCCAGGACCGGATACATCATGATCAGCAATCCGACGGCGATGGGCAGCGAAATGCCACCGATCTCCACCTTCGCCAGGGCGTCGTCCAGGCCGGGGATCAGCCGGCCGAGCCCGAGGCCGAGGGCCATGGCGAGCAGGATCCATACGGCGAGGAAGCGGTCGAGCGTCGACAGCTTCGCGGCGACCGAGGGCTCCTCGGTGGTCGCGGGCGCTTCGGTGGAGGTCACGGGCAGGCCCTCTTGTTGTCGGCGGCGGTGCGAGCGACCGCGGCCAGGTCGGCGAGCTGCCCGGCGAGCTGGGCGATGACGTCCGGCCTGAGCTTGTAGTAGGTCCATCGGCCGCAAGGCTCGGTCTCGACGACCCCGGCCTCGCGCAGCACTCTCAGATGGTTGGAGAGGTTGGTCTGCCGGGCACCGGTCTCCTCCACCAGGTGGGTGGTGCACAGCGTCTCTTCGGCGAGCAGGGTCACGATCCGGAGCCGAAGCGGGTCGGCCAGAGCCCGCATCAGATCAGTGTCGACTGACGTCAGCATGCGCTGATACTGTCACGCCGGCGGTGGCTGACACCATCGGGTGCTGATGTCATTCGCTCCTGATGCCGTCGTGAGACAAGAGAGACCTCTGATGTCCGACAAGCCCTCCGTGCTCTTCGTCTGTGTCCACAACGCGGGCCGTTCCCAGATGGCCGCGGCGTGGCTGAGCCACCTGGCCGGGGACCGCGTCGAGGTCCGCTCCGCCGGCTCCGACCCGGGCGACCAGGTCAACCCCGCCGCCGTCGAAGCGATGCGGGAGGTCGGCATCGACATCTCCTCCGAGACCCCGAAGATCCTGACGGTCGACGCGGTCGAGGAGTCGGACATCTGCATCACCATGGGCTGCGGCGACACCTGCCCGGTCTTCCCCGGCAAGCGCTACCTGGACTGGCAGCTGGAGGACCCGGCCGGCCAGGGCGTCGAGGCGGTCCGCCCGATCCGCGACGACATCAGGAAGCTGGTCGAGGACCTGATCGAGGAGATCGCCCCGGAGAAGCCGGAGAAGCCGGCGTGAGCACGGGCGAGACAGGCCGGGATCTTCCAGCCGTCGAGAACTGCAACCACGCACGTCGAAGGGCCCCACCGCAAGCGGTGGGGCCCTTCGACATCGTGCCCGGTGAGGCACTGGCGGAGGATACGAGATTCGAACTCGTGAGGGGTTGCCCCCAACACGCTTTCCAAGCGTGCGCCCTAGGCCTCTAGGCGAATCCTCCGCCGGAAACATTACATGACCGAGAGGAGTGCTCGCGAACTCGTTCCCTGCCCCAGACATCAGGTAGCCTTGGCGCAGCCCCTCACGCGGCGCTATCTGACTGAACTCCCCCAGGGCCGGAAGGCAGCAAGGGTAGGTTGGCTCTGGCGGGTGCGTGGGGGGCGTTTGCGTTCCGGCCTCCGGTGGCGGGGTCCGTTGTCAGTGGGCGCCTATAACCTCGTATGCGTGTCGTCTCTCGCTCTGTACCGCCGCTATCGCCCGGAGACCTTCGCCGAGGTCATCGGGCAGCAGCACGTCACCGACCCGTTGCAGCAGGCGCTGCGCAACAACCGGGTCAACCACGCGTACCTGTTCAGCGGGCCGCGCGGCTGTGGCAAGACGACCAGTGCGCGGATCCTGGCGCGGTGTCTGAACTGCGAGCAGGGCCCTACCCCCACGCCGTGCGGTGAGTGCCAGTCCTGTCAGGACCTCGCGCGCAACGGACCCGGTTCCATCGACGTCATCGAGATCGACGCCGCTTCCCACGGTGGCGTGGACGACGCCCGTGACCTGCGCGAGAAGGCCTTCTTCGGACCTGCCCGCAGCCGGTACAAGATCTACATCATCGACGAGGCCCACATGGTCACGTCGGCCGGTTTCAACGCGCTGCTGAAGGTCGTCGAGGAGCCGCCGGAGCATCTCAAGTTCATCTTCGCGACCACCGAGCCCGAGAAGGTCATCGGGACCATCCGGTCGCGGACCCATCACTACCCGTTCCGGCTCGTTCCGCCCGGGACCTTGCGGGAGTACCTCGCCGAGGTGTGCCAGAAGGAGGCCATCCCGGTCGAGGACGGTGTCCTCCCCCTCGTCGTGCGCGCCGGTGGCGGGTCCGTGCGTGACTCCATGTCCGTCATGGACCAGCTGCTGGCCGGCGCCGCGGCGGACGGTGTGACGTATGCCATGGCCACCGCCCTGCTCGGATACACCGACGGCTCCCTCCTCGACTCCGTCGTCGAGGCCTTCGCCACCGGTGACGGGTCCGCGGCCTTCGAGGTCGTCGACCGCGTGATCGAGGGCGGGAACGACCCGCGTCGGTTCGTCGCCGACCTGCTGGAGCGCCTGCGTGACCTGGTGATCCTCGCCGCCGTCCCGGACGCGGCCGAGAAGGGGCTCATCGACGCCCCCGCCGACGTCGTCGAGCGCATGCAGGCCCAGGCCGGCACCTTCGGCGCCGCCGAGCTGAGCCGGGCCGCCGACCTGGTCAACGAGGGCCTGACCGAGATGCGCGGCGCCCACTCGTCCCGTCTCCAGCTGGAGCTGATCTGCGCGCGCGTCCTGCTCCCCGCCGCCTACGGCGACGAGCGGTCCGTCATGGCCCGTCTGGACCGGATCGAGCGCGGCGTGAACTTCTCCTCGCAGGGGCCCGCCGGCATGCCCGCCATGGGGTACGCGCCAGGGCCGGAGGGGCATGGGGCAGCGGCGGCTGCTCCGGCGGCCGCTCCCGTGCCGCCGGGTGGCGGTCCGGCCGCGGCCCGGGCGGCGGTCCGCGCCTCTGGAGCGCCGGGCGGCGGGTCCCCCGGGGCCCCCGGCGGGCCCGGTGTCGGCAGCGGCAGTGGCGGTCACGCGCCGGCCGCGGGCGGGCCTGCGCAAGCCCCCGCTGCGGCACGCCAGGAGGCCCAGCAGTCGGCGGTCTCGGGCCCGCCCGCTCCCGCCGAGCCCGCGCCGACCTCCGGCCCCACCGACGGCGGGCGCGCCCAGCCTGCCCAGGCCCAGCCTGCCCAGCCGCCCCGGACACCGCCCGCTCAGTCTCCCGCTCCCTCCGACGCTCCCGCAGCCGCCTCCGCCCCGGCCCCCGGTGCCTGGCCCACCGCGGCCTCCGCCGGCAGCGGCCGTCGCCCGGGCGGCTGGCCCACGGCCAGCTCGGGCGCACCCACACCCGCGTCGAACCCCCCGGCAGCGAGCACCCCAGCTCAGAGCACCCCTGCTCCGAGCGCGCCCACACCCAGCAGCCCCCCACCGGCGCCCTCGGCCCCGGCACCGACCGCTCCGGCCCCCGCCCACGCCCCGGCGCCCGGCGGTCTCGACCCCCGCATGCTCTGGCCGAACATCCTGGAAGCGGTCAAGAACCGCCGTCGATTCACCTGGATCCTGCTCAGCCAGAACGCCCAGGTGACCGGATTCGACGGCACCACCCTCCAGCTCGGCTTCGTCAACGCCGGCGCGCGTGACAACTTCCTGAGCAGCGGCAGTGAGGACGTGCTGCGGCAGGCGCTGGGCGAGCAGTTCAACGTCCAGTGGAAGATCGAGGCGATCGTCGATCCGTCCGGCGGCTCCGCGCCGCAGGCCCCGGGCGGCCCTTCCGGGTTCGGAGGCGGCCAGGGCGGTCACGGCGGCACCGGCGGCTACGGCGGCGGTGGCGGCTACAACGCCGGCGGTGGAGGTGGCGGCTACACCGCCGGCACCGGCAGCGGTAGCGGCGGTACGGCGACCGCCCAGCGCTCCGCCCCCTCCCAGTCGACGGCCCCGTCCGCCCCAGCCCAGCAGTCGAGCGCACCCACCCGCGGCTCCGCCGCGGCCCCCGCACCGACCGCCCCCGTACCCCAGCCCTCCGCCCCGGCGCCCCGGTCCGTCTCCGTCGAGGACGACATCCCCGAGGACGACGATCCCGACCTCGACGAGTCGGCCCTCTCCGGCCAGGAGCTGATCGTGCGGGAGCTCGGGGCGACGGTGGTGGAGGAGTTCTCGAACGAGCCCTAGGCGGCCGACGAGCCCTACGCGCCCGAGGCAGCCGGAGAAGCCCCGGTCGAAGGGGCCTCGGGCGACCAGCGCCGAAGAGCCCGGGTTGGAGAAACCTCCAACCCAAGATCCCCGCCCCCTTCGGAAGCCCGCACAAAGGGAACCCGCCACCTCCCGTTAGGCTGACCCCGTGAAGGTCCTCGTCATCGGCAGCGGCGCCCGCGAACACGCCCTGTGCCACTCCCTGTCCCACGACCCCGACGTCACCGCGCTGCACTGCGCCCCCGGCAACGCCGGCATCGCGGAGGTCGCCGAGCTGCACCAGGTCGACGCCCTGGACGGCGCGGCCGTCACCGCGCTGGCCACGCGGCTCGGCGCGGACCTCGTGGTCGTCGGCCCGGAGGCGCCGCTCGTCGCCGGTGTCGCCGACGCCGTCCGCGAGGCCGGCATCCCGGTCTTCGGCCCGTCCGGCCAGGCCGCGCAGCTGGAGGGCTCCAAGGCCTTCGCGAAAGACGTCATGGCGGTGGCCGAGGTGCCCACGGCACGGTCGTACGTCTGCACGACTCCGGAGGAGGTCGACGCGGCCCTCGACGCCTTCGGTGCTCCGTACGTCGTCAAGGACGACGGGCTGGCCGCCGGCAAGGGTGTCGTCGTCACGGACGACATCGAGGCGGCCAGGGCCCATGCCGCCGCCTGCGAGCGCGTGGTCATCGAGGAGTACCTGGACGGCCCAGAGGTCTCCCTGTTCGCCGTCACCGACGGCGAGACGGTCGTACCGCTGCAGCCCGCCCAGGACTTCAAGCGCGCGCTGGACGGCGACGAGGGGCCGAACACCGGCGGCATGGGGGCGTACTCGCCGCTGCCGTGGGCCGACCCGAAGCTGGTCGACGAGGTGGTGCAGACGGTCCTCCAGCCGACCGTGGACGAGATGAAGCGCCGCGGCACGCCGTTCTCCGGGCTGCTCTACGCCGGTCTCGCGATCACCTCCCGCGGGGTGCGCGTGATCGAGTTCAACGCCCGCTTCGGCGACCCCGAGACCCAGGTCGTCCTCGCCCGGCTGAAGACGCCGCTGGCCGGTCTCCTGATGGCCGCGGCCACCGGCAACCTCGCCCACCTGGAGCCGCTGCGCTGGAGCGACGACGCGGCCGTGACGGTGGTCGTCGCCTCGCACAACTACCCCGGCACCCCCCGCACCGGCGACCCGATCACCGGTCTCGACGAGGTCGCCGCCCAGGACGCCCCGCACGCCTACGTGCTGCACGCCGGCACCAAGCGCGACGGTGACGCGATCGTCAGCGCGGGCGGCCGCGTCCTGTCCGTCACGGCCACCGGCAAGGACCTCACCGAGGCCCGCGACCGCGCCTACGCGGCCGTCGCCCGCATCCACCTCGACGGCTCCCAGCACCGCACGGACATCGCCGCGAAGGCGGCAGGCGCGTAACCGGCGATTCCGGCACCCGGCGTCACCACCGGCACCCGGCGTCACCACCACTCGTCAACCCCGGCACTCGGCATCACACCATCGCGGGAATCCGACCCGCTCGCTGAACCTCACAGGCCCCGGATCCGTCTCAGGATCCGGGGCCTGAAGTTTCGGTATGCGGGGCCTGATCCTCGCTGTCCGTCATCCACCTCTCCCCAAAGCCATTCCATCGAGTGACCAATGACCTATCGGGCTGACGTGGGGCGGAGCCCCAACTAGGGTGCGGCGCAAAGCGTTCCGGCACTTGGCCCACCGACATTGCGATGTCAGTGGCCGGTGCCACAGTGGGGGAGTGAGCAAGGAAAGCGTCAGGTCAACGGGGAGGGGGTGAGGTCGGTCGTGACCGGAATGGGTGTGGAGGCAGGCGCGCAGGCCGCGCGGTCACGGGCACTCGTCGTGCTGCGCATGCGCAGCCGTGCGCTGGCCGTCGCCCTGCTGCCCGCCGCCGTCGCCGTGATCCTGCTCGCGGGCGCCGCCACCGGCCGTCTCGTCGGCCCCGGCTGGGATGCCGCCCGCTGGATCCTGACGCCCGTCGCGGTCCTCGTGCTGCTCGCCGCCGCCGGTATCGCCCTGGTCGTCGCCCGGGCCCGTCCCGCCATGAGCCCGACCATCCCGATCACCGAGGAAGCGGCCCCCGACCTGTACCGGATGGTGCGCGACCTCGCCGACCGCCTCGATGTCCCCACGCCCTCCGCGATAGCGCTCACACCGGACTGCGACAGCTGGCTGGAGGACCGCACCCACCGGGCCCACGGCCCGCCCCCCGCCGAGGAGCACGACGACATAGCGGGCGGTGGCGGACACGCGCACCGCCGTCACCCGGTCGCGCCGGTCCTCGTCATCGGCTCCCCCTTCCTGTGGTGGATGCGGGTCGGCGAACTGCGTGCGGTCCTCGCTCCGGTCGTCGCCGGTACGGGCCCCTCGGCGCACCCGGACATAGCCGCCGCCCGGCGTTTCGTCCGGGGTCTCGACGCCGCGGTGGCCGTGGCCTCGGCGCCGGAACGCGGGCCGGTGTCGCGGGCCGTCCTGGCCGGTGTCGGCTGGGTGGCCCGGCTGCTGCTGCGCAGTTGCCGTGTGCACGCCGCCGAGATGGAGCGGGGCGTGGCGGCCGCGGCCGCGGAGCGTGCACAGGCTGTGGATTACGGGCTGCGGATCGTCGCCCAGGAGCAGGTGGGCCTGGCGTACGCGGGCTGGGACCGGCTGCTGACCCGGGTCGCGCTGCCCGCCTGGCGGATGGGCCGCTGGCCGTCCCGGCTGGACGCCGGTGTGGTGGCGGCGCTCACGGAGCTGTCCCGGCGCGACCGCCTGGCCGAGGGCTTCGCGTCCCGTCTCGGTGAGCGGCCCGCCTGCGATCTGCTGGAGGAGCCGGGCGCGGTCGACGAGGCGGCCTCCCTGCTCGCCGCCCGCCTCTTCCACGGAGGCCCGGCGGGGCCCGGTCCCGACTGGTCGCCGGTGGGCTGGAGCGAGTATCCGGAGGAGGTCGTGGACCGCAAGTGGCGCATCGACGCGGCCCGGCTCCACCGCGTCCTGGACGCCATGGGCGTCCACCCGGCCCCGGGAGGCACGGCCCCCGACACCGGCGGCCCGACCCTGTCCCGCGTCCTGGACCACCTGACGGACCAGGCCGGAGAGACACCCTTCACCCCCCGAGGCCCGGAACGACCCCCGGACGACGAAGAGGACCTCTCCGGTACGACCCCCCGCAGTGCCACGCTCGCCGCCCGGCTCAGGGCCGAACTGTCCCGCGAGGAAGCCACGGCGGCGCCAAGCCCGTCGGCCTCCGCCACTTCGGCCGCCGCCGCCTCGGCCGTCGGCACCTCAGCCGCCGCCACCGCGACGCCAAGCCCGTCGGCCTCCGCCCCCACGACCCCGGCCCCTCCGCCGGCCAGCTCCGTGGACACCCCGCCCACCCCGGACCCCGCAGCCCTCTGGGACGACCGGACCCTTCCCCTCTTCCCCCTCCAGCCCCCGCGTACGGCCCGTGAACTGCTCGCCGACCACCTCACGGCGATGATCTGCTGTGCCGCGATGGACACCGCGGGCGCGACACCGGGCCTGGACTGGCTGGACGGCCCGACCCTCCTCCACAACGGCGAACGCACCGCCGACCTGGCGCCCAAGGTCCTCACCCTGATCGAGGACGGCGACTCCACGCCCCTGCGGGCCTGGCTGGCCGAGCTGGGGATACGACCCGAGAAGCCGGTCCGGCTCGCCTGACCGCCGGAGCACCAGCTTCCGCTTCTGGCCAATTCGAAACGAACAGTGACGAAGTGCGCGCATTATGTGATGTGCTTGGACCGTTCGCGCACATGGCAAGGGCTTGCGACATACGACAAACACATAAGCACGAAGGAACCACACAGGTCGCAGCCCACCACACAGCACGCACACCACGGGGGCGAAGGGGAGGGGAAGCAACCATGGGTTCGGAGCAGATCCGCCGCTGGGAGTCGGGGGCGCTGGCGCACGCCGTGACGGATCCCTTCGGGCAGGGCCCCGTTCCGTGGCTGCGCGGAAACGTGACGTACTTCGACGACAGCGGCCAGGTCGTCCCCTGGTACGTGGACCAGGACCCGGATCAGGCTCCGAAGAAGGGCAGCCGCTCCAGCGGCCCCCGCGCGGCCGACGACGTCCACCGCCAGATCAAGGGCTTCACCTCCACCGGTGCGGTCGCACCCGGCGAGGCCATCGACTTCCACATCACCGTCGACCCGCCGCAGGAGTTCAGCGTCGACATCTACCGCATCGGCCACTACGGCGGTGACGGCGCCGCGAAGATCACCACCAGTCCGCGCCTGTCCGGCATCGTGCAGCCCCCGCCGCTCACGGCGGACCGCACGGTCTCCTGCCACCACTGGTGGCTGTCCTGGCGGCTTCAGATCCCGTCGTACTGGAACATCGGCGCGTACGTCGCCGTCCTCACCACCGCCGACGGCTACCGCTCCCACGTCCCCTTCACGGTCCGCCACGACCAGCCCGCCGACCTGCTCCTCGTCCTGCCCGACATCACCTGGCAGGCGTACAACCTCTACCCGGAGGACGGCCGCACCGGCGCCAGCCTCTACCACGCCTGGGACGAGAAGGGCCGTCTGCTGGGCGAGTCCGAGGCCGCCACCACGGTCTCCTTCGACCGCCCGTACGCGGGCGCGGGCCTTCCGCTGCACGTCGGCCACGCCTACGACTTCATCCGCTGGGCCGAGCGCTACGGCTACGACGTCGCCTACGCCACGGCCGGCGACCTGCACGCGGGCCGCGTCGACCCCACCCGCTACCGCGGCCTGGTCTTCCCGGGCCACGACGAGTACTGGTCGGCCGCGATGCGCGGCGCCGTGGAGCTCGCCCGCGACGCCGGCACCTCGCTCGTCTTCCTCTCCGCCAACACGATGTACTGGCAGGTGGAACTGGGCCCCTCCCCGTCCGGCGTCCCCGACCGCCTGCTGACCTGCCGCAAGCGCCGGGGCCCCGGCAAGCCGGTGCTGTGGCGGGAGATCGACCGGGCGGAGCAGCAGCTCCTCGGCATCCAGTACGCCGGGCCCGTCCCCGTGCCGCATCCGCTGATCGTGCGCAACGCCGGCCACTGGCTGTGGGAGGCGACCGGGGCGCACGAGGGGGACGAGATCGAGGGCCTGGTGGCGGGCGAGGCCGACCGCTACTTCCCACGCACCCCACTGCCCGAGCACGAGGAGCGCGTGCTGCTCGCCCACTCGCCGTACACGGACAAGGAGGGCGCGCCGCGCCACCAGGAGACGTCCCTGTACCGCGCCCCCTCCGGCGCCTGGGTCTTCGCCTCCGGGACGTTCGCCTGGACCCCGGCCCTGGACCGCCCCGGCCACGTCGACGCCCGCATCCAGCGGGCCACCGCAAATCTCCTGGACCGCATCTGCAAACGCGACTGACCCACTGTCCGCGATCACCCCCGCATACGGGAGAATCGACCTCATTGGACAGAACCACGGGGAGGAACCGTGTCCGGATTCGTAGAGAAGCCCGAGCCGATCCAGGTTCCGGGCCTGGTGCATCTGCACACCGGCAAGGTGCGCGAGCTGTACCAGAACGAGGCGGGCGACCTCGTGATGGTTGCCAGCGACCGCATCTCCGCATTCGACTGGGTGCTGCCGACCGAGATCCCCGACAAGGGCCGGATCCTCACGCAGCTCTCCCTGTGGTGGTTCGACCAGCTCGCCGACCTGATCCCCCACCACGTCCTGAGCACCGAACTGCCGGCCGGCGCCCCCGCCGACTGGGAGGGCCGCACGCTCGTCTGCAAGTCGCTCCAGATGGTCCCCGTGGAGTGCGTGGCCCGCGGCTACCTGACCGGCTCGGGCCTGGTCGAGTACAACGAGTCCCGCACGGTCTGCGGCCTCGCCCTGCCGGAGGGCCTGGTCGACGGCAGCGAACTGCCCGCCCCGATCTTCACCCCGGCCACCAAGGCCGCCGTCGGCGACCACGACGAGAACGTCTCCTACGAGGAGGTCGCCCGCCAGGTCGGCGCCGACACCGCCGCCCGGCTGCGCCAGGCGACCCTCGCCGTCTACTCCCGGGGCCGGGACATCGCCCGCGACCGGGGCATCATCCTCGCGGACACGAAGTTCGAGTTCGGCTTCGACGGCGACACCCTGGTCCTCGCGGACGAGGTCCTCACCGCGGACTCCTCGCGCTTCTGGCCGGCCGACCAGTGGCAGCCGGGCCGCTCGCAGCCGTCGTACGACAAGCAGCACGTCCGCGACTGGCTGACCTCGGCGGAGTCCGGCTGGGACCGCAAGAGCGAGCAGCCGCCGCCCGTGCTGCCGCAGCAGGTCGTCGACGCCACCCGCGCCAAGTACGTGGAGGCGTACGAGCGCCTGACCGGCATGAGCTGGACGTAGGACCCGCACGCAGGACGCGGAGAAGCCCCCCGGCCGGAACCGGGGGGCTTCTCGCTGGAGCGAACGACGAGGTTCGAACTCGCGACCTCAACCTTGGCAAGGTTGCGCTCTACCAACTGAGCTACGTTCGCCTGCGCCGTGGCGCGGGAACCACTATACCCAACCTCGCTCCCGCGCGAGCCGCACCGCGGCATGCCGGTTCTCCGCCCCCAGCTTCGACACGGCCGACGACAGGTAGTTCCGCACGGTCCCCTGCGACAGCGCGGCCCGCTCCGCGATCTCCGCCACGGGCGCACCGTCGGCCGCGAGCTCCAGCACCTCGGCCTCCCGGGCGGTCAGCGGCGAGTCCCCGGCGGCGATCGCGTCGGCGGCCAACTCCGGGTCGACGTAACGGTTCCCGGCGTGCACGGTGCGAATGAGCTCCGCGAGCCGCTGCGCACTCACGGTCTTCGGCACGAACCCCCGCACCCCGGCCTCCAGCGCCCGCTTCAGATGCCCGGGCCGCCCGTGGCTGGTGACGATGAGCACCTTGCACCCGGGCAGTTCGGTCCGCAGTGATGTGGCGACCTTCACACCGTCGGCGCCGGGCATCTGGAGATCCAGCACGGCGACGTCGGGCTTGTGCGCCCGGGCCATCGCCAACGCCTCCGGCCCGGTGGCCGCCTCGGCGACGACCATCAGGTCGTCCTCCAGTGACAGCAGCGCGGCGAGCGCCCCACGAATGAGGTGCTCGTCATCGGCCAGCAGCAGCCGCACCGGCTCTACGGCCGTCATGGCGTGACCTCACTCACAGCACGCACGGCGGCAGCGGCCGGGACGGGGCCGGAAGGCGCAGGCCCCGACGCCAGCGGAACCTCGGCCGTCAGCAGGAACCGCCCCTTCCCCACCGGCCGGGCCTCCAGCGCTCCGCCGATCTCCGCCAGCCGCCCCCGCAACCCGGCGAGCCCGGAGCCGGAACCGCCGCCGGCCGTCGCCTCCTCGCTCACCCCGTCGTTCTCCACGGACAGCACCACGCGCCCCTGCAGCACCCGCAGCCTCACCGTGCACCGACGGGCGTCCCCGTGCCGCAGGACGTTCGTCGCCGCCTCCCGGACCACCCATCCCAGGGCGGACTGCACCGCGACCGGCAGCCCGGACGGCGTCGCCCCGCTCACCGCGCACTCGATGCCGGCCGCTGCCAGCACGCCCTGCGCCCCGGCCAGTTCCGTCGCGAGGTCGGCCTCGCGGTAGCCGCGCACGACCTCGCGCACCTCCCGCTGCGACTCCCGGGCGAGCCGCTGCACCTCGACCATCTGCGCCACGGCCTCCTGTCGCCCTCGCTGGGCCAGCTGCACGGCCAGCTCGCTCTTGAGCGCGATGACGGCGAGGTTGCGCCCCATGACGTCGTGCAGATCCCGCCCGAACCTCAGCCGTTCCTCGGCGACGGCGAGCCGGGCCCGGGTCTCGCGGGCCTCGTCGAGTTCGTAGACGGCGTTGAGGAGCCACACGGAGAAGGCGGCCGTGAAGGCGAGGAACATGCCGCCGACCAGCACGATCACCGCCATGATCAGTGCCGCGAGCGCGGAGAAGCCCAGCGCGAACGCCGAGGCCCAGGAGCCCGCGGCGAAGCCGCCCGTGATCCCGAACACCCGCCGCCGGTCGCGGACGCCGAGCGCGATGATGGCGGGACTGAAGATCAGGACGACTCCGAAGACCCCACCCGCGGCGGTTTCCACGCTTTCGCCGTCCGGCCCGTGCTCGGCGATGCCGATCGCGGCGACGGCGACCGCCGCCGAGACGGCCGCCAGGGTCCACATCAGCCGTACGGGCTGGGGCCTGCGGCCACGCGTCCAGTCGACCGACCGTGAGACGGTCACGCAGCAGAAGACGGCGTGCACACCCACCATCACCAGCACCACGCCGCCCAGCCGTGCCCCCAGCGGAGCCACGGACGTGAGCCCGACGGAGAAGAACTCCATCACCGCGAAGAAGTGGAACGACCACCGCGTGTACGTCTCGACCTTCTCCGGCGTGGTCTTGCGCCGCCACCACCTGCCCGGCCCGCGCATCAGCCCGTCACTCCCCCTTCGGTCAGCGCCGCGGTTCCCAGCGGAACCACCGCCGTACAGCAAACACCGCGATGACGATCCAGGCCATCGCCGTCGCCAGGGCGCCCAGCGCCTCGTACGCCGACAGATCGCCGGTCCAGCCGCCGCGCACCAGGGTGACGACGGGCGTCAGCGGCAGCAGTTCGCAGACGGAGGCCACCCGGTCCGGCAGCAGCTCCAGCGGGACTAACATGCCGGAGCCCAGCGTCGAGACGAGCATCAGCGGCATCGGCGTGACCTGGGCGCTCTCGCCGGTCCTGGTCACGGCGGCGGTGGCCGCGGCGAGGGCCGCGCACATCACGAGCCCCAACAGCAGCCCGACGACGGCCAGAAGGGGCGCGGACGGCGCGGACAGATCCAGCAGGACCGAGCAACCCGCCGCCAGCAGCAGGCACTGCACGATCCCGATGAGTACTGCCGACAGCGCCGTACCGGCCAGGATCTCGACGTCCCGTAGCTCACCGGTGCGCAGCCGCTTGAGGACGAGTTCCTCACGCCGGACGACGAGGGCGCCGACGAGCACCGAGTAGACGGCGAACAGCAGGGAGAAGCCGACCGCTGCGGGCAGCACCAGCGTGCCGGTGTTCAGCCCGGCTTCGGCGAGGTCCATCTCCTTGGCCGCCGACCGCACGCTGACCGGCATCACCAGCGGTAAGAACAGCGCCGCGACGAGTGCCCCCCTGGTCCGCCCGAGCAGGGTCAGTTCGGCACGGGCGAGCGCTGTCATCCGGCTCAGTGGAGTGGTCGCCGCCGACACCGGGCGGGACGTCGTCCGGGTGGCGCTCATGCCGCGTACTCCTTCGTCGTCCCCCTGGCCTGTTCCGCGGAGACCTCCTTGGCGATCCTGAGGAACGCCTCCTCAAGGGAGGCCGACCGCACGTCCAGGCGGCGCAGTTCCACCCGGACCCGCGCGGCCCACATCAGCAGCCCGGTGGCCGTCCGCTGGAGTTCGTGGGTGCGGAGCCGGACGGTCCGGCCGTCGGTCTCGTGCCCGGTCACGCCCAGCTCGCCGAGCGGCGGGAGATCGCCCACGAAGTAGCCCTCGGGCAGCTCGAAGGAGATCCGCGAGGGTTCGGCGGCGGTCACCTCGGCCGGGGTCCCGGTGGTGGCGACGCGACCCTCGTGCATGATCGCCAGCCGGTCGGCGAGGGTCTCGGCCTCCTCCAGGTAGTGCGTGGTCAGCAGCACGGTCGTTCCGCCGTCGCGCAGCGCGCTCACCAACTCCCAGGTGTCGCGGCGGCCTTCGGCGTCCAGCCCGGTGGTCGGCTCGTCCAGGAAGAGCACCTCGGGGTCGCCGAGCAGCGCGAGCGCCAGATCCAGCCGGCGCCGCTGGCCGCCGGACAACTGCTTGACCCGGATGCCGGCCTTCGACTCGAGCCCGACCAGCGCCAGGACCTCCGCCGGTGGCCGCGCCCCGCTCACACACCCCGCCCACATCCGCGCGGTCTCCGCGACGGTCAGCTCCGACGGGAAGCCTCCCTCCTGGAGCATCACGCCGGTGCGCGGCCGTACGAGGGCCCGGTCGGTGTACGGGTCGTGCCCGAGGACCCGCACCCTGCCGCCCGCCGGCGCCGCGAGTCCCTCCAGCAGTTCGACGGTCGACGTCTTGCCCGCGCCGTTGGTGCCCAGCAGGGCGAAGATCTCCCCGCGTCCTACGGAAAAGGTGATTCCGCTTACCGCCTCGAACCCGCCCCCGTACACACGCCGCAGGTCAGTGACCTCAATCACGTGTTCGTGTCCGTTGGTTTCCATGTCCTCAGCGTTCCGGCCCCGTGGTTCCGGGAGCAGTGCGCGCTGTCATCAGTCGGCATGACAAATGTCAGAAGCGGAGAGGGAAACACGAAGAAGACCCCGGTCCATCAGGACCGGGGTCTCATTCCCGAGCGGACGACGAGGCTCGAACTCGCGACCTCAACCTTGGCAAGGTTGCGCTCTACCAACTGAGCTACGTCCGCATGTGCTCCCGACCGGCTCTCACCGATCGGTGCGGGCACCAGCCTACCTGATCCACCAGAGTGGTAGGTACTGGCGATGCAGAGCGGGTGACAGGAATCGCACACTGCGCCTTCCCCCTGGAAGGGGGATGTTCTACTACTGAACTACACCCGCATGTTTCCGTGAGCCGGGCCTTTCGGCCTCGCCCCTCGGCGTGCTCCAGACTCTAGCTGATCAGCCGGGGTGCTGCGCAAGTCGGTTGCCGCGAGGGGCGCGTGACCGGTCGTCCGGCCGGGCTCACCGGGCTGTTCACTGCGCGGCGGTGAACGCCTCGTAGACCTTCTTGGGGATGCGCCCGCGCGCGGGGACCTCCATCTTGTTGGCCTGGGCCCAGGCCCGCACCGCCGACGGGTCGGGGGCGACCTCCGTCTGCCGGTACGCCCTGCCCGAGCGGGACCGCTTGCGACCGGCCTCCACGTAGGGCGCGAGCGCCTTCCGCAGTTCGCCGGCATTGACTTCGTTCAGGTCGATCTCGTACGACTTGCCGTCCAGTCCGAAGGCGATCGTTTCCGCCGCTTCCGAGCCGTCGATGTCGTCAAAGAGAGTGACCACGACCTTCTGCGCCACGAATATCGGTCCCTTCCTGCGGCACTTGCCAATTCATTTCTACAGTGCCTGACAATGCAATGTGAAACCCGACTAAATCTGCCCGCGTGTCCGAACGCAATAGGTTCCGGGTGTCGACCCGGAATCTTTCCCGGAAATTTTCGCGTGTGGGTCCGTCGATGCAGGATCGTGATGACCGTCACGTAGTTTCCTACAAGTCAACGCGCGTAGAAATTTTGTGCGGGTAGTCTGAAGGAACCTGCTCAGCACCACACACCGGGAGTGCCAGTGGCACGCGTCGTAGTCGACGTCATGCTCAAGCCGGAGATCCTCGACCCCCAGGGCCAGGCGGTGCAGCGCGCACTGCCGCGGCTGGGTTTCGAAGGGATCTCGGACGTCCGCCAGGGAAAGCGTTTCGAACTGGAAGTTGACGGGCCGGTCGACGAGGCCGCCCTCGCCCGCATTCACGATCTTGCGGAGTCCTTCCTCGCGAACACCGTGATCGAGGACTTCACCGTCCGGGTCGAGGAAGTCGCGGAGGCCGTGAAGTGACCGCTCGTATTGGCGTCGTCACTTTCCCCGGCAGTCTGGACGACCGGGACACGCAGCGCGCGATCCGCCTCGCGGGCGCCGAGCCGGTCGCCCTGTGGCACAAGGACAAGGACCTCAAGCAGGTCGACGCCGTGGTGCTGTGCGGTGGTTTCTCCTACGGCGACTATCTGCGCGCCGGGGCCATCGCCCGCTTCTCGCCGGTCATGGAGCCGCTCATCGAGCAGGCGAAGGCCGGCCTCCCGGTCCTCGGCATCTGCAACGGCTTCCAGATCCTCACCGAGGCCCACCTGCTGCCCGGCACGATGCTGCGCAACAACCACCTGCACTTCATCTGCCGCGACCAGAAGCTGCGGGTGGAGAACGCCGAGACGGCCTGGACC
Organism: Streptomyces chartreusis NRRL 3882; assembly: GCF_900236475.1. Classification (GTDB taxonomy): domain Bacteria; phylum Actinomycetota; class Actinomycetes; order Streptomycetales; family Streptomycetaceae; genus Streptomyces; species Streptomyces chartreusis_D. The sequence goes on from NZ_LT963352.1 coordinate 4,761,801, forward strand.
AGCGACTACACCGCCGGCCAGGAGATCCACATCCCGCTGAAGAACATCGACGGGCAGTACGTCGCCGACCGGCACACGCTGGACGCGCTGGAGGCCGAGGGCCGGGTCGCCTTCCGGTACCTGGACGTCAACCCCAACGGCTCGAACAACGACATCGCGGGCGTCACCAACGAGGCCGGCAACGTCGTAGGCCTCATGCCGCACCCCGAGCACGCCGTCGAGCCGCTGATCGGCACCGGTCGTACCGACGGCCTCCCGTTCTTCACCTCGATCCTCAAGAAGCTGGTCAACGCATGAGCCGGACGCCTCTGGACACGGTCGAGCACGCGGCCGCGACCCCCGACGTCGAGCTGCCCTGGGCCGAACTGGGCCTGAAGAAGGACGAGTACGAGCGCGTGGTCGAGATCCTCGGCCGCCGGCCCACCGGGGCCGAGCTCGCCATGTACTCGGTGATGTGGTCGGAGCACTGCTCGTACAAGAGCAGCAAGGTGCACCTGCGCCAGTTCGGCGAGAAGGCACCCGAGAACGACGCCCTGCTCGTCGGCATCGGCGAGAACGCCGGTGTCGTGGACGTCGGCCAGGGCTACGCGGTCACCTTCAAGGTCGAGTCGCACAACCACCCGTCGTACGTCGAGCCCTACCAGGGCGCGGCCACGGGTGTCGGCGGCATCGTCCGCGACATCATCGCCATGGGCGCCCGGCCGGTCGCGGTCGTCGACCCGCTGCGCTTCGGCGCCGCCGACCACCCCGACACCAAGCGCGTCCTGCCGGGCGTCGTCGCGGGCATCGGCGGCTACGGCAACTGCCTGGGGCTGCCCAACATCGGCGGCGAGGTCGTCTTCGACTCCTGCTACCAGGGCAACCCCCTGGTCAACGCCGGATGCATCGGCGTGATGCGGCACGAGGACATCCACCTCGCGAAGGCGTCCGGCGCGGGCAACAAGGTCATCCTCTACGGGGCCCGCACCGGCGGCGACGGCATCGGTGGCGCCTCCATCCTGGCCTCCGAGACCTTCGACGACGCCAAGCCCTCCAAGCGCCCGGCCGTCCAGGTCGGCGACCCCTTCCAGGAGAAGCTCCTCATCGAGTGCACCCTGGAGGCCTTCAAGGAGAAGCTGGTCGTCGGCATTCAGGACCTCGGCGCGGCCGGCCTGTCCTGCGCCACCTCCGAGCTCGCCTCGAACGGCTCGGGCGGCATGCGCGTGACGCTGGACGACGTCCCGCTGCGCGACTCCACGCTCTCGCCCGAGGAGATCCTCATGAGCGAGTCGCAGGAGCGCATGTGCGCGGTCGTCGAGCCGGAGAAGGTCGACCGCTTCCTGGAGATCTGCGAGAAGTGGGACGTCATCGCCACCGTCATCGGTGAGGTGACCGACGGCGACCGCCTGGAGATCTACTGGCACGGCGGCAAGATCGTCGACGTCGACCCGCGCACGGTGGCCCACGAGGGCCCGGTCTACGAGCGCCCGTACGCCCGTCCGTCCTGGCAGGACGCCCTCCAGGCGGACGACGCGAACAAGCTGCCGCGACCGGCGACGAGCGAGGAGCTGAAGGACCAGGTCCGGAAGCTGGTCGGCTCCCCGAACCAGGCCTCCAAGTCCTGGATCACCTCCCAGTACGACCACTTCGTGCAGGGCAACACGGTCCTCGCCCAGCCCGAGGACTCCGGCATGATCCGCATCGACGAGGAGACCGGCCTCGGCGTGGCCCTCGCCACGGACGGCAACGGCCGGTACGCCAAGCTCGACCCGTACGCGGGCGCGCAGCTGGCGCTGGCGGAGGCGTACCGCAACGTCGCCACGACGGGCGCCAAGCCGCTCGCCGTGTCCGACTGCCTGAACTTCGGTTCGCCCGAGGACCCGGCGGTGATGTGGCAGTTCGCGGAGGCCGTGCGCGGTCTGGCGGACGCCTGCCAGCAGCTCGGCACCCCGGTGACCGGCGGCAACGTCTCCCTGTACAACCAGACGGGCGAGGCCGCCATCCACCCGACCCCGGTGGTCGCGGTCCTGGGCGTCATCGACGACGTGGCCCGCCGCACGCCGGTCGCCTTCCAGGAGGAGGGGCAGCTGCTCTACCTCCTCGGCGACACGCGTGAGGAGTTCGGCGGTTCCGCCTGGTCGCAGGTCGTGCACGACCACCTCGGTGGTCTGCCGCCCAAGGTCGACCTGGAGCGCGAGCGGCTGCTCGCCGAGATCCTGATCGCCGCCTCCCGCGACGGCATGATCGACTCCGCGCACGACCTCTCCGACGGCGGTCTGATCCAGGCGGTCGTCGAGTCGGCACTGCTGGGCGGCAAGGGCGCGCGCCTGATCGTCCCGGACGGTCTGGACGCCTTCACGTTCCTCTTCTCCGAGTCGGCGGGCCGCGCGGTCGTGGCCGTGCCGCGTTCGGAGGAGGTCCGCTTCAACGACATGTGCGGTGCGCGGGGCCTGCCGGCCACCCGTATCGGTGTCGTGGACGGCGACTCGGTGGACGTCCAGGGCGAGTTCACGCTCCCCCTCTCCGAGCTGCGCGAGCTCCACGAGGGGACCATCCCGGCCCTGCTGGCGTAGGCAACTCGCTCCGAAGCCCTCGTCCGGGCCGCCGGGCGGGGGCTTCGCCGTGTCCGGATTCCGCTCTTGAACGTAATTACGTAGTTCCGTAATCTCGGGTGGCGTGGAACTCGAACAACGCGTCGCCGACCTGGAGCGCCGACTGGCGGCACTGGAAGGCGCCCAGCGCACCGGACCTCGTCTGGACGGCGGCGACTTCTGGGCCCTGAACGGGCTGAAGGAGCAACTGTCCGAGACAGGGGCCACCGACGGAGGCGTCCTGTACACCGGCTCCGTGCGGCTGCCGACGGGTGAGGAGTACGCCTGGCAGCTGGGCGCCCTCACGGAAAACCTGCTGGAGGGCGACTGGACGGCGGCCGCCGAGTCGTTCGCGGCCCTCGGCCACCCGGTCCGGCTCCGGCTGCTGCGCGAGATCCTCGGCGGTCGGCGCACCGCGGCGGAACTCGCCGAGCTGGACGAGGTCGGCACGACCGGCCAGATCTACCACCACCTGCGCCAGCTCACCGGCACCGGCTGGCTGCACACGACCGGCCGGGGCCGCCACGAGGTGCCGCCGGGGCGGGTCGTACCGCTGCTGGTGGCGCTGGCGACGGCCCGTCCGTAGAAGCGCGTCGAGGGGGAACAGGATGTCCGCACGCAAGCTCGGCATGGTGGCTTTCCGGGGGCTGCAGCTGGCCTTCATCGCATTGGTGGTCGCGCACATCTGCTTCGACTGGGGCTACCACGCCCTGTGGAACTGCCTGCCGCTGGTCCTGGCGTACGTCGTCGTCACCGTCGCCAACCGGTGGGGCGGTGCCCCGGACAGCCCCCGGGCGGCCCGCGAGCCCGTCGAGGTCGATCCGCCGGTCACCGGCCGCTGGTCCGCGCTGAACAGCCCGGCCGACCGCACCCCGAGCCACGGCGTCCACGCCCACGGTCAGACATACGCGATCGACATCCTCGCCGAGCCCGAGCCGGGCGCCCGCCCCGCCTTCCGGTGGCTGTGGCCGCTCGCCCGCCGCCCCCAGGACTTCCCGGCCTTCGGCGCCCCGATCCTCGCGGTCGCCGACGCCACGGTCGTCCGGGCCGCCGACGGGCAGCGCGACCACCTGAGCCGCACCTCCCTGCCGGGGTTGCTGTACCTGCTGCTCGTTGAGGGCTCGGTGCGCGAGCTGGCCGGCACCGGGCGCATCCTCGGCAACCACCTCGTCCTCGACCTCGGCAACGGCACCCACGCCGCCTACGCCCATCTCCAGCGCGGCTCCCTCACCGTCCGCGAGGGCGACCGCGTCCGCGCCGGGCAGCCGATCGCCCGCTGCGGCAACTCGGGCAACTCCTCCGAGCCGCACCTGCACTTCCAGCTGATGGACGGCCCGGACCCGGACGCGGCCCGGGGCGCGCCCTTCACCTGGCGCGGAATCGGCGTGCCGCGCAACGGAGAGATCTTCGAGGCGCCGCCGGCGGCCGTCGCTCTAGGCTGACCCCCATGCCTCCGGCCAAGAAGCGCACCCGCAGCTACGATCCCGTCAAGATCCAGGCGGCCGTGTTCGCCCAGTTCGGGAACGTGCGGCAGGCCGTCCGCACCCTCACCCCCGAGCAGCTCGACCTGCCGACCAGGCTCGGTGACTGGACGGTCCGGGAGCTGGCGGCCCACGTGACCATGGCCGTGGAGACCGTCAGCCGCAACCTCGACCGCGACGAGCCGGCGAAACCGGAACTCGGCCTCCTCGACTGGCCCTTCGCCACCGCCGTCCGAGCCGCCGACATCGACGACGGCACCCGGCAGCTCGCCGAGGCCAACCCCGACCTCGACACCCTGTACGACAGGACCGAGGAGCGCCTCGCCGAGAAGCTCGCGGCCGCCCCCGGCACCCGCGTCCTCGCCGCGCGCACCGGCGCCATGACCCTCGCCGACTACCTCGTCACCCGCACCGTCGAACTCGTCGTCCACACCGACGACCTCAACGCCGCCGTCCCCGGCCTGGACATCCCCTACGACCGTCAGGCCCTGGCCGCCTGCACCCGGCTGCTGGCCGACGCGCTCGCCGTGAAGGCCCCCGGCGGCTCGACGGAGGTGCGGGTGCCGCCGTACGCGGTGGTGCAGTGCGTGGAGGGGCCCCGGCACACCCGCGGCACGCCGCCCAACGTCGTCGAGACGGACCCGCTGACCTGGATCCGGCTCGCGACCGGGCGGGTGTCCTGGGCGCAGGCTCTGGAGGACGCCAAGGTCAGCGCGAGCGGGGAGCGGGCGGATCTGTCGGCCCACCTGCCCCTGATGACATAAGGGGAACCGATCCCCCCGGGTCCCCCGTCGAAGTGGCATGGACAGGCAGAAGCAGCGCATGACCCTGACGGCCGCCGCCATGCTCGTCCCGCTCATGGCGGCCTGCGGCAACGAGAAGGCGGGCAGCGGCAGCGGTTCGGTCGGTGCCGAGAAGCCGGTGACGGTGACAGGCGTGCGGTGGAGCGTGGACAGCGTCACCGCCGACGGAAAGACCCAGAAGGCCCCCACCGGCGCCCACGTGACCATCGACAAGGGCCGGGCCGAGGGCAGTCTCGGCTGCAACAAGTTCGGCGCCGAGGCCACCGTCGACGGCGACCGCGTCAAGCTCGGCATGACCAGGTCCACCCAGATGGCCTGCGAGAACACGCCCGTGGAGTTCGAGGAGACCCTCGCCCGCACGCTCTCCGGCCGGGAGTTCGAGGCCCGGATGGACGGCGACCGCCTCACCCTCACCACCGGCCAGGGCGACACCGTCCGCCTGACCAAGGCGAAGGACGCCCCGCTGAGCGGCACCAAGTGGACCGTCACGACCCCGGAAACCGACGGCCGCGCCCACCTCACCTTCGACGCGAAGAAGGGCACGGTCTCCGGCAGCCTCGGCTGCAACAAGGTGAACGCCGAGGCCACCGTCCGCGACGGCGATATCACCCTCGGCCCCCCGTCCACGACCCGAATGATGTGCGAAGACTCACTCATGTCCGACGAGAAGGCCCTGCTGCGACTTTTCGACGGGAAGCTGAAGTACGGAGTCGATCACCAAACCCTGACGCTGACCAGCGAAAACGGTACGAGTGTGCGAGCCGTCGCCGAGCGGTGATCCACTGAAAAGTCCGGTATCCCCAATTCGGACCAGTGGACGACCTCGCCTACACTCGGTGGCGTGCCACGTGGTGACGGACGACTCAACCACGACCTGCTCCCCGGTGAGAAGGGCCCCCAGGACGCTTGTGGCGTCTTCGGTGTCTGGGCTCCGGGCGAAGAGGTCGCCAAGCTCACGTACTTCGGGCTCTACGCCCTCCAGCATCGAGGCCAGGAATCCGCGGGAATCGCGGTCAGCAACGGCTCACAGATCCTCGTCTTCAAGGACATGGGCCTGGTCTCCCAGGTCTTCGACGAGACCTCACTCGGTTCGCTCCAGGGTCACATCGCGGTCGGTCACGCCCGCTACTCGACCACCGGCGCCTCCGTGTGGGAGAACGCCCAGCCGACCTTCCGCGCGACCGGACACGGCTCCATCGCGCTCGGTCACAACGGCAACCTCGTCAACACCGCCCAGCTCGCCGAGATGGTCGCCGACCTGCCCAAGCAGGAAGGCGGCCGTACGCCGCGCGTCGCGGCCACCAACGACACGGACCTGCTCACCGCGCTCCTCGCGGCCCAGGTCGACGAGGACGGCAAGCCGCTGACCATCGAGGAGGCCGCGCACAGCGTCCTCCCGCAGGTCAAGGGCGCCTTCTCGCTCGTCTTCATGGACGAGCACACCCTGTACGCGGCCCGCGACCCGCAGGGCATCCGCCCCCTGGTCCTCGGCCGGCTGGAGCGCGGCTGGGTCGTGGCCTCCGAGTCCGCGGCCCTCGACATCTGCGGCGCCTCCTACGTCCGCGAGATAGAGCCGGGCGAGTTCGTCGCCATCGACGAGAACGGCCTGCGCACGTCCCGGTTCGCGGAAGCGAAGCCCAAGGGCTGTGTCTTCGAGTACGTGTACCTGGCCCGTCCCGACACCGACATCGCCGGCCGGAACGTCTACCTCTCCCGCGTGGAGATGGGCCGCCGCCTGGCGAAGGAGTCCCCGGTCGAGGCCGACCTGGTGATAGCGACCCCGGAGTCCGGCACCCCGGCGGCCATCGGTTATGCCGAGGCCTCCGGCATCCCCTTCGGCGCCGGCCTGGTGAAGAACGCCTACGTCGGCCGTACGTTCATCCAGCCCTCGCAGACCATCCGACAGCTGGGCATCCGCCTGAAGCTGAACCCGCTGAAGGAAGTCATCAAGGGCAAGCGCCTGGTCGTCGTCGACGACTCGATCGTGCGCGGCAACACCCAGCGGGCCCTGGTCCGCATGCTCCGCGAGGCGGGCGCCGCCGAGGTCCACATCCGGATCTCCTCGCCGCCCGTGAAGTGGCCCTGCTTCTTCGGCATCGACTTCGCCACCCGCGCCGAGCTCATCGCCAACGGCATGACGATCGAGGAGATCGGCACCTCCCTGGGCGCCGACTCCCTGGCCTACATCTCCATCGACGGCATGATCGAGGCGACCACCATCGCCAAGCCGAACCTGTGCCGCGCCTGCTTCGACGGCGAGTACCCGATGGATCTCCCGGACCCCGAGCTGCTCGGCAAGCAGCTCCTGGAGACGGAGCTGGCCGCCGGCCCGGCCGCCACGGCCGCCGCCGACGCGATCCGCCGCCCGTAGGCAGCCCGCAAAACCTGCTGTACGACACGAAGGTTCTCATTAGCCATGTCTGAGACAACTGGTGCCAGCTACGCAGCCGCGGGCGTCGACATCGAAGCGGGCGACCGCGCCGTCGAGCTGATGAAGGAGTGGGTGAAGAAGGCCCAGCGCCCCGAGGTCCTCGGCGGCCTCGGCGGCTTCGCCGGCCTCTTCGACGCCTCCGCCCTGAAGAACTACGAGCGGCCCCTGCTCGCCTCCGCCACGGACGGCGTCGGCACCAAGGTCGACATCGCCCGCCGGCTGGGCGTCTACGACACGATCGGCCACGACCTGGTCGCCATGGTCATGGACGACATCGTGGTGTGTGGCGCCGAGCCGCTGTTCATGACCGACTACATCTGCGTCGGCAAGGTCCACCCCGAGCGCGTCGCAGCCATCGTCAAGGGCATCGCCGAGGGCTGTGTGCTGGCCGGCTGCGCCCTGGTCGGCGGCGAGACGGCCGAGCACCCGGGCCTGCTGGGCGAGGACGACTTCGACGTCGCCGGCGCCGGTACGGGCGTCGTGGAGGCCGACCGGCTGCTCGGCGCGGATCGTATCCGGACGGGTGACGCGGTGATCGCCATGGCGTCCTCCGGTCTTCACTCGAACGGGTACTCCCTCGTCCGGCACGTCCTGCTCGACCAGGCCGGCCTCGCGCTGGACACCCACGTCGACGAGCTCGGCCGCACCCTCGGCGAGGAACTGCTGGAGCCGACGAAGATCTACTCGCTGGACTGCCTGGCCCTGATGCGCACCACCGAGGTGCACGCCTTCAGCCACGTCACCGGCGGCGGACTCGCGGCGAACCTGGCCCGGGTCATCCCGGACGACCTGCACGCGATCGTCGACCGCTCCACCTGGACCCCGGCCCCGATCTTCGACCTCGTCGGCACGACGGGTCAGGTCGAGCGCCTGGAGCTGGAGAAGACCCTGAACATGGGCGTCGGCATGATCGCGATCGTGCCGCAGGAGTCCACGGACGTGGCCCTGGCGACCCTGGCCGACCGTGGTGTGGACGCCTGGGTGGCCGGAGAGATCACGGACAGGGGCGAGCACACCACTGGTGCCGCCCTGATCGGTGACTACGCCGGCTGAAGACCTGAACGCAGCACAGAACCCGGTCGGTGACCGAGGTCACCGACCGGGCAAATGCTCAGTGCAAGGTCAAGCGCCGCGACGATGCTGCGAGGACTGGGTGTCCTCGTCCTCGTCGTCGTCCTCGTAGAGGTCGGCGTACCGTGCGTACAGGTCGTCGTCCTGATCATCGTCCTCGAACGGCCCGCCGTTAGGCGGCTGCGGATTCGAAGGCGATGCACCCAGCTCCTCGGCCAGGCGTGAGAGGTCAGTCCCACCGCTGTTGTACTTCAGCTGGCGGGCGACCTTCGTCTGCTTGGCCTTGGCCCGGCCGCGCCCCATGGCTCGACCCCCTCAACGACGGGGCTCGACGGCCCCAGAGTCTTGACACGCGTTCATGGTCCGGAACGGCCTCTCCGCAGAGAGACCGGCCCGTAGGGCTTCCACGGTACCTGAGCCCGCGCCCATACGGTACGTCGCCCGTATGACGTGCCCGCGCCCAGGACCTTCGAGGCGCCCCGTCCTCGCTGGTCAACCGCGATTTTAACCACTTCTCGGCGGTCGACCCGCCGGTAGAAGTGAGAGTTCTCTCTAACTGCCCACCGACGGGTACCGGCCAAACGTGCGAGCGCGCTGCCGAATCAGCGCGCCCGGCGGGCCGCTGCCGCGTCGTGCATGCGCTGCTCGGCGATCCGGTCGGCCGCGGCAGCCGGCGGAATACCGTCCTCCTTCGCACGTGCGAATATGGCCAGCGTGGTGTCGAAGATCTTCGCCGCCTTCGCCTTGCACCGCTCGAAGTCGAAGCCGTGCAGTTCGTCGGCCACCTGGATGACACCGCCGGCGTTCACCACGTAGTCCGGCGCGTAGAGGATCCCGCGGTCGGCGAGGTCCTTCTCCACGCCCGGGTGGGCGAGCTGGTTGTTGGCCGCGCCGCAGACCACCTCGGCGGTCAGCACCGGCACGGTGTCGTCGTCCAGTGCCCCACCCAGCGCGCAGGGGGCGTAGATGCCCAGCCCGTCGATGCGGATCAGCTCGTCGGTGTCCTTCACGGCCATGACGTCCCGGTGCCGCTCGGTGATCCGCCGTACGGCGTCCTCGCGCACGTCAGTGACGAAGACCTCGGCGCCCTCCTTCACGAGGTGCTCCACCAGGTGGTGGCCGACCTTGCCGACGCCGGCGATGCCGACCCGCTTCGCGCGCAGCGACGGGTCGCCCCACAGGTGCTGCGCGGAGGCCCGCATGCCCTGGTAGACGCCGTAGGCGGTGAGGACGGAGGAGTCCCCGGCGCCGCCGTTCTCCGGGGAGCGGCCGGTGGTCCAGCGGCACTCGCGGGCCACCACGTCCATGTCGGCGACGTACGTGCCGACGTCGCAGGCGGTGACGTAGCGCCCGCCGAGGGAGGCGACGAACCGGCCGTAGGCGAGGAGCAGCTCCTCGCTCTTGATCCGCTCCGGGTCGCCGATGATCACGGCCTTGCCGCCGCCGTGGTCGAGACCGGCCATGGCGTTCTTGTACGACATCCCGCGGGCGAGGTTCAGCGCGTCGGCGACCGCCTCGGCCTCGTTCGCGTACGGGTAGAAGCGCGTACCGCCGAGCGCGGGGCCCAGGGCGGTGGAGTGGATGGCGATGACGGCCTTGAGGCCGCTCGCGCGGTCCTGACAGAGCACGACTTGCTCATGACCCCCCTGGTCCGAGTGGAACAGGGTGTGCAGTACATCAGCAGGTGCGCCGGTTACGTCGGTCACTGTGGTGACTCCTGAGTAAGTTGCGGCGGGTGGAGACCAGCTCCCGTGCGGGTGGCGGGGGCTGCTGAGCATGAGATTAGAGCCTGGTGGGCCCGCCGGCCGCACAGTGCTCAGGATCACCTCCGACCGGAGTACACCCGTGCGACGATTTGCATAGATTTCCCGCGCGTTTGTGAGTGGGTTCCGCAGGTTTTCGCGACGGTGCGCGGGGGAGGGAGCAGGCGTGCCCAAGGTGTCCTCGGTGATCGTCCCCTACGCGACCTATCTGCGCGTGTACGAGCCGCTGGCCGCCTTCGCCGAGCCGGAGCGCAGCCACTGGGCCCGCTACGCCCGCCGTCCGGACCGTCCCTCGTACCAGGACGAACTCCGCCGTGCCCTGGCCGACTTGGCGCCCACCCCGCCGGTCCTCGTGCCGGTGCACGAGAGCGAGGACGCCTTCGTGCTGGACGTCGACGGCGTCGTCTGCGTCTGCCCCTGGCGCACCCGGCTGCGCGGCTGGCAGGCCCTGGACGAGCTCTCCGAGGAGCTGCCGCCGCCCGTCCTGGACGCGGTCCTGCCGCCCTTCCTGCGCCGCCAGGCGGCCCAGGACTACGAACGCTGGCTGGCGGACAACCCGGACGCCCGGCCGTGGATCCGTACGGCGACCTGGCAGGTGCCGATCAACTGGTTCGTGCTGGTCTCCGACGAGGAGCGCGAGTACGACAAGGGCGACAGCGTGCACAGCCCGCCGGTGCTGCGCTACCGCACGCCCATGGTCCAGGCCCGGCGCCGGGTGGCCCGGGGCCTGCGGGCCCTGAAGGAGGCCATGGACGAGGGGCCGCTGATCGACGGCCTGGTGGACGTCGGGCGCTGGCTGGAGGAGTTCCACCCGCGCTCGCTCGTGGAGCTGGACTACGGCGGCCTGGTGCACGCCGTGCCGGCCGGGGCGCTGGAGGACGACCACTCGGCGGCGGACGTCGCCGAGGGGATCGCCGCGCTGCGCCGGGGCGACGGGGCGGCGGCCGGGGAGGCGTACGCCCGCCTGGTGGACCGGTGGCGTTCCGTGCGGGATCTGCGGTCGGCGAACTGACCTCTGACCTTCGGTTCCTACGGACCGCTCGTGACCGGTCACGAACAGGCGTTTGACGTATCGCCCGTTTTGGGGTTACGTCCTCGCACCGGCGTTCCTGAAGAGCGCTCTGCGTGCGCTGAAGCCTTGTCAACAACGGACGTAGGTCCCGATCCGGGCGTACCTCTCAAGTAGGCCAAGCGTGACGGACTACACGTACGTGGCCCTTGCGCCCCTTGCCCCTCCTCATGCCAAAATAGGACAAGGAGTCCGGGGGGCTCCTTCCGTCCCGTTGTGCTGCATTGTGGGCGGAATCTCAGCATTGCACGCTTTGGGGGGTCTTGTGACTCCTGATCGCCCTGTGACTGATCGTCACAGTGGCGTGACTGTCCGCTATGGCATGGTCCATCGGCTTCCGTCGCTGATGAACACCTGGGAGGGCAATTCCATCGGTTTGGCCGACGCGGCTGGACAGATGGTGTAGTTGTAGTGCCGAGGACAAGCCGTTCGTCCTATAACCGACTCGACTCGCGTCCGCCATTTCGGGCAACGCGGGTCAAGGTGCAGAATTTAGAGGAAAGAACCGAGAAGGTTCGGTTCTCCCGAGGAGGCCGCTCATGACCGCTCGCACCCCTGATGCCGAGCCGCTGCTGACCCCGGCTGAGGTCGCCACCATGTTCCGCGTCGACCCCAAGACGGTCACGCGGTGGGCGAAGGCCGGCAAGCTCACGTCGATCCGCACGCTCGGCGGGCATCGCCGCTACCGCGAGGCAGAGGTCCGCGCTCTGCTCGCGGGCATTCCGCAGCAGCGCAGCGAGGCCTGAACAACTGAATAACCGGGCGAACCGGCTGGTCCCCCATCAGCCGAGACGTCCGAACCACAGCTCCAAGCGACGCGGGTCCTGCCCCAACAGGCCCCACGCCCACGCCAGTCAGAGCTTTCCAGGCATATGACAGGGTGCGTCGTCGATCGCGCTGGACTCCGCCGGGTCCAGCGCGATCTTTTTTGTGCGCCGGCTGTCGGTCTCGTGGCGTGGCTGTGAGCGGCCTTGTCGGAGTCTGGGGAGGGGCGTGGGATCCCTTGTGTGCGGCACCGTCGAAGGGGTGCAATTGCACATATTAAATTGACCCGTTGTAGGCGGGGTGTAAGTACCGCACTTTCCAAAACTCATGCAGTGACACCCGTCACATACCGAGCGGCTTGTTAGCTCCGCCGCGGGTGCGGTAGTGGAGCCACCGGCTCCAGCACCCCGTGTACGAACGGGCGTTGAGGCCGGCTTCGGTCAGGCTCGCGCCGGACTCTCGTTCTCGACGGGCTCCTGGGAGGTCTGGGCGGTGCGTGGAGCGGTCTGGGCGGACTCCATCGCCAGCCGCAGCAGGTGATGGCAGATCGGACAGTGGCGAGTGAGATGCCGGTACGACGACGCGGCCGCCAGGTGTGCACGGAGCAGGGCCCGCGTCTCGTGCCTAGCCGATGCCGCCATACGCCACCTCCGGAAGGCCGAACCGGGAACGGCCCTGGTTTCTGGGTACCGAGGGAACGAGAGGCCGTCAAGACGGCGTGAGGGCCCCCGAGGGGGCATCGCACAGGTCAGGGGCGCACAAACGAACTTGGATGCGGGAGGTCCGGACGAGTGAAGCTCGGACGACAGAAGAGCCCGGATCCGGAAGACCCGGGCTCTTTCACTGCGGTCCTGACGGGATTTGCTGTGCTTGATTGCGGCTGCGCCGCGGGCGCGGCCTCCACCTCGGCAGGGTGGCGAGGGAGCGCGGTCGTTGGTCACGAGAAAGGGCTCGCGCCCCTTGCGGGGTGCGAGCCCTCTTTCTCTCACTGCGGTCCTGACGGGATTTGAACCCGCGGCCTCCACCTTGACAGGGTGGCGAGCACTCCAAACTGCTCCACAGGACCAGGTTTCGCGGCGCGATTTCTGCGTTGCGCTGCGAGAAGAGACTGTACAGGAGGGTGGGGCCCTGGTCGAACTCACCCTGCGTGCGCACGTGATTACGGCACTGCCGCGTCGATCGCCTTCACGATCCGCTTGTCGGAGACGGGGTACGCCGTGCCCAGCGCGTGGGCGAAGTAGCTGACCCGGAGCTCCTCGATCATCCAGCGGATGTCCAGGACCGACGACGGCACCGGCCTCCCCTGCGGCATCTGCTCCAGGAGCCAGGCGTACTCGTCCTGCATCTCGTGGACCTTCTGCATCCGCGAGGTGTCCCGCTGGACGTTCGTCGGCATCTGCGTCAGACGCCGGTCCGCGGCCACCAGGTAGCGCATCAGGTCCGGCATGCGGCGCAGACCCGCCTCCGTCACGAAGCCGGGCTTCACGAGGGCGTCCAGCTGCTTCCGCACGTCCTGGAGGTTCGGCAGCAGCGCGGGGCTGCGTACGGCCTTCAGACGGCGTTCACAGGCCTGCCAGGCGGCCAGCACCTGCTGCACCTGGCCCACGGTGCGGACGGTCGTGTCGACGATCTCGGCGCGCACCTTGTCGTACAGCTTCCGGTACGACTCCTCGTCCCACGCCGGCCCGCCGAAGTCCGCGATCAGCCGGTCGGCGGCCGCCATCGCGCAGTCGTCGAACAGCGCCTGGACGGAGCCGTGCGGATTCGCGGACAGCGCCAGCTTCTGCGCGTTCGTCAGCTTCTCGGAGGCGAACTTCGCCGGGTTCACCGGGATGTTGCGCAGGATCAGGCGGCGGGTGCCCTTCCACATGGCCTGCGCCTGTTCCGCCTCCGTGTCGAAGAGCCGTACGGAGACGGTGTCGCCGTCGTCGACCAGCGCCGGGTACGCCTTCACCGGCTGGCCGGCCCGCCGGGTCTCGAAGACGCGGGTGAGCGTGCCGATCGTCCAGTCCGTGAGGCCCTTGCGCTCCAGGGACTCGCCGCCCTGGCGTTCCGCCGTCGCGGCCGCGGCCTGGGAGAGGGCCTTGCGGGCCTTCGGCCGGAGTCTGAGCTTCAGCGCCTCCAGGTCCTTGTCCTCGGCGAGCTTGCGGCGCCGCTCGTCGACGATCCGGAACGTGACCTTGAGGTGGTCGGGGACCTTGGACCAGTCGAAGTCCTCGGCCTCGAAGGGCACCCCGACCATGCGCCTCAACTCGCGGGTCATGGTCGTGGTGAGCGGTTCCTGGAGCGGGACGGCCCTGTCCAGGAACGCCTTCGCGTAGTTCGGCGCGGGCACGTAGTTGCGGCGGATCGGTTTGGGCAGGGACCGGATGAGCTCCGTGACGAGCTCCTCCCGCAGGCCCGGGATCTGCCAGTCGAAGCCCTCGTCCGTGACCTGGTTGAGCACCTGGAGCGGGATGTGGACGGTCACACCGTCCGCGTCCGCGCCCGGCTCGAACTGGTACGTCACGCGGAACTTGAGGTTCCCCTGCCGCCAGGAGTCCGGATAGTCCGCCTTGGTGACCTCGCCCGCCTTCTCGTTGATGAGCATCTCGCGCTCGAAGTCGAGGAAGTCGGGCTGCTCGTGGCGCTTGTGCTTCCACCAGGAGTCGAAGTGGGCGCCGGAGACGACGTGTTCGGGGATCCGCTGGTCGTAGAAGTCGAACAGCGTCTCGTCGTCGACCAGGATGTCCCGGCGCCGGGCCCGGTGCTCCAGCTCCTCGACCTCGGTGAGGAGTCTGCGGTTGTCCGAGAAGAACTTGTGGTGCGTGCGCCAGTCGCCCTCGACGAGCGCGTTCCGGATGAACAGCTCGCGGCTGGTCTCCGGGTCGATCCGCCCGTAGTTGACCTTCCGCTGGGCCACGATCGGCACGCCGTACAGCGTGACCTTCTCGTACGCCATCACGGCTGCCTGGTCCTTCTCCCAGTGCGGCTCGCTGTAGGTGCGCTTGAGGAGGTGGCCGGCGAGGGGTTCGACCCACTCGGGCTCGATCTTGGCGTTGACCCGGGCCCAGAGGCGGGAGGTCTCGACGAGTTCGGCGGACATCACGAAGCGCGGGGGCTTCTTGAAGAGGGCCGAGCCGGGGAAGACCGCGAACTTGGCGTTGCGGGCGCCCAGGTACTCGTTCTTCGCGCCCTCCTTCACGTCCTTCATCCCGATGTGGGACAGCAGGCCGGCGAGCAGGGAGACGTGGATGCGGTCGGCCGGGGCATCGTCCTCGTTGAGGTGGATGCCCATCTGCTTCGCGACCGTGCGCAGCTGGCTGTAGATGTCCTGCCATTCGCGGATGCGAAGGAAGTTGAGGTACTCCTGCTTGCACATCCGGCGGAAGGAGGACGAGCCGCGCTCCTTCTGCTGCTCGCGGATGTAGCGCCAGAGGTTCAGGTAGGCCAGGAAGTCGCTGGTCTCGTCCTTGAAGCGGGCGTGCTGCTGGTCGGCCTGGGTCTGCTTGTCGGCGGGGCGCTCGCGGGGGTCCTGGATGGACAGCGCGGCGGCTATGACCATGACCTCGCGCACACAGCCGTTCTTGTCCGCCTCCAGGACCATGCGGGCCAGCCGCGGGTCGACGGGCAGCTGGGCGAGCTTGCGGCCGGTGTCCGTGAGCCGCTTGCGGGGGTCCTTCTGCGCCGGGTCGAGGGCGCCCAGTTCCTGGAGGAGTTGCACGCCGTCGCGGATGTTGCGGTGGTCCGGCGGGTCGATGAAGGGGAACTTCTCGATGTCGCCGAGGCCGGCCGCGGTCATCTGCAGGATGACGGAGGCGAGGTTCGTCCGGAGGATCTCCGCGTCCGTGAACTCCGGGCGGGCGTTGAAGTCGTCCTCGCTGTAGAGGCGGATGCAGATGCCGTCCGACGTACGGCCGCAGCGGCCCTTGCGCTGGTTGGCGCTGGCCTGGGAGACCGGCTCGATGGGGAGGCGCTGGACCTTGGTGCGGTGGCTGTAGCGGGAGATCCGTGCGAAGCCCGGGTCGATGACGTACTTGATGCCCGGGACGGTGAGGGACGTCTCCGCGACGTTCGTGGCCAGAACGATCCTGCGTCCGGTGTGGGGCTGGAAGACGCGATGCTGTTCGGCGTGGGAGAGCCGGGCGTAGAGCGGCAGGATCTCCGTGAAGCGGTAGTTCTTCTTGGTCAGGGCGTCGGCCGTGTCCCGGATCTCCCGCTCGCCCGACAGGAAGACCAGGATGTCGCCCTGACCCTCCTTCTGGAGCTCCTCGACGGCGTCGATGATCGCGGTGATCTGGTCGCGGTCGGCGTCGTCGCCGTCCTCCTCCAGGAGCGGCCGGTAGCGGACCTCCACGGGGTACGTACGGCCGCTGACCTCGACGATCGGGGCGTCGCCGAAGTGCCGGGAGAAGCGCTCGGGGTCGATGGTGGCCGAGGTGATGACGACCTTGAGGTCGGGGCGCTTCGGCAGCAGCTGGGCGAGGTAGCCCAGCAGGAAGTCGATGTTGAGGGACCGCTCGTGGGCCTCGTCGATGATGATCGTGTCGTAGGCGCGCAGCTCGCGGTCGGTCTGGATCTCGGCGAGCAGGATGCCGTCCGTCATGAGCTTGACGAACGTGGCGTCCGGGTCGACCTGGTCCGTGAAACGGACCTTCCAGCCGACGGCCTCGCCCAGCGGGGTGTCCAGCTCCTCCGCCACGCGTTCGGCGACGGTGCGGGCGGCGATCCGGCGGGGCTGGGTGTGCCCGATCATGCCGCGGACCCCGCGGCCGAGCTCCATGCAGATCTTCGGGATCTGCGTGGTCTTCCCGGAACCGGTCTCACCGGCGACGATCACGACCTGGTGGTCGCGGATGGCGTCGGCGATCTCGTCCTTCTTCTGGCTGACCGGCAGCTGCTCGGGGTACGTGATCCCGGGCACGCGGGCGCGGCGCCCGGCCATCCGCTCCTCGGCCTTGCCGATCTCCGCCTCGATCTCGGCCAGCACGGCGGCGCGTGCCTCCGGCTTACGGATCTTGCGCGCACCTTCGAGCCTGCGCCCGAGCCGGTGCGCGTCGCGCAGGGACAGCTCGGTCAGGCGGGGGGCGAGGGCGCCGAGGGCGGGGGCGGATTGCGTAGACATACGCGATCCAGGATCTCATCCCGCCGATTTTTGTGGCTAACGCTTTTGTCTCGGGCGGTCCGACCAGGCCGGCCCCTCGGCCCGGGCCTGCCGGAGGGAGGCCCGCCTGAGACGATGGCGCGGTTCATCACACGAAAACGGGGTCCATCATGCTCGTGCTCATACTGTCGCTCGTCGTCCTGCTCGTCATCGGCGGCTGTGTCTGCGTCTTCTGGGCGGCCCGGGGGGACGCCCCGCGCTGGGCACGTGGTGTGGCCAAGGTGACGCTGCTCGGCAGCGAACTGGCCCGCAGTGCGAGCCGGAATTCCGGCTCACGGCAAAGCGGCGGGGACGACTAGGCGCTGCCAGACGACACGAAAGAGCCCCTCTCCGGTGAGAGTCGGAGAGGGGCTCAAGCCCTGGTGAGGGCGGTTGTGGCTGGGGCCGGGGTCGAACCGGCGACCTTCCGCTTTTCAGGCGGACGCTCGTACCAACTGAGCTACCCAGCCACGAGGTTTCACGTGAAACCTCAGCGGTCCTGACGGGATTTGAACCCGCGGCCTCCACCTTGACAGGGTGGCGAGCACTCCAAACTGCTCCACAGGACCAAGCGTGTCGTACGACAGTGTCGCACAGGGTGGTGCGTGCCCCCAACGGGATTCGAACCCGTGCTACCGCCTTGAAAGGGCGGCGTCCTAGGCCGCTAGACGATGAGGGCTATCGGCCCGCCTGGGCGCTTCTCAGCGCGTCGGGGACGTGAGAAGCATATGGGATGGCGGGAGCTATCGCCAAAACGGTTTAGGGGGAGCCGGCGGGGGACCCCGTCGGCGGCTCCGTCGCGGGGGTGGTCGGGGACTGTGTCGCGCCGGGCTGGTTCTCCTCCGGGAGGTGGCGACTGACCTCGGCTGTCGTGAGGCCCAGGCCGCCCAGTTCGATCTCGTCCCAGGCCTGGAGGTGGCGGGTGTTCCGGTCGAAGTAGAGGATCGACGCTTCGATGGGGTCCGGGTGCTTGCCCTCGATGGCACGCAGGCCGCTGCCGCCCGTGGAGCCCTCGATGCGCAGCCGGGTGCCGTACTTCAGGACTTCCATCTCGTCGTGGTGGAGGTGGCCGGCCAGCACCAGCGGCACCTCGCCGTCGACCTCGCGGGCCGCCGACGGTTCGTGGGCGATGGCGACGTCCACCGGGGTGCCGGCGGTGCGCTGGTCGCGCAGGGCCGTGGCCAGGCGGGCGCCGGCCAGCTCCTGGGACTGCTCGGCGCCGGGCTGCTTCGAGCGGTCCGGGGTGAACTGCGGGTCGCCGATGCCCGCGAAGCGCAGACCCTTGATCGTCTTGGCCCGGCCGTCGTCCAGGACGTGGACGTTCTTCAGGCCCTCCAGATAGCGCTGCGTGATCATCGAGTCGTGGTTGCCGCGGACCCAGACGTAGGGGGCCCCGAGGTCCTCGATGGGGTCCAGGAAGCCGTTCTCGGCGGCCGTGCCGTGGTCCATCGTGTCGCCCGAGTCGACGATCACGTCCACCTTGTACTGCTCCACCAGCGAGGCGATGATCTTCCAGCTCGCCGGGTTCAGGTGGATGTCGGAGACGTGCAGGACCCGGATGGTCGAGGGGTCGGGCGCGTAGGCCGGGAGGGTCGAGGTGGCGTCGTAGAGCTTGGTGACGTTGGTGACCAGGCGGGCCAATTCCTTCTGGTAGACGTCGAATTCGGTGACGATGCTGCGCGCGTTGCCGACCAGGGAGGGGGCCGAGGTGAGCAGTCCGGAGAACTTGGGTTCCAGGACGGAGTCGGGGCGCCAGGTGGCGTACGCCGTGCCGCCGGAGGCGGCGAGGAGGGTGAGCGCGAGGCCGCCGGCGGCCAGGGCGCGGCGGGGGCGGCGGTAGACCGCGAGGCCGAGCGCGGTGGCGCCGCCGACGACGGCGACGGATGACCGTACGGCCAGGTCGAGGGTGCCGCGTCCGACGTCCTCGGTGACCTCGTCCTGGAGGCCGGAGAGCCGCTCGGGGTGGTCGACCAGGGCCTGGGAGCGGACCGGGTCGAGCTGGTCGACGTTCACGTCCAGACGGACGGGGGCGATGTGGCTGTCCAGCTGCAGGGCGCCCAGCGGCGAGATGTTGATCTTGGTGCCGCCGGTGAAGGAGGGGCGCAGCGTCATGGTGGTGTTCATGGGGCCGACCGGGACCCGGACATTGCCCACGACCAGCAGGCCCAGCCAGGCGCCGAGGAGGACCACGGCCACCAGTCCCACCGCACGGGACCACGGGTGCGGCTGCGGCACGAGTTCGATCGTGGCCGGGGCCTGGCGGGAGCGGTAGCGGCGGGCGAGGGCGCGCGGGCCCTTGCGGATCGGGTTCAGGACACTCAGGACTGCGGCGGGGACGCGGGCCATTGGTCCCGTATGCCCAAGTCCCGGGCCGGATATGCGACGCCGGAAGGCTCTCGTACTGCTGTGTCGTGGCCGACAATGGGCCTGTGCTGGAGATGACGCGTGAGGAGTTCGAGGAGCTGGTCGCCGAGGCGCTCGACCGGATCCCGCCGGAGTTGACGCGACTGATGGACAACGTCGCGGTGTTCGTCGAGGACGAACCGCCGTCGGACGATCCCGAGCTGCTCGGGCTGTACGAGGGGACTCCGCTGACCGACCGGGGCGAGTGGTACGCCGGTGTGCTGCCGGACCGGATCACCATCTACCGGAATCCGACGTTGCGGATGTGCGAGTCGCGGGAGGACGTCGTCGCCGAGACGGAGATCACGGTGGTGCACGAGATCGCGCACCACTTCGGCATCGACGACGCGCGCCTTCACGCCCTGGGTTACGGCTGAGCGGGTTGTGAATGCGGGGCGCGTGTCCTCTTGTGGGCGGCGGGAGTTGGAGGTGTTGACTCCATCACCCTTCCCGGAGGTGGCCCCGTGCGCCCCTTGTACGTACCCGTCCGCCTGGCCGCCACGGTCGTGGCCGTCGCCGCCGCCGCCGGCTGTATGAGCGTCGGCGACGACGGCGCGGGAGGGAGCGCCAAGCCGTCGCACTCCGCCGGACAGCGCGGCGGGGAGGCGCCCGACGGCGGGTCGGCGGCGTCGGGCGGCGGTACCGGGTTCGGTGCGGCGGCGGCCGACGGCGAGCGCGGGCACGGCAAGGGCGAGAAGGGGAAGAAGGGCAAGGACGGCGGGCCGGGGGAGTCGGCGTCTCCCGGGGTGTCGCCGTCCGCCGTGGTGAGCGCGCCCGCGCCGGGGCGCGCCAAGCCGGGGAAGCCGGCCAAGCCGACGCCGAAGCCGCCGGCTCCGCCGACGCCCACCCGGACGGCCGAACCCGAGCCCACGCCGACCCCGACCGAGGTGACGGCGTCGCCGGAGCCCACGGACAAGCCGGAGCCGTCGTCGTCGGCGCACGAGCCGCCCGGGCCGCAGCTCGCCCAGCGGGAGCCGGCACCCGAGGCGGGGGCGCCGGCGTAGCCGCGCGGTGAGTGCCGTCGGGCGGGAACAATCTCGGGGGGTGGCTGGTTGGCACCGACGGGAGGTTCTCCGGGCCACTGGGTCACGGAGGGCGTCCCAACTGTCTCCTGCGGAGTCCGGTTTGCCTTGTGGGGCCCGGAGTGCGTATGGTGGCAGATCGTTTGATCCCATCTTGCCCGGCGCCACTGCAGAGCGCGCCGTGTGGCGCGTACTCTCTCCCTTGCCGTGGTGGACCGCATTGAGGCGGTCGTATTGCGAATCGCGAATCACGGAGTTGACGGGCGCGTGCCGACGAGACTCCGGAAGGTTTCGCATTCGCATGTCCATCGCCAGTACTGATCACGTCGTCGTGCCCGAGAACGAGGCAACCGAGGACGCCCCCGAGGTCACTTTCGCCGACCTCGGTCTCCCCGAGGGCGTCGTCCGCAAGCTCGCACAGAACGGCGTGACCACCCCCTTCCCGATCCAGGCCGCGACCATCCCGGACGCCCTGGACGGCAAGGACATCCTCGGCCGGGGCCGCACCGGCTCCGGCAAGACCCTGTCGTTCGGTCTGCCCGCCCTGGCCCAGCTCGCCGGCGGCCGTACCGAGAAGCACAAGCCGCGGGCCGTCATCCTCACGCCGACGCGTGAGCTCGCCATGCAGGTCGCCGACGCGCTCCAGCCCTACGGCGACGTCCTCGGCCTCAAGATGAAGGTCGTCTGCGGCGGTACGTCCATGGGCAACCAGATCTACGCCCTGGAGAAGGGCGTCGACGTCCTGGTCGCCACCCCGGGCCGGCTGCGCGACATCATCAACCGCGGCGCCTGCTCGCTGGAGAACGTGCAGATCGCCGTTCTCGACGAGGCCGACCAGATGTCCGACCTGGGCTTCATGCCCGAGGTGACGGAGCTGCTGGACCAGGTCCCCGCGGGCGGTCAGCGGATGCTCTTCTCCGCGACCATGGAGAACGAGATCAAGACCCTCGTCGACCGGTACCTGAACAACCCGGTGAGCCACGAGGTCGACGCCGCCCAGGGCGCCGTGACGACCATGTCGCACCACATCCTCATCGTGAAGCCCAAGGACAAGGCGCCGGTCACCGCGGCCATCGCGTCCCGCAAGGGCCGCACGATCATCTTCGTCCGCACCCAGCTGGGCGCCGACCGCGTCGCCGAGCAGCTGCGCGACTCCGGGGTGAAGGCCGACGCGCTGCACGGCGGCATGACGCAGGGCGCGCGGACGCGGACCCTGGCCGACTTCAAGGACGGGTACGTCAACGTGCTCGTCGCGACCGACGTGGCGGCGCGCGGTATCCACGTCGACGGCATCGACCTGGTGCTGAACGTGGACCCGGCGGGCGACCACAAGGACTACCTGCACCGCGCCGGCCGTACGGCGCGCGCGGGCCGTACCGGCACCGTCGTCTCCCTCTCCCTGCCGCACCAGCGGCGTCAGATCTTCCGGCTGATGGAGGACGCGGGCGTCGACGCCACGCGCCACATCATCCAGGGCGGCGCGGCCTTCGACCCGGAGGTCGCCGAGATCACCGGTGCCCGGTCGATGACCGAGGTCCAGGCCGAGTCCGTGGGCAACGCCGCTCAGCAGGCCGAGCGTGAGGTCGCCCAGCTCGCCAAGGAGCTGGAGCGGGCGCAGCGGCGTGCGAACGAGTTGCGCGAGGAGTCCGACCGGCTGCTCGCGCGGGTCGCTCGCGAGCGGGGCGAGGAGCCGCAGGCGGCGGTGTCCGGGGAGTCCGCGGAGGTTCCGGCCGGCGTCGAGGTGTCCGTGCCCGAGCAGCGGACCGCGCAGGACGTCGAGCGTGCCGAGGCTGCCACCGCGCCGTACGAGCGGCGGGAGCGTCGTGACGACCGCGGCGGGTTCAGCCGTGACCGGGACCGGTCCTTCGACCGGGACCGTGGTGGTCGTTCCTTCGAGCGTCGTGACGACCGTGGCGGCCGTCCGTTCGAGCGTCGTGACGACCGCGGCGGGTTCAACCGCGACCGGGACCGCGACCGTGGTGGCCGTTCGTTCGAGCGTCGTGACGACCGTGGCGGTTTCCGCCGGGACGACCGGGCTGACCGGGGCGACCGGGGTGAGCGCGGCGGCTTCCGGCGCGACGACCGGGGTGGTCGTTCCTTCGAGCGTCGTGACGACCGTGGCGGCCGTCCGTTCGAGCGTCGTGACGACCGCGGCGGGCGTCCGTTCGAGCGCCGTGACGACCGTGGCGGCTTCCGCCGGGACGAGCGCGGTGGGCACCGTGGCAGCGACCGTCCGTTCAACCGCGACCGCCGGGACGACCGTCCGGGCTACCGCGCCGGCGGCCACGACCGTCCGAACGGCCGTCGTGACGACCACCGTGGCGGCGGTTCCTTCGGTCGCCGCGAGGACAAGCCGCGCTGGAAGCGCAACGGCTGACACAGACGCGTGACGAGCGCCGTGGATCCCTCCTGCGGGCGGGCCACGGCGCTCTGCCGTTCCCGTCCCGCAGGGGTGGATCCGCGGCCGTCACGGGGTCAGTTCCCCCTCCGGCGCGGCCGGTGACCGATACCCGATCGGAGACTCGGCCTCGTCCGGCTATGCTCGTGGGGGCAACATCGCCTGGGCCCTTAGCTCAATTGGCAGAGCAGTGGACTTTTAATCCATTGGTTGTGGGTTCGAGTCCCACAGGGCCTACCGGCAGCGGGCGGAGGACACGGCCTTCGACTTGCTGCGAAGCGCCCCGACCGGTCAGAGCCGGTCGGGGCGCTTCGTCGTTTCCGGATGCGTGCGTGCGTGAGCGGGCGTGTGTGGGCCTCAGCCCGTCGCCAGCATCCCCGACCGCAGGCGGGCCACCGTCCGGGAGATCAGGCGGGAGACGTGCATCTGGGAGATGCCCAGGCGCTTGCCGATGTCCGCCTGGGTGAGTTCCTCGACGAAGCGGAGGTGGAGGATGAGGCGCTGGCGCTCGTCGAGTTCGGCGACCAGGGGAGCCAGCGCGTGGAAGTCCTCGACGAGTTCGAGGGCCGGGTCCTCCTCGCCGATGAACTCGGAGAGCGCGGTGTCGCTGTCCTCCGAGTCGCCGGTGACCGCGGCGTCCAGGGACGAGGAGAGGTAGCCGTTCGCCGCGACCTGGGCCTCGACGACCTCCTCCTCCGAGAGGTTCATGAGCGCCGCCAGCTCCGCGACCTTCGGCGCGCGGCCGAGGCGGGAGGCCAGTTCCTCGGTGGCCTTGGCGAGTTCCGTACGGGCCTCCTGAAGGCGGCGCGGCACGTGCACGGCCCAGGACGTGTCGCGGAAGAACCGCTTGATCTCGCCGATGATGTACGGCACCGCGAAGCTGGTGAACTGGACCTCGCGGGAGACCTCGAACCGGTCGATGGCCTTGATCAGCCCGATGACGCCGACCTGGACGATGTCCTCCATCGACTGGCCGCTCGCACGGAACCGGCGGGCCGCGAACCGCACCAGCGACATGTTCATCTCGATGAGCGTGTTGCGCGCGTACTGGTATTCGGGAGTGCCCTCCTCCAGCACGGCGAGCCGGTCGAGGAACTGTCCGGTCAGATCGCGCGCGTCCTGCGGGGCGAGCTTGTGCGGCTCGGCGATCTGCGGCAGCTCCTCGCCGGTGTCGGTGCCGGAATCCGTCGTCGTACCGATGCGCGTGGTCGCCGTCACGGGCCCTCCCTCGTAGTTCCGGCCCGCTCCCGTCCCCCGTCAGGCCACCTCCAGGCCGCTACCCGCAGTCGCCCGGCTCATGCCCCGTGTCCTCCCCGTCGAGACGTTGACCACAGTCGGCGCAGGTCGGGGCGGTGACGGGGTACCCGCACGGTCGGCTCACGGTACGGGCAGGAGGGCGGGGCGGTGCGGTGCGGAGGACTCGGCAGCGGGACTCGTGGAGCGGACAGTTGTCGTTCGGCAACTATAGTCGTGAGACAACAATCTAGCCGTGCCGTGCGGGCGCGGGGGAGGATCCGGAATGTTCGTCCCGGTGCCACGACGGGCAGTTCAGGCGGTGCGGGTGCCGGGCGCCGACGAGTCGTCGGAGGCGTCGTGTATCTGGGCCGCGGCCGCGTCGCAGAACGCCTCCAGCCCTTGCAGCAGCGCGACCCGCTTGGCGGCGGGCATCTGGTCGAGCACGGCGCGCAGCGTCTGTTCCCGGCGGATGCGCAGGTCGGCCAGGAAGGCGCGGCCCCGCCCGCTGAGGTGCAGCTGTACCTCGCGCCGGTCCGCCGCGCTCACCGCGCGTTCGACGAACCCCGCGGCCTGGAGCCGGTCGCACAGCCGGCTGGTCGAGGGCGGGGTGGAGGCGAGGGAGTCGGCGAGGGTGCGCAGGTTGATGCCCTCGTGGTGCTCCAGGATGAGCAGCACGCGCAGCTGGGACGCCGAGGCGGGTGCGGTGGAGGCACGGCCCCAGAGGACTTCCAGCAACTCCGCGGCCGTGGAGGTCACACGTGCGACCTCTGCTGGCTCAGGGCGGGGTCGGAGGGAAGTCACAGTCACACTCTCGCAGGCACCGGGATGGCCGTCAGCGTACTAGGCGAGCCGCGACCCGGGGCCGACACCGGCCCGCACACCGAGAGCCTTGCCCGAGGGCCCCGCAGAGGTCCGAAGAGATGTCCGACCGAGGGATCAAGGATTGGGCTTCGACATCGTGACGACGATCGTGAACAGATTCGTGACCGCCGAGCGCGCCCTGCGCACGGCGGCGCCCCATCAACTGCTGGACGCGGTCCGTCGTGTACTGACCGATCAGTACGCGGCGGACTCCGTCGAGCTGTACCTGGCCGACTACGGACTGACGGTGCTTCAGCCGGTGTCCGTGCTGCCGCACACCCTTCAGCCGGTGTCCGTGGCCAACAGCCCGGCGGGCCGGGCCTTCGGCGCGCAGGAGCCGTACGTGGAAACCCTGCCGGGTGACGTCGTACGCGTGCACCTGCCGGTCACCGTGCGCGGCGACCGCCTCGGCGTGCTGACGGTGACCCTGCCGGGCGGCGAGCACGCCGGCGGCTGCCTCGGCGAACTGGCCGAGATCGCCGAGGTGCTCGGGCACGAGGTCGTCGTGGCCGAGCGGGACACCGACCTGTACCTCCAGGCGCGCCGCAGGGACCGGCTCACGCTGGCCGCCGAGATGCAGTGGCAGTTGCTGCCGGGCCGCTCCTGCGTCCGCCCCGAGTACGAGCTGGGCGCCCAGCTGGAACCGGCGTACGCGGTCTTCGGCGACAACTTCGACTGGTCCGCCACGGCCGACCGGCTCAGCCTCTACGTCACCAACGGCATGGGCGAGGGCATAGAGGCCTCCCTGCTGACGAACCTGGCGATCAACGCCCTGCGCAACGCGCGCCGGGCCGGTCTCCCCATCGCCGACCAGGCGGCCCTGGCCGACCAGGCGGTGTACGCCCACTACCGGGGTCGCTGCTACCTGTCCGTGCTCATGCTGGACATCGAGCTGGCCACCGGGCGGGTCCGGGCGGTGGACGCCGGTTCCCCGCGGCTGCTGCGGCTGCGCCGGGGCGCGGTGGAGCCGGTGCCCTTCGACGCCCAGCTGCCGCTGGGAATGTTCGAGGAGACCGACTACGTGGCCCAGGAGTTCACGGTCGAGTCCGGTGACCGGCTGGTCTTCGTCAGCGACGGGGTGTACGGCGTCGCCTCCCCGGGCGGAGAGGCGTACGGGGACGACGCCCTGGCCCGGGCGATCCAGTCGACCCGGCTGCTCCCGGCCGCCGAGGTGCCCCGGGCCGTGCTGCGCGAACTGTCCGGCCACCGCGGCGGACCCGTCCCGGACGACGACGCCCTGGTGGTGTGCCTGGACTGGCGTGGGCGGGAGGGGCCAGGGAAGGCGGAGGTCAGGGGGTGTGGGTGAGCGGCTGTTTGGTGGAGCCGTACGCCGGGCCTAATGTTTGTCATACGGCAAGTAATGGCTGGTTTCGCAGGGCGACCTCGGTCCGGCCTGTGCAAGGGAGCGATGCAAGTGTCGGTGTCGGAAGAGAACGCGGAACAAGAGCCGCCCGCACAGCAGGTGAGTGCCTTTCTCGAACAGCGCCGGGAACAGATCGCCCAACGGTGGGCGGACGCCGCGCTGTTCCGCACGGTCTTCACCGTGTCCCGCGACGAGGCGGTGGAGGCGGGCAGGTCCGTGGCGGCGGCGCTGGCCGCGGTGGCGGCCGCCGGGCGGCTGGACGACCTCCGGGCCCCCGGATTCGAGGCCGTGCGCGACCAGTTGGGGCGGATGGCGGCCTCCCGCGCCCGCATGGGGATCGACGCCGACGGGCTCGCCGACGAGGTGGCCGCCCTGCGAGAGCCGGTCACCGAGCTGCTGCGCGCCGAGTTCCCGGACCCCGGCGCCCCCGAGGCCCAGGAGTGCGTGCTGGCCCTCACCGTGCTCATGGGCACGCTGCGGCTGGTCGTACTGGAGACGACGGTCAGCGCGGGCGAGGAGGTGATCGCACGGCAGCGCGAGCAACTGCACGAAGTGGCCACCCCGGTGATCAAGCTCTGGGAGAGCACCGTCGCCGTACCGCTGATCGGCACGCTGGACAGTGCGCGCAGCCAGGTGGTCATGGAGAGCCTGCTGGACGCGATCGTCGCCGAGCGTGCCCGGTACGCCATCCTCGACATCACCGGCGTGCCCACGGTCGACTCGCTGGTCGCCCAGCACCTGATGAAGACGGTGGCCGCGGCCCGGCTGATGGGCGCCGAGTGCATCGTCTCCGGCATCCGGCCCGCGATCGCGCAGACCATCGTCCAGCTGGGCATCGACCTCGGCACGGTGCTCACCCGCGCGAGCCTGGCGGACGCCCTGGCCTACGCGCTCAGCCGGCAGGGCGTCGAGATCGCGCCGGTCCGGGCGGCCGACGCGGACGCGCGATGACCGGCCCCTCGGGGAACGGGCCCTACGGCGGGCACGGCTTCACGGTGCCGGTCCTCCGGCTGGGCGACATCCTGCTGGTCACCCTCCAGGGGGAGCTGCACGACGGGATGGCCGAGCAGCTCCAGCAGGACATCACCGAGCGGATCGCGCACACCCGGGTGACCGGTGTGGTCATCGACATCTCCGGCGTGGACATCGTCGACTCCTTCCTGGGGCGGGTCCTCGCGGAGATCGCCGCCGGAGCCGGACTGCTGGCCGCCCGTACGGTGCTGGCCGGGATGCGCCCCGCGGTGGCGATCACCCTGGTCGAGCTGGGGCTCACCCTGCCCGGATTGCGTACGGCCCTGGACGTCGAACGCGCGATGGAGCTGCTCACCGCCGGTGACCAGCGGGGCGAGGGGAGTCCGTGATGCGGGCCTCCCGCCATGCCGCCCCGGCCAGCCTGCCGATCGGCTCGGACGCCGACCTGGCCTGGGTACGGCAGCAGGTCCGGCAGGCCGCCGCCGAGCTCGGTTTCGGTCTGGTGCAGCAGACCAAGCTCGTCACCGCCGCCAGCGAGCTGGCCCGCAACACCCTCGTCCACGGCGGCGGCGGCCATGTGGAGATCACCCCGCTGCACACCGGGCCGTCGCCCGGCCTGCGGCTGGCCTTCGTCGACGCCGGGCCCGGCATCCGCGACCTGGACCAGGCGATGACCGACGGCTACACCAGCGGCGGCGGGCTGGGACTCGGCCTGAGCGGGGCCAAGCGGCTGGTCCAGGAGTTCGAGGTGGACAGCCGGCCCGGTGAGGGGACCACCGTCACCGTCACCGCCTGGGCCACGGTCGT
The DNA here is from genome assembly GCF_900236475.1 of Streptomyces chartreusis NRRL 3882. Classification (GTDB taxonomy): domain Bacteria; phylum Actinomycetota; class Actinomycetes; order Streptomycetales; family Streptomycetaceae; genus Streptomyces; species Streptomyces chartreusis_D. Next base: position 4,789,938 of record NZ_LT963352.1, read on the forward strand.
GCCGTCGGCCCGGCCGGGGCTGTGATGAGCAGGGTGTGGGACGTGCCCGTCGACGACTCGACCCGGGTGCGGGACGTCCGGGTCGCGGCCGAGGCGGCCGGCGCGTGCGCCGGGCTCGGCCCGCACCGCATCGCGACCGCGGCGCTGGTGGCGACGGAGCTGGCGACCAACCTGGTGCGGCACGCGGACGGCGGGTACGTCCTCATCAACCTCGTCGAGCGAGCGCCCGCCGACGACCGGCGCACGTCCGTGCAGCTCATCGCGCTCGACCACGGCCCGGGCATCCCGGACGTCGCGGCGGCGATGCGCGACGGCTACACGACCGCGGCTTCCCTGGGCGCCGGCCTCGGCACGTGCCGGCGCACAGCGAACGACTTCGACCTGCACAGCGTCCCCGGCCGGGGCACCGTGGCCATGGCCCGGATCGACCACGAACCCCCCGCCGACCGGTATCGGACGCCCCCTCGGGGGCCGCACGCAGGTGGCGTCAACGTCCCCCTCGGCCGGGCCGACTACTCCGGCGACGCCTGGACCAGGGTCTGCGCGGGCGACCGCCACACCCTCCTGCTCGCCGACGGGCTCGGCCACGGGCCCAAGGCCGCCGAGGCGTCCGGAGCCGCCGTGGAGGCGCTGCGCGACGTGGCCGACCGGCCGCCCGCCGAGATGCTGCGGCATCTGGGCCGGGCGCTGCGCCGCACCCGGGGCGCGGCCGTCGCCGTGGCTCAAGTGGACCTCGCGTCCGGCCGGTTGCACTTCGCCGGGATCGGCAACGTCGGCGCCCGGCTGCGCACCGACGGCACCTGGAAGGCGATGCTGTCCCAGCCCGGCATCGTGGGCGCGCAGGTCCCGGCGTCCGTGACCGTGCAGCGGGAGCCGTGGCAGGACGGCAGCCTGCTCGTCCTGCACAGCGACGGCCTGCCCGGCCGCTGGACGCCACCCGACGACGCCCTGCTCCTGGGCTGCGACCCGGCGGTGGTGGCATCGGTGGTCCTGCGCGACGCGGGCAGCGCGGCCCGCCCGGTGCGGGACGACACGTGTGTGGCGGTGCTGGGCGGGGGCGGCAGCGGCCGGAGTCGTCATGGCTCGGGGAGCTGACGGGCCTCGGGATCCCGCGCCGCCAGAAACCCCCGCAACCCCCGGCTCAGCGCCACCCGTTCCGCCGGTTCCATCGCCGCCAGTGCCGTGGCCAGGGCCCGCGCCCGGCGGCCGGCGACGTCGCCCAGGACGTGCTGCCCGTGCGCGGTGAGCCGCAGTTGTACCTCGCGGCGGGTGTCCGGGTGCGGGGCGCGTTCCAGGAGGCCGGCCGCCGCCAGGCGGTCGCAGAGACGGCTGGCCGTGGGGAGGCCGATGTCCAGCCGGTCCGCCAGGGCCGTCAGGTTCAGGCCCGGTGCCGCCTCCAGGGTGCGCAGCGCCCGCAGCTGGTGCAGGGACAGCCGCAGGGACGCGTCCTGGGCGGCGACCGACCACAGGGCCGTCAGACTCTCCACGGCATCGGCGATCTGTGCCGCGACGGCCTCCGGGCCATCGCCCGGTCTCCTCGCCCGGGGGTCGCCGGGGCCGTCGAGATCGGTCACGAAACGGTCACTTTCCATAAGCTCCGGGTACTGCCGAGGTCGCCCTCTTTCAAAGGCTGTACCCGATGAGCCGAGGGGCAAGCCGCCTCGTTCGAGCGCCCGGCCGGGCCGGAGGCTCAGCCGGCGCTGAGCCCCGTCAGTGCGGCGAGCGGCAGGGTGTGCTGGGTCTGGAGGACCTTCGCGCGCAGGTACCGGACGTTGTGCGCGGTGGTGAAGACGCCCGTGGGGACGCGGTCGCGGACGCCCACGCCCAGGTCGCGCAGCTGATCGGCCTTGTCGGGGTTGTTGGAGAGCAGGTCCAGCTCGCCGATGCCCAGGGCCCGGAGCATCTGGGCCGCCGCCGTGTAGTCGCGGGCGTCCTCCGGCAGTCCCAGGGCCGCGTTCGCCTCGTAGGTGTCGAGGCCCTCGTCCTGGAGGGCGTACGCGTCGAGCTTGTTGTAGAGGCCGATGCCCCGGCCCTCCTGGCGGAGGTAGAGCAGCACGCCGCCGCGCTCGGCTATGCGCTCGACGGCCTCGCGCAGCTGCGGGCCGCAGTCGCAGCGGGCGGAGCCGAACACGTCCCCGGTCAGGCACTCGGAGTGCAGCCGCACCAGCGGAACCGGGCCGGGCTCACCCAGGACGACGGCCACGTGTTCCTGGCCGTCGGCCAGGCCGTGGAAGGTGACGAGTTCGGCGTCGACCTCGTAACCGTCGTGGAAGCGCAGCGGGACCCGGACGCGGGAGCGCGGGGTGGCGATGACAGCGGGGGTGTCGGGCATGCGGGGCCTCCGGGTTCCGTTCCTGTTCGGCTGCACAGCCGTCGGCTTGCAGTCTGCTTCAGATTTGAAGCAGATCCACGTCCGGAACCCTACCCTTGCTTTAAATTTGAAGCAACGAGATCGTAGTGCGTTGTGATGTGGGTCACGAACAGGCCGTGGAAGACCTCCGTCGCCACGGCACGTCGTCCGACGCCGGCCGCGTCCCGTCCTCCTGGAGCCCCTGTGCGATCGCCTTGGAGATCTCCTCCAGCTGTCCCACCTGCTCCGCGCTGAGCCGGTCGAACAGGAAGCTCCGCACGGTCTCGACATGCCCGGGCGCCGCCCGGTCCAGCACGGCGAAGCCGTCGTCCGTCAGGGCCGCGATGCTGCCCCGCTTGTCGTACCTGCAGGCCTCGCGCCGCACCATGCCGTCCTTCTCCAGCCGCGTCACCGCGTACGTCAGCCGACTGCGCGTGATCTTCAGCCGCTCGGCGAGATCGGTCATGCGCAGCCGCCGCTCCGGGGACTCCGACAGGACGGACAGGATGGAGTAGTACAGGTGCGGCATGCCGGCGTCCTGCTGGAGCTGCCGGTCGATCGCGTCCTCCAGGAGCAAGGAGGCGGCGATGTACGCGCGCCAGGCGCGTTGCTCCTCGGGGGTGAGCCAGCGAGTCGTCATGCCGCCAGTGTAGGTTTGTTTCAAACTTGAACCAAGGCCGTCCCGTCGGTCCGCCGATTTCCAGTCGCCCGTCGTCCACCGGGAGCGTCGATGCCCCATCCGTACGTCCTGCTGTCCGCCGCCGTCTCCCTCGACGGCTACCTGGACGACACCGGCCCCGAACGCCTGCTGCTGTCCAGCCCGGCCGACTTCGACCGGGTCGACGAGGTCCGGGCGTCCGTCGACGCGATCCTGATCGGCGCCGGCACCATCCGCGCCGACAACCCCCGCCTGCTGGTCAACTCACCCGGGCGACGAGCCGCCCGCACGGCCGCCGGCCGGCCGGAGTACCCCCTCAAGGTCACCGTCAGCGGCTCCGGCGACCTCGACCCGGCTGCCCGGTTCTGGCACACCGGCGGCGAGAAGGTCCTGTACACCACCGACAAGGGCGCCGAGCGCGCCCGTGCCCTCGGTCTCGCTACCGGCGTCGTCCCGCTCGGCGCCGACATCGACTGGCGCCGGCTCCTCACCCACCTGCACGACGACCGGGGCGTACGACGGCTCATGGTCGAGGGCGGCGGCCTGATCCACACCCAGCTCCTCACCCAGGGACTCGCCGACGAACTCCAGTTGGTCCTCGCCCCGCTCTTCGTGGGCGACCCCGAGGCACCCCGCCTCTTCGGCCCCGGCGGCTACCAGTCCGGCCGGCTCCGGCTGCTGGAGACCCGGCGGATCGAGGACGTGGTCCTCATGCGCTACGAGCCGACCGCCCCCGGCACCGGCTCCCTCCCCACCGCCGCCGACCACCACTGGCTGGCCCTCGCCTGCGAACTGGCGGCACAGTGCCCGCCGTCGGACACGGCGTTCAGCGTCGGCGCGGTGGTGGTCGCGGCCGACGGCACGGAACTGGCCCGCGGCCACTCCCGCGAGGGCGGCGACCCGCTCGTGCACGCCGAGGAGGCGGCCCTGGCGAAGACCGACCCGGCCGATCCCAGGCTCGCCGGCGCGACGGTCTACAGCAGCCTGGAGCCCTGCGCCCGCCGGGCCTCCCGCCCCGCACCCTGCGCCCGGCTGATCCTCGACGCGGGTGTGCGACGCGTGGTCACGGCCTGGCGCGAGCCGGACACCTTCGTGGCGGGCGCCGACGGCAGCGGCCTCCTGGCGGCCGGGGGAGTGCGGGTCCTCGTCCTCCCGGAGCACGAGGAGCGCGCCAAGGCCCCGAACCGCCACCTGCCGCACTGAGCGCGGGCCGCCGAGAACCGGGTGTGCGCGAGCTGTCCCGCGGATGGCGTACACTGGTGTCACAACGACGCGGGGTGGAGCAGCTCGGTAGCTCGCTGGGCTCATAACCCAGAGGTCGCAGGTTCAAATCCTGTCCCCGCTACTGAAGGCCGAGGGCCGGAATCCGAAAGGGTTCCGGCCCTCGGTGCGTTTCCCGGGCTCCTCATGAGTCGGTGCATCACTGTCGGTGAGTGAATCACGCCGCTCCGCATAACAACTGACACACCGTCAAAACCCGTGAGTCACTTACGTGGCGGTCAACTCGCCCGTTTTAGGCCGGTCATGGCAGGTTGGTCCGCGCGAAAAAGGTTAATGATCAAGCGGAATCGCTGGAATACCCCTCGCGCGTCTATTAACGTTCGATAACGCAGCGCGGTCGTCCCAGCCGTCACAGAAGGCGGCTCCGTGCGCACGCGCCGAATCCCGAAAGGGAACCGGGGAACCACCACTTGGGGTGAATCGGGCGGATGCCGCCGTGGAAGCACGGTCGGTATACGCGCGTAGGAGACCTTCCTGCTCCGAACCCGTCAGCTAACCCGGTAGGCGAGAAGGAAGGAAAGGAGTACGCCCACGTGGCGTCAAACCGGCCTGCCCCCGCGGCCCCGTCCGCGCTGGACCAGCGCGACACCGAGACCTTCGGCTACGGCGGTCACCACACCGACGAGGGCCCGTTCCAGGAATGGAACCCCACCGCGGAGTCCATCCGTCCGGTCCGTGGCCGGCATCGCGTCACCAAGCAGCGCGGCGGCGGACTCGCCCGCAGCTCCACCGTCCTGGGCGTCGGCGTCATAGCCGCCGTGGGCGCGGGCGGCATGGCCAGCGCCCAGACCGGCAAGCCGCCGGTGTCGATCTCCGTTCCGGACCTGCCCTCGGTGGGTTCCCTCATCTCGGACGACGACACCCCCGAAGGCTCCGCCACCCCGCTCAGCAGCCTCGGCTCGGCGGCCGCCGACACCGATCAGGGCACCTCCGGCGCCGGTGAAGCGCTGCGCGCCCGGATCATGGCGCAGGTCGAGCACCAGCAGGACCAGATCGAGACCAAGGCCGCGCAGGCCGCCGCGGAAGCCGCCGAGAAGGCGGCCGCGGAGGCCGCCGCCAAGGCCGAGAAGGAAGCCAAGGCCAAGGCCGCCGAAGCCAAGAAGAAGGCCGAGGAGGAGGCCCGGAAGAAGGCCGAGGCCGAGCGGCTCGCCGCCCTCGCCAAGCAGTACACGCTGCCGACCTCCGCGTACACCATCACCTCGACCTTCGGTCAGGCCGGCGCCTACTGGTCCTCCGGCTACCACACGGGTCTCGACTTCGCCGCCCCCACGGGGACGCCGATCAAGGCGGTGCACAGCGGCACCATCACCGAGGCGGGCTGGAACGGCTCGTACGGCTACAAGACGGTTCTGACCCTCGATGACGGCACGGAGATCTGGTACGCGCACCAGTCGTCCATCGGCGTCAGCGTCGGCCAGAAGGTCAGCACGGGTGACGTCATCGGCCGCGTGGGCGCGACCGGCAACGTCACCGGGGCGCATCTGCACCTCGAGGTCCACACCGGTGGGTCCGGCAACGGCATCGACCCGCTGGCGTGGCTGCGGGGCAAGGGCCTGAACGTCTGAGCGCTCCGGTGCGTGCCGGGTTTGCGGGGGCTTTGCGTTCGTTGTGGAATGGGCCGTTCCCGTACGGTCGTTGACACGGAACATGACTTCTCTTCGCAAGCTCGGCTCCTCCGACCTCGAGGTCTTCCCGCTCGCCTTCGGCGGCAACGTCTTCGGCTGGACCGCCGACGAGGACCGGTCGTTCGCCGTCCTCGACGCGTACACGGCCGCGGGCGGCAACTTCGTCGACACCGCCGACGTCTACTCGGCCTGGGTCGAGGGCAACCAGGGCGGTGAGTCGGAGACCGTCCTCGGCAAGTGGCTCGCGTCACGCGGCAACCGCTCGGACGTCGTCGTCGCCACGAAGGTCAGCCAGCACCCCGAGTTCCGAGGCCTGTCCGCCGCCAACATCAAGGCCGCCGCCGACGCCTCCCTGCGGCGCCTCGGCACCGACTACATCGACCTCTACTACACCCACTTCGACCAGCCCGACGTGCCGGTGGAGGAGATCATCGGCGCGCTCGACGAACTCGTGAAGGCCGGAAAGGTGCGGTACATCGCCGCCTCCAACATCTCCGCGGAGCGGCTGCGGGCCTCCCTGGAGTTCTCCGACCGCGAGGGGCTCGCCCGGTACGTGGCCCTCCAGCCCGAATACAACCTGGTCTCCCGCGACACCTACGAGGGCGAGCTCCAGGACCTCGCCGAGCGGACCGGCCTGGCGGCTGTGCCGTACTACGCGCTCGCGTCGGGCTTCCTGACCGGCAAGTACCGGCCCGGTACGACCGTCGACAGCGCGCGGGCGGGCGGTGCCGCCAAGCACCTGGAGACCGAGCGGGGCCTGCGGGTCCTCGACGCCCTCGACGAGGTCGCAGCGGCCCACGACGTCCCCGTCGCCACGGTCGCCCTCGCCTGGCTCGCGGCCCAGCCGACGGTGGCGGCGCCGATCGCCTCCGCGCGGACGGTGGAGCAGCTGCCCGCGCTGACCGGGGTCGGGGAGCTGACGCTGACGGAGGCGGAGCTCGGGCGGCTCACGGAGGCTTCGGCCTGAGCGGTTTCCCCCGGCGCTGAGGCTTCGGCTACGACCGGTACGGGTTGTACGCGGGGTACGCCGTCGCCGCAGGTGCCGGACGGGGTGTCGTCGGATGGACCGTCGTCGGCTGGCCGTACCCGTACGCCCCGTACACCGGCCACGGCGGGGCCGCCACCGGTACCGGAGGGGCCGTGATCCGCGCGGCGTGCTCCAGCGCGGGGCGAGCCGCCTCCCGGCGTCGCCACAGCTCGTCCAGCAGCTCCCGTTCCCGTGCGACGAAGTCGGCACCGGCGCGGCCGCGGCGGCCACGGTGCCGCAGGAACGCCAGGGACGTCGCGTACGCCTCGTACCGCGCGACCTCCCGCGCCGCCGCCCGGCCCGCGTGGCGACGGGCGTACTGGCGGGCGATCCGCCGGGCCCGCATCGAGCCGAGGGCGTACGGCTCGACCGGGGACAGCCACCCGGCTACGGCATAGGCGGGCAGCTCCGCCCGCACGGTCCTCAGCTCCCGCTGCCGGGTCCAGATCACCAGCCACGTCAGCAGCCCGAAGATGGGCACCATGAACGCCGCGTACACGGCGAAGAACCCGTACTCGCCGAACGCGGACGAGCCGTTCCACATCGCGTGCATGCCCATCGCGAGCAGCAGTCCGGAGAGCGGGAAGGCGACGCGGCGGACGTGCTGGCGGTCCGCCGCGAGCGCGGAGATGCCGAAGCCGATGCCGGTGAGGACGGTGAAGAGCGGGTGCGCGAACGGCGACATGATGATGCGCACGAAGAAGGTCGCCGCCGTGACGGAGGCGATGCCGGTGCCGCCGGTGAGCTGGTCGGTGCCGAACGCGGTGCCCAGGTAGAGGATGTTCTCCGTGAACGCGAAGCCGGTCGCCGTGACGCCGGCCATGACCACTCCGTCGAGGATGCCGGTGAAGTCGCGGCGCCGGAAGAGGAAGACCAGCAAGACGGCCGCCGCCTTGGCGATCTCCTCGACCACCGGCGCTATGACGGTCGCGCCGAGCGTGTCCGCGCTGGACGGATCCGCCGTCGCCGTCGCGATCCACCTGGTCGCGAAGCTGTTGGCGACGATCGCTATCAGCGCCGCCGCGCAGGCCCCCCAGGCGAAGCAGAACAGCAGGTTCCGCCACGGGCCCGGTTCGACCCGGTCCAGCCAGCGGAACGCGGCTATGAGCAGGGGCACCGGGAGCGTGGCCAGCCCCAGCCCGACCAGGAACCCTTCCGTGCCGGTCTCCTCGCGGACCAGGGCGAGGATCACGAGGCCGGATATCGCGAGGAGCGTCGTCAGCGCGCCGTAGCGCACCCAGGCGCGCTGCCACCAGTGGGCGTGGCGCAGGGAGCCGGCGGCGGGGCCGCTGGGAGGAACGCTGGGGTACGACATGTGTGGGGGGCTGATGGCCACGGCATTGACCCTAACGACGGATGGGCGCTGTCCGCAGGCGGGAGGGATACGGGCGCGGGTGCGGTCAGGCGCCGGCGGGGGGTTGGTCCACGTGCTGTACGCGACGGAAGAGGAGGTCGTTCACGACATGTCCCTTGTCCAGTCCCTGGCCCTCGAAACGGGTCAGGGGACGGAAGTCGGGACGGGGCGCGAAACCGCCGTCCGCCTGCGTGTTCTCGAAGTCGGGGTGTGCCGTGAGCACGTCGAGCATCTGTTCGGCGTACGGTTCCCAGTCGGTGGCGCAGTGCACGATCGCGCCGGGCCTGAGGCGGGTGGCGGCGAGAGTCAGGAAGTCGGGCTGGATGAGCCTGCGCTTGTGGTGCCGCTTCTTGGGCCAGGGGTCGGGGAAGTAGACGCGCAGGCCGTCGAGGGAGTCCGGGGTGAGCATCTCGCGGAGGAGGATGATCGCGTCGCCGTTGCCGACACGGATGTTGGACAGGCCGTTCCGGTCGGCGAGGTTGAGCAGGTTGCCCTGGCCGGGGGTGTGGACGTCGACGGCGAGGATGTTGGTGGTGGGGTCGGCTGCGGCCATCTGGGCGGTGGCCTCGCCCATGCCGAAGCCGATCTCCAGGACGACGGGGTTGTCGTTGCCGAACAGGTCGGCCAGGTCGAGGCCCCGGCTGCCGTCGATGTCGAGACCCCACTTGGGCCACAGCCGTTGCAGCGCGTCCGCCTGGCCCGCTGTGACCCGGCTCCGCCGGGGCTGAAAACTCCGGATCCGCCGCTCGAAGTGCGACCCGGCGGGATCGGCCTTCGGCCCATCGGGAAAGCGCGGCTCACCCTTGGCCCGGCTGTGCCGGATGGAGGCACCGGGGGTGGTGGGCTGGGGGGTTTCGGGGGTGTTCACGGAGTCAGACACAGTGAGACCGATTTTACGGCCGTCATGTGTTGGCCGGGTGGCCGCCTGCGCGGTGGCCCGCCGTGTCCGCCTGGCTGCGGGCCCACCCGGCCTCAGCGGCAACACCGAGCACCTCGAAACCCAGCGGTCAGTCGGTCACAGCGCGCTCAGCACCCTGCGCGCCACCTCCCTGCCGATCGGCAAGGACGCCGTAGCCGCAGGAGACGGCGCGTTCAGCACATGCACCGTGCGAGCGCCCTCGCGGATCAGGAAGTCGTCCACCAGCGTGCCGTCACGCAGTACCGCCTGTGCCCGGACCCCCGCCGCCGTCGGCACCAGGTCGTCCTCGGACACCCCGGGCAGCAACCTCCGCACGGCCTCCGTGAACGCGCCCTTGGACAACGACCGCCGCAGCTCCCCCGCCCCGTACCGCCAATGCCGCCGGGCGATCCGCCAGGACCCCGGCCAGGCCAGCGTCGACCCCAGCTCCCGCGCACGGACCGTCCCCCACTCGTACCCCTCGCGGGCCAGGGCCGGCACCGCGTTGGGCCCGATGTGGACACCTCCGTCGATCCCGCGGGTGAGATGCACCCCGAGGAAGGGGAACGCCGGATCGGGAACCGGATACACCAGGCCCCGCACCAGCTCCGGCCGTGCCAGCTCGTAGTACTCCCCGCGGAACGGCACGATCCGGACGTCCGGATCGTCCCCGGTCAGCCGGGCGATCTCGTCGCTGTACAGGCCCGCGCAGTTCACCAGCACCCGCCCCCGCACGACGTCCCCCGCAGCCGTGAGCACGGCGACTCCCCGCTCGGGGCGGCGGTCGACCCGCACGACCCGGGTGCCGTAGCGGATCTCCGCGCCCGAGCCGTGGGCCAGCTGGCGGGCGACCGCGACGAAGTCGCAGATGCCGGTCGTACCGACGTGTATCGCGGCGAGCCCCCGCACCTCCGGCTCGTACTCCGCGATCTGGGACGCGCCCAGTTCACGGACCGGGATGCCGTTCTCCCGGCCGCGCTGTACCAGTGCGTGCAGGCGGGGCAGCTCCGCGCGGTCGGTCGCGACGATCAGCTTGCCGGTGACCGCATGCGGGATGCCGTACTCCGCGCAGAACTTGACCATCTCCGCCGCGCCCCGCACCGCGTAGCGCGCCTTGAGGGAGCCGGGGCGGTAGTAGATACCGCTGTGGATGACGCCGCTGTTGCGGCCCGTCTGGTGCCGGGCCGGGCCCGGTTCCTTCTCCAGGACCGTGACACGTGTGCCTGGTGCGGCGCGTGTGATCGCGTACGCCGTCGACAGGCCGACGATGCCCCCGCCGATCACCAGCACGTCACAGTCGTACGCGATCTCCGGAACCCGCGTCACCTGCACCACCTCCCGCTTCGATAGTGCACTGCGCCACTGACAATGCCTCCAAACGCGGGGACGGCAGCATGCCTGCCCGGCTACGCCGGAGCCATCAGCAGCGGCCGTGCGCGTTCCCGCAGCTCGACCACCCGTGGCTCGTCGCCGTACGGCTCCAGCCGGTGGAGAAGATCCTTCACGTACTCCGTCGTACGGGCCGACGAGATGCGCCCGGCGACCTCCACCGCCCGCACTCCCTGCTCGCACGCCGCGTCCAGGTTCCCCGACTCCAGCTCGGCCACCGCCGAGACGACCAGGCGCAGGCCGTGCGAGCGGACGAACTCCTCCGTCGGTTTGGAGAGGGCCTGTTCCGTGAAGCGGCGGACCTGGCGGGGCGCCTTGAGGTCGCGGTAGCACTCGGCCGCGTCGGCGGCGAAGCGGTCGTAGGAGTAGAAGCCGAGCCAGCTCGGGTCGTTGTCGCCGGGGCGGGCGCGCTCCAGCCAGCTCTCGGCCGCCTTCAGGGCGCCGCCGGCCGCCTGGGCGTCCCCCGCACGCGCGTGTGCCCGGGCCTCGACGAGGCGGAAGAAGCTCATCGTGCGGGCCGTGGCCAGGCCACGGTTGCGTTCCAGGGCGGCCTGGGCGAGATCCACGCCCTCGTCGCCGAAGCCGCGGTAGGTGGCCTGCAGGGACATGGAGGCCAGGACGTAGCCCCCGAGGGGGACGTCCGCCGCCGCCCGGGCCAGGCGCAGGGCCTGGATGTAGTAACGCTGGGCCGCTTCCTGCTGGCCCGTGTCGAAGGCCATCCAGCCGGCGAGCCGGGTGAGTTCGGCGGAGGCGCCGAAGAGGGCCCGGCCGACCTCGTCGGAGTAGGAACCGAGCAGGAGCGGAGCCGCCTCCACCCTTAAGCACTCGGGGACCATCGACGAACGCCAGTCGCCGCCGCCGTACTTGGAGTCCCAGCGCCGGGCGTCCTCGGCGGCCTCCCGCAGCTTCTGCACATCGCTGTGGCCGACTTTGAGCGGTGCGCCGGAGCCCTCGCCGGGGCCCACGTCACGCGCCACCGAACTGTCGGCCGGGGTTATCAGCCACCGTGAGGCGGGCGTTGCGTACGCGCTCACCGCGAACGATCCGGCCAGTGACTGCCAGATGCCGCCGGAGCCGGCGCGGCGGCCCGCGAGGTCGAGGCGGTACAGCTCCGTCGCCGACTTCACCGCCTGTCCGACGTCCCGTGGGAAGGCGAGGCCGACTTCGGGCGCGGGGTCCGCGTCGGCCAGGCCGATCTCGTGGAGCGGCACCGGGCGGCCGAGCTTCTGGCCGATGGCGGCGGCGATGAGGTGCGGCGCCGCACCCTGCGGCACCATGCCCTTCGACACCCAGCGCGCCACCGACGTCTTGTCATAGCGAAGCGTCAGTCCTCGCTGAGCGCCAAGATCGTTGACGCGCCGCGCGAGGCCTGCGTTGCTGATTCCCGCGAGGGCGAGAACGGCGCCGAGTTTTTCGTTCGGCCCGCGTTGCTCCCTGGACATGCGCCACCCCTCGACACAGACGGCTGCCGGCGCTGGCATAACCACGCGGCATTCGTAAACCCAGCGTAGTTCGCCGCATCCCAAGCGTTAAGGGGCATTGTTCCGGTTGGCGGGATTGTGGTCCGTACTGAAGTGCGGTTCAGATACGCGCTGTTGCGGCGTGCTCCCACTGTGTGGCCGTGCGCCTGTCCGTGCGCTCTTCTCCGGCCACCGCGGGAGCGGTTCCATGGTCATTGCGTGGGTCGGCCCGCTGTACTGGATCCAGTGGGCTGGGGGACACCGCCGCCTACATCCCCGCGGGCGGCGGAACGGTCCGGGAGGCGTGCTCCGTCTCCCGGACTGCGCGATCGCGCGGTGGAACGCAGGGCCTGTACGGAGAGTGTTCGACGCTGCCTGCGTGACACGGATTTGGCCGAAAATCGACCCCGCCGGTCAGGGGGTATCAGGCCTCCTACCACGGTACTTGAGGGCGCGTCGGGCGTATTCGGGGCGCGTGTCGGGGGCGCATTCGCGCCGCAGTCGTACTGATGACGTGTCGCTGACGTGTCTTGCCTCCTGGTGGTCCCTCCTGTTCTTGCCTCCTTCGTCGCCACCTCCGCGCCGTCTTCCCTTTCCGTCTTCACTGCCGTCTTCTCCGCCCGTCTCCTCTTGTGGCATGGGAGTGTTCGGGGCGTTCCGGGGTGTTCGGGGCGGCGTGGGTGGCTCCGCCGGGGCGCGTTCGGCGGAGCGCAAGCGGCGCGGGCGCACTCTGGAACGCCTCCTTCATGGCAGCATGGTGAACCGGTTCGTGCGGTGCACTGGTTGTCCACAGCCTGTGGAGGCGGCGATGCGGTGGTTGGTGGGATGGAGCAGCACCGCCGCGGGAGCCGTCGCTGCCGGCTCGGCGGGGGCCACGGGTCCCGACGGCGAGACCCTGCACCCGGTGGGTTCCCAACTCCTGTGGGGCGACCCCGATCCGCTGTGGGCGGTCGGCGACTGGCGCCCCGACGAGGTGCGGGTCGTGAAGGCCGACGACCGGACACGCATCGCCGTCCTCGGCATCTGCGGAGCCACCGACGAGCAGCTGCGCGTCGCGCTGTTCGCCGCACGCGGCGGGGCACTTCGGCATCTGACCGCCTGGCCGGGGAGCTACACCGCGATCGTGCAGGTCGGCCGGAGGGTCACCGTCTGCGGAGACCTCGCGGGCGCACGGCCGGTCTTCTACACCCCCTGGGCCGGCGGCACGGCGTATGCGACGGCCGCGCTGCCGCTGGCGGACCTCATCGAGGCCAACCTCGACTTCGGGCACCTCGCCGCGCTGCTGGCCGCCCCTGACGTGCCCGCCGCGCTGCACGACTCCACGCCGTACGACGGCGTGAAGCGCATTCCGCCGGGGCATGCACTGATCCTGCGCGCTGGGGCGCGCGAGATCGCCGGGTACGAGCCGGTCGCCTCGCTGGCGGTGGCGGCGCCCTCGGCCGATCCCGACAGCGCTGTCGACGCCGTGCGCGACGCGCTCGTGGAGGCCGTACGGACGCGGCTGTCCGCGCCGCGGCACGTCCCCGGGGCGGACATCGACCCCGGGCCCGTGCCCGGCATGGGGCCCGCGGAGCGGCGTGCCGCGCGCGGGATGCCGGTACCGGGGATCGGGGCGGACCTGTCCGGCGGGCCGGCCTCGGGGACGCTGGCGCTGCTGGCCGCGGGGCTGCCCGGCATGCCGGGCACGGTGCTGGGGCACGGCACCGGCGCGGGGGAGCGGCTGCTGGCGGTCACGTTCAACGACCTGGCCGTCGGAGGGCGGGAGGCCGAGCTGGAGCGGGCGGGCGCGCTGGCCGCGAACCCGCGTCTGCACCATGTCGTCGTGGCCGGTGGCGAGGAGACCCTCCCGTACGCCGACCTGGACGGTCCGCTGACGGACGAGCCGGGCGCGTCCCTGGTGGCGGCGGCCCGGCACCGGGCGCGGCTGGCAGCCGGCAGCGCGGACCACTTCACCGGCTACGGTGCGCGGCAGGTCCTGGACGCCCATCCCGCGCGCCTGGCCGATCTGCTGATGGACCGCAAGCGGCGCCACCTGGTGCGGCCCGTCGCCGCGCTGGCCAAGACGGACGGCTCGGTGCTGGTGCCCGCGCGCGTGTACGCGGCCGCGCGACGGCTGTCCCGTACGCCGTACCGGGCGGGGCTCGAATCCCTGGCCGAGCGCCTGCTCGACCACCGTACGGACGACGGCCAGGACGCGCCCGGGGGTGCGGTGGAGGCCTCGCTCGCCGCGCTGACCTGGGGGAGACCCGGGCCGGCGGCGCGCTGGCTGACCGGTGAGGCGCTCGCTGAAGTATCGGTTCGCCTTCAGGCGGCGACGCACCGGTCGGAGCTGGTGGGGCCGGGGCAGCGGCCGGGGGACTTCCGCGCGCGTGCGGCGCTGGCGCGGCACGCGGCGGACCTGCGGGTGCTGGAGCAGGCCGCGGAGATCCGCTTCCAGCGGCTGCACGCGCCGTTCCTCGACAACCAGGTCGTACGCGCGGCCCGGGCGCTGCCCGAGGCGTTGCGGGTGCGGCCGGGGGCGCGGGCGGCGATCCTGCGTACGGTGCTGGAAGGGGCCGGGGTCAGGGACCTGCCGCCCGGGTGGGGCGCCCCGACCCAGGCGACGGCGGCGGCCGCGGCGCGTACGGGGCTGAGGGTGGCGGCGGACTCCTTGGTCGCCCTGTTCGACACGCCGCTGCTGGCGGAGGCGGGCCTGGTCGAAGCCCGGGTGGTCCGCAAGGCCCTGCGCTCCGCGGCGGCCGGTGAGCCCCTCCCCCTGGACGGCCTCGCCGACCTCGTCTCCCTGGAACTGTGGCTCCGCCGTCTGCTGTCCCGCCGTGGCACGTGCTGGACGGGCACACCGGCCCGCCAGCGCGCTGTACCGGCGGGGATCGCGCCGCAGCGGGGGGCGCTGGGGGCGGGGGCCGGGGTACGGCGCGTGTAGCGCCTGCGGCCGACTTGTGGGTGCGGGCCGCCCGAGCTGCGGGCAGTCGTGCCGCCGGGGCGATGGGGCCCCCTGCTCGAGCGAAGCCGAGAGCTTGGGGGAGGGTGGGCGCAGCGGCACCCCGCTCCGCCGGGCTGCGGACCCACCCGGCCCCAGCCGCAGCGCCGAGAATCCCGCAGCGCCGAGTTGGCCAACCCCGCCCCCGCAGATGCCGCGCCGCCTCCAGAAACACCCGGCCCCGAAAACCCCCGGCCCCACCACCACCCCGGGCGACAATGACCCGGTGCGGTACAGAATCCTGGGCGTCACCACGGCAGAGGACGAGCACGGCACCGCCATACCCGTCGGCGGCCCCCGCCTCCGCGCCCTGCTCACCGCCCTCGCCCTCCGCCCCTCCCGCGTCACGACGCCCCAAACGCTGATCGACGAGGTGTGGACGGACGACCCACCCCAGGACGCCCACGCCGCGCTCCAGGCCCTCATCGGCCGCCTCCGCCGCGCCCTCGGCAAGGACGCCGTGACCTCGGACACCGGCGGCTACCGCCTCACGGCCACGCCGGACGACATCGACCTCTTCGTCTTCGAACGGCTCGTCCAGCAGGGCACCGACGCCCTCGCCGCCGACACCCCCGCCCTGGCGGAACGCCATCTCGACGACGCCCTCGCCCTGTGGCGCGGGCCCGCCCTCGCCGACCTCCCCGACCGCACCGCCGCCGCCCGCCCGGAGGCCACGCGCCTGGAGGCGACCCGGGCCCGAGCCGAGGCCCGCCTACGGCTCGGCCGCGCGCCGGACGTCGTACCGGAACTGCGGGAACTGACCTCCGTCCACCCGTACGACGAGCCGCTGCACGCCCTCCTCATCCGCGCCCTGCGCGACACCGGCCGCGAAGCCGACGCCCTCGCCGCCTACGAGTCCGCCCGCCGCGCCCTCGCGGAGGGCCTCGGCACCGACCCCGGCCCGCACCTGCGCGCCCTCCACGCCGACCTGCTCGCGTCGGCGGCGAGGAGCGAGACGCCAGCGCCCACCCCGCCCGAGCGCACCGGGAACATCCGTCCCCGACTGACCTCTTTCGTCGGCCGGGAACCCGAGATCGAAGCCATCCGTTCGGATGTGCACAGGGCCCGACTCGTCACCCTCACCGGACCGGGCGGCTCCGGCAAGACCCGTCTCGCCGAGGAAGCCGCCGCCGGGCTCCCGCAGGCGTGGCTGGCCGAGCTCGCCCCGCTCGACCGGCCGGAGGCGGTGCCGGGAGCGGTGGTCAGCGCGCTCGGTCTGCGTGAGACGGTGCTGATGACCAGCGAGCTGACGGCCATGCAGGACGACCCCGTCGCCCTGCTCGTGGAGTACTGCGCGCCGCGCAGCCAACTGCTCATCCTCGACAACTGCGAGCATGTCATCGGCGCCGCCGCCCACCTCGCCGAGACCCTGCTGACCCGCTGCCCGGGGCTCACGATCCTCGCCACCAGCCGTGAACCCCTCGGCGTCCCCGGTGAACTGGTGCGCCCGGTCGAGCCCCTGCGGCCGGACCACGCCCGCCGGCTGTTCGCGGAGCGCGCCGCCGCCGTCCGTCCCGACGCGGGCGCCGTGCTCCGTGACGAGCGGGCGGTGGCGGAGATCTGCCGCCGCCTGGACGGGCTGCCGCTCGCCATCGAGCTGGCCGCGGCCCGGCTCCGGCTGCTCACGCCCCGGCAGATCGCCGACCGGCTCGACGACCGTTTCCGCCTCCTCACCTCCGGGAGCCGTACGGTCCTGCCCCGCCAGCAGACCCTGCGTGCCGTCGTCGACTGGTCGTGGGACCTGCTCGACGAGGCCGAGCGGACCGTGCTGTGCGAGGTGTCCGTGTTCGCGGGCGGCTGGGACCTGGCGGCGGCGGAGGCCGTGTGCACGGGGCCCGCCGCCGAGCTGCTCGGGGCCCTCGTCGACAAGTCCCTCGTGGTCGCGGCACCGGTCGGGACGGGCGAACCGGATGACTCGGATGGTTCGGGCGGTTCGGACCGCCAGGGCCGCCAGGGCCGCCAGGACGGCTCGGACGGCTCGGGCGGCATGCGGTACCGGATGCTGGAGACCATCCACGAGTACGCCGTCGAGCGTGCCGCCGAGGCCCCGCAGCTGCGTGCCGCGGCCGAGCGGCGGCACCGGGAGTGGGTGCGCGCGCTGGTCGAGGAGGCCGAGCCGCTGCTGCGCTCCGCCGGGCAACTGCCGTGGGTCTCCCGCCTGGAGACCGAGCTCGACAACATCCGCGCGGCCCTCGACCGGGCCCTCACGGCCGGGGACGAGCAGGAGGCCGGTGCTCTGGTCCTGGCCATGGGCTGGTTCTGGTGGCTGCGCAACTACCGGCACGAGGGCCTGGAGTGGCTGGACCGGATCCTGCGGCTGGGCGTGGAGAGGGACGCCGCCGCCGGGCTTGTGCCGTCCGGCGGCGAGCCGGACCTGCCCGATCCCGTGGACCACTTCCTCGCCGCGCCGGACGGGGAGGCGGGGCACCCGCTGCACGCCCTGCGGATGGATCTGCGCATGCTGCACGTCTTCTTCGTGACCGAAGCCGCGCTCACGGAGGCGTTCGTCAACGGGCAGCGGCCGTATGTGGGCCGGGTGTGGGCCTACTTCCAGGAAGGGGGCCCGAAGGCGGCCCGGTTCCCGGGGCTCGTCTGCCCGATCATCTCCTCCTACGTGGGCGACCGGAGCGACCTCCGGGCCGTCATGGACTCCGCCGTCGCCAACTGCCGTGCGCACGGCGGGGAGTGGGAGACCGCCGTCGCCCTGATGTTCCGTACGCACATGGTCGTCGACGGACCCGGCGACCTGGACGGCGTGGACGACGACCTCGCGGAGCTGCGGATCCTCAGCCGCCGCGCCGGTGACCGCTGGCTACGGGCACAGGTGTGCGGCGCGGCCGGCGAGGCGGCCATGGCACGCAGCCGTTTCGAGGAGGCCAAGGGAGAGTACGAGGAGGCGCTGCGGCTCGCCTACGAGGTGGGCGCGTACGCCGAGTCGCCGTTCCTCCTCGCCCGGCTCGCCGAGATCGCCTACCGCGCGGGAGACCGCCCGGCCGCGCTCGCGGGGCTGGACGAGGCGACCGCCGCCGCCGACCGGTACGGCGTGGCGGACTCCAGGGCGTTCGTCCTGCTGCTGCGGGCCCAGATGGCGTCCGAGGAGGGGCACACCGCCCGGGCGCGCGCGCTCTGCGAGGCGGCGCGTGCGGACGCCGGGCGCGGCACACCGCCGCCCCAGTTCGTGGTGATGATCGATCTGGTGGACGCCATGGTCACGGCGAGCGAGTCCGGCCCGGGGCCCGCACTGGACAAGCTGACCGGAGCGCTTCGCGAGGCCGTGGACAAGCGGTGCTCCGACGCGATCCGGGCCACGGTCGTGGACAGCGCGGCAGGACTGCTGGCCGACCTCGGCGACTTCCCGCGCGCGGCACGGCTGCTCGGCGCGGGTGACCACTGGCGGGGCGGACGTCCCCGCCCCATGCCGGAGTACGCCCAGGCGGAACGGACCGGGGCAGCAGTTCGCGCCGCCCTGGGCCCCGCCCGGTGCGAGTCGGAGCGCGCCCGGGGCACGGCCCTGACGGCGGACGACGTCCTGCGCGAGCTGGAGGAGGCGCGGAGTTCGTACGCCACCGGGCCGGAAGCCGCTAACCGCAGGTGAACTTGGACTCCGCCCAGTCCGCCAGGGCCAGGTCGTCGAGGGCGCCGTGCGGTTCCACCACGAGCCGTACGGTGCCGCGGCCGGTGAGGTTCACCTGGACGGGCACCGCCGGGTCACCGCCCTCCACCAGCCCGGACCGCCACAGCCGGACCCCGTCGGCGTAGACGGAGAAGTACACCTTGCCGAGCTTCAGCGCCATGTCGTCCACCCCGACGAGCGCCTGGTACGAGGAGCAGGAGCGGTTGAGGTCGATGGTGACGGAGGAGCGGCCGTGCACGGTGACCCCGTGCGTGTACCGCCTGCCGCCGGCCGACAGGCCGGACCGCTGCCAGACCCAGCTGCTCGCGCCGATCCGCATCTCGGGCGCGGTGCCGTCGCCGCTGATGTCGTACGACAGTTCACTCCACTGGTAGACGGTCGGGGCGGGCGGCCTCTCGGTCGGTGTCGGTGTCGGTGTGGGCGCGGGCGCCGGGGGCGGTGTCGGCCTCGGGGCCCCGGGCGGCGGGGTGGGCGTCGGTGTCGGGGCCGGGGACGGTGTGGACGACGGGCTGGTCCTGGAGGTCGGTGTCGGCGCGGGCGTCTCGGCGCGCGCGGGCACGATCGCCGGTGGCCGCGGTCCGGGTTCCCGCTCCGAGGGAGAGGATGGAGAGGACGTGGGGTCGGCGGGCCGGACCACCGGCGAAGACGGAGTGGGAGCCGGTCTCGCCTCGTCCTTCTGCTGCTTCTCGTTGCCGGCCAGCACCAGCACCACCGCGGCCACGACGCCCACGGCCACCACGCCTGCCGCGATGCCGGCCTTCACCGGCGCGCCCACCCCTTCGGAGACCGCCGCGCCACCTCCCGCCCCACCGGACGAGCCGCCCCCCGCGGCCCCACCGGCCGAACCGGCACTCGCCGCCGTCCCGCCCGACGAGCCCCCGCCCGCCACCGCAGCCGCGCCCGCGGCCCCGGCCGCCCCCGTGCCTCCGGCGATGAGCCCGGCCGCCTTGGCGTACCCGGCGGCACCGAACCAGCCGATGACCGCAAGCGGCACCACGGCGGGGATACCGCCGGCGACCTCCTCGATCTGCGTCGCCGCCAGCCGGCACTTCACGCACTCCTCCAGGTGCTTGCGCAGCCCCCGCTCGGCACGCGTGCGCAGCCGGCCGCGGGCGTACGTGCCGAGCTGGTCGGCGTAGCGCGCGCATTCCTCGTCGGCGGTGAGCGTGGCGCTGACGTGGGCCTGGAGGTAGGCCTGCTTGAGGCCCTCGCGGGCCCGGCTGGCGAGCACGCGCGTGCCGTTGGCGTCCAGCCCGAAGAGCGTGGCGACCTCGCTGGGCGACTCGTCCTCGACCTCCGTGTGCCACAGCACGGCCTGCCACCGCTCCGGCAGCGACCGGAACGCCCGCATGGCCATGGACCGCTCGGCCTCGTGCATCGCCCGCACGTCCGCGCCCTGGTCGAGAGTGTCGTCGTCGGACACGTAGGAGCCACGTGCGGACTGGGCGGCGAACACCGCGAAGTCGTCGACGAGTTGCTCGCGCCGCGCCGACCGCGTCCAGGAGGCGGCGACGCGCCGGACGGAGGTGAGCAGGTAGGCGCGCACGGCGTGCTCGGGGCCGGAGCCGCCGCGTACCGCCTGGAGCATGCGGGCGAAGACCTCGGCGGTCAGGTCGTCCGCCGTGTGGGCGTCACGGCAGCAGGTCCGGGCGTACCGGCGCACGGCCTGCGCGTGGCGCCGGAACAGCTCCTCGTACGCCGTGTCGTCGCCCGAGCGCATCCGGTCGATGAGATCGGCGTCGGAGGGCGGCAGTTCGCGCGGCGACGGCACGACGCTGTCCTCATGCCATGCGCGCTGTGGCGGGACCGAGCCGTCGACGGGATGCCCGCCCGGCGGTACGCCCGCGCGTCCGCCCTGGCTGGGCACCTGCGGCGGGACCGGGCCGCCGGCCGTGGCGTCCCCGCTGCCGCTCGACTCGTCCCGCCCGTCAACGCTCATCGCGGAAAGCCCCCGCCAGCCGGCCAACACGTCCAGACCACCGGGTCAGAGTGCCATATTGGCTTTTGGTCAGACCCTCGTTGTCCGGACCATCACTCATCCGTGGGGATTTACCGCACGCCAGTACTAGGCATCACTCATTCGGGGAATGATTCCCTGTCGCCGTGCTCGGAAGCCGAGCGGACCGATCCGGCGGCCGACCGTGACCACCGAGGCCGACCGGTCCGATCGACCGGGACCAGTCGACCGGCAGCCGATCAACCCAGTCGACCAGCCCAGCCGACCGGCAGCCGACCGCACCGGCCGATCGCTCCGCCCGTTCCGGCCGCCCGTTCCGGCAGCCCGCCCGAGCCGCTGCGGCTCACGCCGGCCGTGACCGCAGCCCCTCCAGCAGGATGTCCAGCAGGCGGGCCGACGCGGCCGCCTGCTGCGCCGCGTCCGGCAGCGAGGGCGCGGCCGTCGCGATCACCAGCAGGACGTCCGACACCGACACGTCCGCGCGCAGCTCACCCGCCGCACGCGCCCGCTCCACGAGCTGACCCACGACCTCGAGCAGGGCCGAGGCCCCGGCGTCGTCCTCCGCCGCGACCGCCGCTGCCGGCACCGAGGCGACCGCCACCGGCTCCTCCGGCACCAGCCGCAGCTCCGCCGGGCCCGGCTGCGTCCGCTGCTGCGGCACGCGCGCCTGACCGGCACGGTCATCCTCGACCGAGACCCGCAGTACCTGCGGCGGCAGCAGCCGCCCGGCGCCGGAGGCCACCGACGTACGCAGGAAGCGCGACAGCGCCGACCACGGCTCGTCCTCCTGCCCGAGCGCCGCACGCGCCTGGTCGGTCAGCCGGGAGGTCTCCTCCTCGGCTATCCGCCGCACCAGGACGTCCTTGCTCGGGAACCGCCGGTACACCGTGCCCACGCCGACCCGCGCGCGTCGCGCCACGTCCTCCATCGGCGCGCCGTACCCCAGCTCGCCGAACACCTCGCGCGCCGCCCGCAGCACATGTTCCAGATTGCGCTGTGCGTCCACGCGCAGCGGCGTCGTCCGCGCTCCGTTCCCGCGTCCGTTGCCCGCCGTCGCGCTCATCGTCGCGCCACCCGCCGCGACAGCGGACGCGGACGACCAATGAGAGTCCTGAACATGCATTCGCATTCCCCCGGTAATGACGTCTCCCCCCGGAGACACTCCCCGCCATTCGATGCCGGGACGGAGGAACAGGCCCGGGTCCCCGGACCCGCCCGTCGCGGACCCAGCGAGCGCATCCCCCTACACCCCGTCGACACACGAACATAGTTGAGAGGGAGTCAATTCAGAAGGGGGAGGTTCCGCACGGAGCGCCCACCGATCGGAGTACGGGTCGCATACGTCCCGAATGTGCCCCCGACCGCCCCTCGCACCACCCCTGCTGACCTGCGGGTATTCACCACAGCTCACCTTTCCGGCCAACTCCGCGCGCTCTCCCGCTCCGGTCACACAATTCGTCGAGGCTGTGGACAAACGCAAGCGCCGGGTGCGTCATGGGATGGTGAAGGAACGTGCGCGCATTCTCGTTGTCGGTGGTGGCTACGTCGGGATGTACACGGCCCTGCGCCTCCAGGGCAGACTGAAACGGGAACTGGAGCGGGGCGAGGTGGAGATCACGGTCGTCACCCCCGACCCGTACATGACGTATCAGCCGTTCCTCCCCGAGGCCGCCGCGGGCGCCATCTCGCCCCGCCATGTCGTCGTACCGCTGCGCCGCGTCCTCGACCGCTGCCGTGTCGTCATCGGCGAAGCCACCGCCATCGACCACGCGAAGCGCACCGCCACCGTCACCACCCTCGCCACCGAGGAGGAGGGCACGGGCGGGCAGCTGCTGACCTACGACGAACTCGTCCTCGCCCCCGGCTCCGTCTCGCGCACCCTGCCGATCCCCGGCCTCGCCGACCACGGCATCGGCTTCAAGACCGTCGAAGAGGCCATCGGCCTGCGCAACCACGTCATCGAGCAGATGGACATCGCCTCCTCCACCCGTGATCCCGCGATCCGCGACGCGGCCCTCACCTTCGTCTTCGTCGGTGGCGGCTTCGCCGGCGTGGAGGCGCTCGGCGAACTGGAGGACATGGCCCGCTACGCCGCGCGCTACTACCACAACGTCCAGCCCGAGGACATGAAGTGGATCCTCGTCGAGGCCTCGGACCGCATCCTGCCCGAGGTCGGCGAGGAGATGGGCCGCTACACCGTCACCGAACTGCGCCGCCGCAACATCGACGTACGCCTCCAGACCCGCCTGGAGTCCTGCGCGGACCGGGTCGCGGTCCTCAGCGACGGCGCCCGCTTCCCCACCCGTACGGTCGTCTGGACGGCCGGCGTCAAACCCCACCCGGTGCTCGCCGCCACCGACCTGCCCCGCAACGGCCGCGGACGGCTCACCTGCACGGCCGAGCTGACGATCGCGGGCACCACGCACGCGTGGGCGGCGGGAGACGCCGCGGCCGTCCCCGACGTGACAGCCGGCGAGCCCGGCCGGGAGTGCGCCCCCAACGCCCAGCACGCCGTCCGCCAGGCCAGGGTCCTGGCCGACAACATCGTGCACACCCTGCGCGGCGAACCCCTCACCACGTACGCCCACAAGTACGCCGGCTCGGTCGCCTCCCTGGGCCTGCACAAGGGCGTCGCCCACGTCTACGGACGCAAGCTCAAGGGCTACCCCGCCTGGTTCATGCACCGCGCCTACCACCTCAGCCGCGTCCCCACCTTCAACCGCAAGGCGCGCGTCCTCGCCGAATGGACGCTGGCCGGACTCTTCAAACGCGAGATCGTCTCCCTGGGTTCACTCGAACACCCCCGGGCGGAGTTCGAACTCGCGGCCGGTGGAAAGCCTTCTCAAGACCCCCCGGTGAACCCGAAGGGGTCGTCCTGACCGGACCCAGGAACTCCACCGGCCGGCCCGGCGTCTGACGGATGCCGGTCCGGTCCGCTCACTGCCAGACTGGTCCACCACCGCGGGCGTGCCACCACTCGCCCCGGTGCGGGCCCCCGGGGCCCCGGCCGGTTCCGGTGCCGGCCGCCGACGACTACACGAGGCAAGGATTCGTGAACTTCACGCGCTGGAGCGCCCGGCTCCCCGGAACGCAGCGCCGCGCCGCAGCGCGGACCGAGCAGACGGCCTCCCCGAACCGGCGGGGGGAAGGTTCCGTACCCGCCGCCCGCACCGAACAGCTGACCGACGAGCCACCGTCCGTACCCGCCGTCGACGAACTGCGGGTGCGTGAGGTCCTCGACCGCGTCCCGTCCCTCGTCGCCCTGGTCCACGGCCCCGACCACCGCATCGCCTACGTCAACGACGCCTACACGACCGCCTTCGGAGTCCGCCCCCTGGGCGAACGCGCCCGCGAGGCCCTCCCGGAACTGGACGCGCTCGGCCTCTTCCCCCTCCTGGACCAGGTCCAGCGCAGCGGCAAGCCCCGCACGGTCAAGTCCCGCAAGGCCCCCGACGGCCGCTGCTACACCTTCACCTGCACCCCGGTCGCCCAGGGCGACGGCAAGGGCGGCAGCGACGGCCGCGGTGTCCTCGTCTTCGCCACGGACGTCACCGACCACGCCGAAGCCGCCGAACGCCTGCGCGCCAGCGAACGCCGCCAGCGCGAAACGGCGGTGACACTCCAGAGGTCACTGCTCCCCCAGGAGCTCGAAGAACCCGACGACCTGCGCATCGCCGCCACGTACCACCCCGGCGGCACAGAGGCCGCGGTCGGCGGCGACTGGTACGACGTCATCACCCTGGGCGGCGGCCGCACGGCCCTCGTCATCGGCGACGTCATGGGCCGCGGCGTCCGCGCTGCGGCCGTCATGGGCCAGCTCCGCACGGCGGTCCGCGCCTACGCCCGCCTCGACCTGCCCCCGCACGAGGTCCTCCAGCTCCTCGACGGCCTGGCAGCCGAGATCGACGCCAACCAGATCGCCACCTGCGCGTACGCGGTCCACGACCCGAACGAGGGCAAGCTGGTCTACGCCTCGGCGGGCCACCTCCCCATCCTGGTCCGCGACGAGAACGGCGCGGTCCTGCGCGCCGACGAACCCACCGGCCCGCCGCTCGGCACCGGCGGCTGGATGCACGCCTCCGGCTCGATCCCCCTCGGCCCCGGATCCACGGCCGTCCTCTACACGGACGGCCTGGTCGAGCGCCGGGACGCCGACCTGGACGAGGGCATCGCCGCCCTGGAAAGCGCCCTGGCCGGCGCCACCGGCACACCCCAGGTCGTCTGCGACCGCCTGGTCCGCTCGGCGGGCGTGACCCCCGACCACGACGACGACGTGGCCGTCCTGGTCCTCCAGCACCCGGCCCGGACGGGCCCGGAGAGCGAGCTGTTCCGCAACGCCGCCCTGGAACTCCTGGGCGGCGTGGAAGCGGCCCCACGCGCGCGTGCCTTCGCCTCCGGCGTCCTGACCAGCTGGCGCTTCCCCGCCGATCTGCACGACCTGGGCGTCCTGGCCACCAGCGAACTGGTCGCCAACTCCCTCCAGCACGGCACCCCGCCGATGCGCCTGCGCCTGCGCCGCACCGACCGCCGCCTGATCATCGAGGTCACCGACGGCGACGACCATCTCCCCAGGCGCCGCCGCGCGGAACCGGGCGACGAATCGGGCCGGGGCATCGCCATCGTCGCCACGATCGCGTCGAACTGGGGCTGCCGCCGGACCCCGGGCGGCGGCAAGGCGGTGTGGTGCGAGTTCGCACTACCGCGCACGCAGGCGCCGTAGACGCAAGGGAGGCGGAAGCGGGGCCTGCACAGGTGGGGAAGGGCAGGGGCGGGGATCAGACGTCCGCGGAAACGGGCGCCCCACCCCGCGCCACGACCCGGCTCTTCGCGAGCCACGGCTGATCCTGCACCTCCGTGAGCTGCCGCCCCAGCCGCACCGCCAGGAAGCTGATCCCCAGCGAGAACAGCAGGAACGCCACGATGTACGGCGCGTGCAGCGAGGCCCCCAGCGGCCCGCCCACCGCCGGCCCGACGGCCAGCGCGAGCTGCTTGACCAGGGCGAACGCGGAGTTGTACTGCCCGGCCATCCCCTCCGGCGCCAGATCGGCGACCAGCGGGGCGACCGTCGGCGACAGCATCGCCTCACCCAGCCCGAACAGGGCGTACGTCGAGACGAACGCGGCCGTCGCCATCTCCTGGCTCCCGTGCCCGAGCCCCGCGTACCCGGCCACGGCCCACGCCACGGCCCAGATCAACCCCACGACGGCGATCACCCGCGACCGCCTGCGCCGCTCCACGAACCGCAGCACGGCGAACTGCGCCACGACGATCACCAGCGTGTTCGCCGCCAGGGCGGTCCCCAGCGCCGACGTCGATATCCCGGCCGCCTCGACCCCGTACGCGCTCAGTCCCGATTCGAACTGCCCGTAGCAGGCGAAGAACAACACGAAGCCCAGCACGCACAACTGCACCATGGCCCGGTTGCCCAGCAACTGCTTCCAGCTGCCCCGCCCCGACGCCACGGGCGCGGCCTCGATCCGCGGCGCGTGCGGCAGCCGCACCGTCGTCATCACCACGACCAGCAGCAGGAACATCGCCGCCTCGATAGCGAAGAGCAGCGTGAAGGAGGCAGCGCTCGACGTGTCGACGAGGTGACCACCGATGAGGCCACCCACCCCGAGCCCGAGGTTCTGGAGGAAGAACTGCATGGCGAAGGCGCGCGAGCGCGTATCCGCCGTCGAGCTGTCCACGATCATCGTCGCCAGCGCCGGCTGCGTCACGGCCTGACCGGCCCCCAGCACGGCAGCCGCCGACAGCACCGCCGCGGCGTTGCTCGCCAGCCCCAGACCCAGCGCACCGACGGCGGCGGCGACCAGGGCGGTGAGCAGCACCGGCAGCGGGCCACGCCGGACGATGGCCCGCCCGGCGAACGGCAGCACGACCAGCGCCGCCACAGCGAAAACGGCGAGTACGAGACCCGCCGTCATGGCTCCCAGTCCCCGCACCTGCGCCACGTAGACGTACAGATAGGGGACGGTGAAGCCGAGCCCGAACGCGCTGAGTGCGTTGCCCACGTGGATCCGGCGCATCGCTGCGCCCATCGCCCTGGTCACGTTCACCTCTCTCACAAGTTAGGAGTGAAGACTTCGAAACTAAAGTTCGAAGCTAAAGAGTACATATCCAAGGACTTCAAGGCAAAGAACGAGCGTGCGATACTCCCCCCATGGGCGACACCCCCGGCCCCAGCGAGCCGACCCTCGAAGAGCAGATCGCGGCGTACCAGCGCGAGTTCCAGGACCTCGACCCCCAGGTGGAGCAGATCGTCTCGGCCCTGTCCCGCCTGAACCGCCGCATGAACGTCGCCTACGGCCGTCAGACCGCGGCCCTCGGCATCAGCAACGCCGAGTGGGAGGTCCTGAAGGCCCTCGTCCTCTCCGGGGCCCCCTACCGTCTGGGCCCGAGCGACCTCGCGAAGCGCCTCGGTCTGACCCCGGCCGCCATGACCCACCGGATCGACCGCATGGTCGGCGAAGGACTGGTCACCCGGGAGCGGGACGAGTCCAACAGGGTCCGCGTCATCGTGGAGCTCACCAACGGAGGTCGTGAGAAGTGGCTGGAGGCGATGCGCCTGGCGACGGTCTTCGAGGAGGATCTGCTCCAGGACCTCTCCCCGGAGGAGCGCAGCGCACTCGGCGAGGTCCTCACCCGGCTCCTGCGCCGGGTGGAAGACGCCCAGCCGGACGCCGGCGGCCGCCTCTCCGACCTGGACTGACGCCCGCATCAAAGATCTTGACAGGGGCCGCTTGACACCCCCCTTCCCGATCCGTAAAGTTCTTCGGGTTGCCGCGGAGCCGTAACGGTTCTGCGACAGCGCTTCCGCCGCACGAGCGGCACCCAACCACTAGCAAGATCGCTCCCAACGGGGTTGATTTCGGCGTGCCCGAATTCAATTCGAATTGGGACTCGACGACCTGATCGACTCCGCACTGGCTTCGATTTTGGAAACGCCG